>NGFL01000059.1 GCA_002215665.1 candidate division TA06 bacterium JGI_Cruoil_03_38_101 | reverse complement strand
TCACTGCGGAAAATAGTCAAAGGAGCGGGCTTCGTTCTGATAGGGACCTTAATAGGAAGAGCATTTGGCTATGGTTCAAGATTAATAATTGCACGATTAGGAGCAAGCGATTACGGCTTGGTCGCACTTGGTTTTGCGGTGATGTCGATTGCAGCAACTCTTTCGCTGGTAGGGATGCAAAGCGGGATTGTTCGGTATGTGTCTTTTTACAAAGGAAAAGAAGACAAAGGGAGAATAAAAGGCACGATAATCTCCGCACTGAAGATAACCTTACCTTTGAGCTTGATCTTTGCATTTATTCTGTTCTGGTATGCAAATTGGATTTCCATTCATGTTTTCCACGATGCGAACTTGATACAACGAAGTTTCCCACTGTGAAAAATATAAGTAGAAGTATTTTGTAATATCAAATTCAACTTAATCTTGGTGATGCCGAATGGCGATAAGAATAAAGGCGCGGTATGAGAATGAAATGTTGAAACCTTTGGAGAAGCTGGAATTAGAAGAAGGAGAGGAAGTGGAGATAGAAGTGAAAAAGAACCCCGTTGTGATGTTAAAGGGTATGATAAAGATTTCTAATAAGAAATGGGTAGATAAGATTATAGAGAGTCCAGATTTGGAGCCAGTTTAGATGTTAAACGATGTAGAGCCAGGGACAGAGGTCTTCATAGATGCCAATATTTTCCTTTATGATATCTTAGAACATTGGAAATATGGCGAGGCATGCAAAACTTTTTTGGAGGATGTAAATAGAGGTAAATACAGTGGTTTAACCTCTGTTTTGGTCTGTAACGAGGTTTTTCACAGAACAATGATTGCTGAAGTTGTAGAGAAATATGAAATAGAACCAAAATCTGTTGTTAGTTATTTGAAGAAGAATTGGGATATTATAAAAGGGTTAAACAAAGCTTGGAGTGCTGTGGGGATTATTAAGCGAATTGAGAATTTGAGAATTGTTGAAATGGATAGGAAAATCTTTGACACTGCTTTAGGCTATTCTAAGAAATATTGCTTGTTATCGAACGATGCAATACATGTTGCCACAATGAAAAAATATGGAATAACAAACATCGCAACAAACGATCCTGACTTTGAGCGAGTGGACTGGATAAAGGTTTGGAAACCGTAAAAAGAGCTAAAGCCGACCCAATGCCAAACGAAGAATCATATCTGAACGAATCGCTTCGTGAAATAGCCAAAGGAGCAGGGATAGGCTTCTCCGGCGCTTTAATTGGAATGGCTTTAGGCTATCTCTCACGGATGATTATTGCTCGATGGCTTGGCGCATCGGATTACGGCTTGATTTCGCTTGGATTTGCAGCGATGACGATTGCATCCACGCTCTCTTTAGTAGGTCTGCCCGCAGGGATACAAAGATTTGTCTCTTCCTTTTTATTTACAAGGGGATAAGGGGGGATAAGAGACGCTTTATGGCTTTATATATTACAATACAAAATAAACATTTATGATAGGAGATTTACATGACGAAAAATGTAATACAAATAAGGATGCCGGAAAGATTAGCCAAGGATATAGAGAGGCTGGTTAAAAAAGGGCTTTACAAAAATAGAACCGAAGTAGTGATAGACGCCGTTCGGCATTTTTTGGGGAGTGAAAAGAAGAGCGATATAGCGTTGCTTATTGAAAGGCAGCTTATGGGAAAAAGCGAGAAAACAGGTTACAGCAAAAAAGAGCTGAATGAGTTATGGGATAAGGTCAGGCAGGGTGAAGCGTGGAAGAAACGTTTTGGAGAGAGCCCAGACGAAGTAATGGCTACATTGAGGGCAAGAAGATGACCTTTATTGACACCGATATCTTTGTGATCGATAAGTTATTCCCAAAAGATGATAGATATGAGATAAACAAGGCGTTTTTAAATGAAGCGGAAGAAAAATACACCTCAATATTTAATTTGTTCGAGTTGCTCGGTATTGCATCGTTCAATCTAAATGAAGTAGAACTTATGAAATTATTTAAGGGATTTGAGGAAGTTTATGGTTTGAGGATACAGTATCCTTCAACTGCTTTCATCTCAGTAAATGAGTTTGTTGAGGCTCTTTTCGATAAAACATTCCAAAAGATAAAGCTAAAGATGGGTTTTCAAGACGCGTTAATCCTAGTTGTTGCGGAGGAGCATAGTTGCACAAGGTTCGTTACATGGAATACAAAGCATTTCAATGATCGCACTTACTTGAGCGTTCAAACACCAAAAGAGTTCTTAGACTTAGAATTAAGAGAATAAGAGAGAGGCGTGCATGCGAAGAAATGAGTTATTGCCTATGATTTGCGGGAAGAAAAGAACATGACCGAATACAAACTGTTTGCGCAGTGCGTTGGACTCGTGGGAATCACGAATCTCATCGTAAACCTGCGTGGTTTAATTAATCATGAATCCGATTTTAACGAAGATATTGAAGCAGATAGAACTGGGTAAGGGAATAGATCAAAAAGGTTGAGCTGCGAAAATGTCAAACGAAGAATCATATTTAAACGAATCACTGCGGAAAATAGTCAAAGGAGCGGGCTTCGTTCTGATAGGGACCTTAATAGGAAGAGCATTTGGCT
>NGFL01000052.1 GCA_002215665.1 candidate division TA06 bacterium JGI_Cruoil_03_38_101 | reverse complement strand
CCATATCACCGGGTAAAATAATCGCTTTTATACTATACAAAGGTATCAATAGTTGGAATCACAATCTCTTATCCGAACACCGATGAAAGACTTTCTATTACAAGAGAGGGGTCTCAAAAATTGTGCTTATTGTGATGAATATCCTTGCGAGAAACTCAGTCCAATTCTTGAGATGGCACCCAATGCTAAAACTACTCTTGAAGAGATCAGGAAGAGCCTTTAACTTAGCGATGACAAAACTTCGCCTATCACGAGCCTTGCGGCTTCGCACAAATTTGCCCTAACGAGCATACTTCGTATAGTCCCTTTGATACCGTTACACGCAAACAGTCTAAAAATTAAATAGAGGTAGAAGCAATGAAAAAGATGAAAGGTAGTCTGATAAGGGCTTTGAAATATGGATAAATCACAAATCCAGAAAAGAACAAAGGAATTGCTTGAAAAGGTAGATACGCCAAAAGAGTTCACGAGAGGATTGCAGGAACTCTTTAAATCCTCTGTGGATAAAGAAGCAACAAAGAATTACCAGAGGATCATTCCAGATACCGGGAAGTTTTTTGGAGTTCCACTTCCCATTTTGAGAGTAGTAGCTGTAGAGATAGGGAAATTTATCCAGAAAGAGCCAACAAAAGCTCCGTCATTGTTAGAGACTATCTGGAACGAGAGTTCTTTTGAAGCAAGACAAATAGCAGGGAAATGCCTGGCGAAGTTTTGTCCAAAGAATCCTGAAATCTGTTTGGATTTCATCTCTTCAGTGTTGCCTGATCTTGACAACTGGGCAGTTTGTGATAACCTTGCCATGTTTAGCGTGGAACCAATAGTGTATTCCAATCCTGAACTCGTTTTGCCTCTCTCTGAAAAATGGATAAAGAGCGAGAATAAATGGATCAGGCGTTTTGGAGTGGTAACTTTGCGAGGATACAAGAGGGTTCAAACAACAAATGCGGTTTTCACGATTCTTGATCTGGTTATGGAAGATAATGAAAAGGACATAAAGAAAGCGGTGTCGTGGGTCTTGCGAGAAATAACGAAGAAGAATCCTGACGATGTTGCAGAGTTTTTAATCCGATGGGCAAAAGCAAATCCAGGCAAGGATGCAAGATGGATAATAAAGGACGGGATGACGAAGTTGCCCGAAGAAAAGCAGACGGAAATCTTAGTTATTATAAGTAGATAAGATAATACAGATGTAAAGATATGGAGAAAACGAAAAAATCTTGGCATGTAGCATGGTAATGGGTATTTTATTCATAATATTCGATATGCTCATTGCAATATCAACAAGTCCAATATTTGCTCCCTATTCTGATTTACCAATCTGGAAAACACCACCAAATATTTTAGCCGGACTCTTTTTTGATTTAATCAACGGTTTTATTCTCGTTGCGGTCTATGTGATTATTTACAATGGAATACCAGGATTTGGGTGGGAAAAAGGTTTGTACTATGGGCTAATTGTTGGTCTTTTCAGAGTTGTAATGATGTCCTTTTCGAGCATTGTCATGTATAATATCCCCTTGAGATTGGTAATTACAAGCCTCATCACAGGTTATATAGAGATTGCAATATTATGCATAATACTTGCTGTGATTTATGAAAAACTAAAAGAATAGCAAAATGAGTCAAACAAAAAATGACCTTATTGGTGCATGCGGCATATACTGTGGTTTATGTACCAGATATCAGTCAAGAGCAAAGAGCAGATGCATTGGTTGTAAAGTGACTGAGATGCATTCATGGTGTTCTATCTGGAATTGTTGCGTGAAAAAATACGGGTTCGGGACTTGTGCTGACTGCAGAGAGTATCCTTGCGAAAGATATGAAAGAAGATTGGCTAAGTACCCAGAAGACCTGAAAACAGCTCAAGAAAATTTAGATGCGATTAAAAAGTCGGGATTGGACAACTGGCTAAAGGGTCAAAGAGAAAGGAGACTATTGGTAGAAAATCTACTGGATAACTACAATGACGGGCGGTCAATGAGTTTTTATTGCAAGGTGTGTACAGTATTGCCGATTGAGGTAATTAACAACGCAATAGAAGAGGCAAGGGGAAAAATTGTGAGCAATAAAATATCTGATTCTGATATGAAATCAAGGGCAAAAATATTGAAAGCGATTATTCAGGAACGGTCTTTAAATTCGGGAATTAATGTAAAATTAATGAGATGAGACTATGGAGATGAAAGATAAAGATTTTATTGCATATTGTGGGTTATACTGTGGTGATTGTATTAATTATAAAGGCGAAATAGCCGATTTAGCCAGAGATTTGAGGAAGAAATTACGAGAGGAAAAATTCAATCGCGTTTCTCAGGGATTGTCTAAGTTCTTCAAAGAATTCAAAAATTACGAGCAGTGCTACGAGGTTCTAGGAGCTATGGTCAGATTACGGTGTAAGAGGGCTTGCCGAGGTGGGGGTGGGCCACCTTCTTGTAAAATCAGAAACTGTTGCCCAAAGAAAAATATCCAGGGCTGCTGGGAATGCGAAGAGTTTGAGACCTGCGAGAAGTTAGACTTCCTAAAACCAATCCACGGAGACGCGCACCTAAAGAATCTCGGGAAGCTCGAAAAACAAGGAATAGATAAATTTCTTGAAGGCAAGCGATACTGGTAAATATGGTAAAATTCGTTGAAATCAAAGCTAAGAGCATTCTACAAAAACAGAAGTTCCGGGACAATTGGT
>NGFL01000014.1 GCA_002215665.1 candidate division TA06 bacterium JGI_Cruoil_03_38_101 | reverse complement strand
CATGCCTTGGAGGGGATATAACTATGAAGACGCTATTGTTGTCAGTGAAAAATTAATCAAAGAAGATATTTTTACTTCAGTTCATATTGTTGAAGAATCTATTGAACCCAGGGATACAAAGCTAGGACCTGAGGAAATAACAAAAGATATTCCCAATGTTCCTGAAGAAGCCCTCAGGAATTTAGATGAAGACGGGATCGTAAGAATCGGAGCTAAAGTTAAGTCAGGAGACGTCCTGGTTGGGAAAGTAGCTCCGAAAGGTGAAACTCAATTATCGCCTGAGGAAAAACTTCTAAAAGCGATATTTGGAGAAAAGGCTCTGGATGTTAAGGATGCTTCGCTTTACTGTTCTCCTGGAATTGAAGGTACAGTTATTGATGTAAGGATTTTCTGCAGAAGAGGTACTGATAAATCAAAGCGTGCTAAAAAAATAGAGAAAGATGAAATAGCTAAGATTAAGAGAAATCTGGAAGATGAGATACAAATCCTTAAGAAAGAAAAATTGAGGAAGATAGCGAGTATATTGAAAGGGGAAGTCGTCGAAAAAGATCTGACACTCTTGGGTTTAGAAATAAAGAAGGGTAAAAAATTGGATATGGATATCCTTAACAGATTAAAACCAGAAGATATTCACAAAT
This sequence comes from candidate division TA06 bacterium JGI_Cruoil_03_38_101, assembly GCA_002215665.1. Taxonomy (GTDB): domain Bacteria; phylum Hydrothermota; class UBA3072; order UBA3072; family UBA3072; genus UBA3072. The sequence continues at coordinate 2,207 of NGFL01000014.1, read as the reverse complement.
TGAAAATTAAAGAAAAACCGGAGAAGGAAAATAAAATAAGAGATGTTGAAAAGAAAGTTAAGAGTCAGATAGAGGCATTAAGAGCTATTTTTAAAGAGAAAGTTGATTCCTTGAGAAAAGGTGATGAACTATCTCCTGGAGTGATTCAGGTAATCAAAGTATATATTGCCATGAAAAGGAAGCTTGCAGTTGGAGACAAAATTTCAGGTCGCCATGGTAATAAGGGAGTAGTTGCTAAAATTGTACCTGAAGAAGACATGCCTCGATTACCTGACGGAACTCCTGTTGAGGTTGTTTTAAATCCTCTTGGAGTTCCCTCAAGAATGAATGTTGGACAGATTTTAGAAACACATTTGGGGTGGGCAGCAAAGAATCTTGGTCTTTGGGTTTCGACTCCTGTGTTTGATGGAATTTCCGAAATAGAAATCAAGGAACTCCTTGAAAAGGCAAACCTACCTATTAATGGCAAAATGAGATTATACGATGCCATAACTGGAGAATTATTTGATCAAGAAATCACTATTGGATACATTTACATAATGAAACTTTATCATCTTGTTGATGATAAAATTCATGCCCGTTCTACAGGTCCCTATTCATTAATAACCCAGCAGCCGTTAGGGGGGAAGGCGCAATTTGGAGGGCAACGAGTTGGAGAGATGGAGGTATGGGCCCTGGAAGCTTATGGTGCAGCTCATTTACTCCAAGAGATGCTAACTGCTAAATCAGATGATGTTGAAGGGAGAGCAAAGATTTACGAAGCAATAGTTAAGGGTGATCTTGATTTTACTCCTGGTTTACCTGAATCGGTGAATGTTCTTATTAGAGAACTTCAAAGTCTATGCTTGGATGTAGAATTAAAAAAGGCAGAAAAAGAAAAAATATTGCCATGGGGAATTGATGTTCCCAGAATGATAAAAGGTGAAAAATGATGGATACTAGATATTCTATGGGTGGAAAACCAAAAATCGAGTTTGACCAGGTGAAAATTAGTGTTGCATCTCCTGAAAAAATAAAAAGCTGGTCCTGGGGAGAAGTAACAAAGCCGGAAACTATAAATTACAGGACTTTTAAACCTGAAAAAGATGGTCTTTTTTGTGCAAAAATATTTGGTCCTATAAATGATTATGAATGCCTCTGTGGTAAGTATAAACGAATGAAATACAGGGGCATTATTTGCGAAAGATGTGGCGTTGAAGTCACCCGATCTAAGGTTCGGCGTGAACGTATGGGTCATATTCAACTGGCTGCTCCCGTAGCACATATATGGTTTTTTAAAAGCGCCCCAAGCCGTATAGGACTTATTTTGGATCTTTCCATAAAAGATTTAGAGAAGGTTCTTTATTTTGAATTTTATATTGTAACTGATCCTGGAGAGAGTCCTCTTCGTTATAAACAACTATTGAATGAGGAAGAATATAAAGAAGCTCAAGAAAAATATGGAGATTCCTTTAAGGTAGGCATAGGGGCTGAAGCCATCAAGTCTTTGCTGCAGAAGATAGACATCAACACAGAAACTGAAAAGCTTCGAGAACTAATGAAGAAAGAGGGATCTCAACAAAGGAAGCTTAAGTGTGCGAAGAGATTAAGAGTTTTTAAGGCATTGAAGAAATCTGGGAATCATCCTGAATGGATGATCCTTGACGTTATCCCTGTTATACCACCTGATTTACGGCCATTAGTTAGGTTAGATGGAGGGCGTTTTGCCACCTCTGATCTGAATGATCTTTATAGAAGAGTTATCAATCGGAATAATAGATTGAAAAAGCTTATCGAACTGAAAGCCCCTGAACTAATCATTCGCAATGAAAAGAGGATGTTACAAGAAGCAGTCGATGCTCTTTTTGATAATGGAAAAAGAGGACGGGTTCATCTTGGAGCAAACAGGAGACCTCTAAAATCCTTAAGTGAGGCACTTAGGGGAAAACAGGGAAGATTTCGTCAGAATTTACTTGGTAAGCGTGTCGATTACTCAGGAAGGTCTGTTATTGTCATTGGGCCAGAACTTAAACTGAATCAATGTGGTTTACCCAAAAAAATGGCCTTAGAATTATTTAAACCTTTTATTTTTAATAAGTTAGAGAAAGAAGGATTGGTTCCAAGTGTGAAGGTGGCAAGAGAATGGCATGAGCAAGAGAGACCTGAAGTTTGGGATTGCCTTGAAGAGGTCGTATCGGAACATCCAATTCTTTTAAACAGGGCCCCTA
>NGFL01000054.1 GCA_002215665.1 candidate division TA06 bacterium JGI_Cruoil_03_38_101 | reverse complement strand
GCGGTTATCTTATTCATTGCAGAGGCGCTTACGCCTACCTTTGGGATACTCACTACCGGAGGTGCCGTATGCTTGATAGTCGGCGCTTTGATATTACCAAAAGAGCCTTTTCTCTTCAACCCCCAGTCAGGCTGGTTTGAAGGCTTTGTACTAACCGTAATTGGCATCGCGGTGGCATCCGCAGCTTTTTTCTTCTTCGCTGTGGGGGCGGTGTTGAAAGCGAGAAAACGAAAAGTAAAAGTAGGTGGTGAAGAACTCATCGGAAAAGTAACGAAGGCTGAGACCGAAATTAACGAGGACGGAGGCACGGTAAAACTACGTGGTGAAATCTGGAATGCTCGAACCTTGGCGGGAGAACGGATACCCAAGGGCGAAAAAGTGGAAGTAATAGACCGCGAAGGATTAACGCTGATCGTTAAACGGAAAGAAGATTGATTAGGCAATAGCCAATTAGTTATTGCGATTGTTTTATCATATTTAATATATGTATAGAATAAAAATATGGCAGACAAATTTTTTTATCTTAAACTCGGTAAGGGTAATTGCTTAGCAGAATATTGGTTAAATTTGGAAGAAAAAATACCTAACGTACTCAATGGGCCTGCTGCTGCGATTTACTTTGGAACAATTACAACTGAAAAAATCACATCGCTTATTGATATGCATGAAGATAACGAAGAAGAAGCTAAAAGACAATTTAGAGAACTAACAAAAAATCAAGACTTCAAGGCAGTTAAAGACTTTATCACGGCGGGAGATAATGCGGGAAAAACAAAGTTTGTTACAATAACAAGTAGCAAGGTCTATATTTTCGAGCCTGAAGGTATAGTTTATGATTTACCGACAAATGAATATAAGAGATATGATAAAGATTTAGATGAATTATCCAAACGGGATGGTATTGATGCTCAGACTAAAAGGAATATTGAGGAGGGAAAAATCGCTAAGTATTTATTTAGCGTACCTACGAAATTTGAAAAAGATTTAAAGGGGGATGCCATCTCGGATGATTTAAGAAACAAATTCAAAACTAAGGGGGAACCCCTTTCCGAAAGTGCCCCCCTTAAGAAAGTTGAAGATGGATGGGAGATAGCAGATAAAGAAAAAACCTATCGTATCAGAAGGGAGAACGAAAAGCTAAAAATTTACTACGCAATCAGCTACGCAATCAGAAACGTACCAAAATATATGTTCGTTACAAAACCCGAAGAATATGAAATAGTGAAGGAGGTTCCGCACGTTTTGGCAACTTTACCCTGCAATCTGTATTATACCCAAGGTACCTGTCGAGAGATCAAAGAAGAAAAATATTTGTTTAGTTGGAGTAAAGACTTTGCGAACAATAAACAGGAGCTTCTAAAATTCTTGATGGCTGATGTTGATGGTAACTGGGGAAAAAAAGCGGGCATCAAACCACTCAATGACGATAAGATTGTTGTCTCTGTAGATACGAACTTGATTGAACTCGCTCTCGACAAGAAAAGGGACAAGGTAACCCTTAAAATTGATAATAGTCATACCTATGACTTCACGGTGAAAAAGGAGGGAAGTGAGTTAAAGATATACAAAAAAGAAAATTTTGGAGTGTTTCAAGCAATTAACTATCTTCAGTCAGGCAAAAAGATTGAGGTTTCTAAGGATAAACTAATTGAGCTTTTAAGCCCCTACGAACTTGAAACACTGATGTTTTTAATACTAAAAAATAAAGGTCTTTTTGTGCCTGCTTGGAGAGGTGGAACACAAAAAGGTATTGATATAATTGCCCGTAATTTAACCAAAAAACAAATTAAAATCTCTCGGGTCACCTTTGAGCCAGAAGATAAGCCGGAAAATAGCCGTACTTTTCAAGTTAAGAGAAAAGTTAAAGAATGCAATAAAGACGCAAATTGGACGGTTGCCGCAGAGTATTATGGAAATAATCCCAATGTATTAGATGCTAACTGGTTGCTTGAACAGATAAAATCAGAAAAACAACAAGAAACAAGAAAATGGTTAATAGATTCGCTGGATTGGGTCAAAGATATTGAAATGCTAATTGAGAATGCAAAAGCACTTTAGATTTCCTCTTTCTATTGGCTATTCACTATTTAGCTGCTAAAGAAATCGTGAGGCGACAGATGAGCATTTTATTAGGAGCGCCGGTGTGGTACGGGAACAGACCATTCGAGAAGACGATAGAAGAGTTTTACAAGCTCGAACTGGACTATTTCGAGTTTTCTCTGGATTATCCACTGCCAGATTGCATGGATGCTGGGGAGAGAGAAAAGCTAAATCGGTTGTTAGAGGAATATGATTTGAAGATCGGCTTTCATTCTCCACTGGATACAGCCGTAGCGCATCCGAGGGTTGAGATAGCTGATGCGAGTATGGCTGTTTTGAGAAAGTGCATGGCATTCTCCGCTGAGTTCCTACCGCGAACACTCTACTACAATTTCCACGTGCATCCGAGAATTTCCACGTATAAGCTTGCAGATGTGAGAAAGCAGATAAAAGTAAAAGGACTCGCAAGATGCGAAGAGATAACGCAAATGGCTACTGAATTCGGTCTATTGGTTAGCGTGGAGAACGATTTAGTCCCTTTTGAACGGTCTGACCTTATACTTGAAGCTCTTTCTTTATTCTATCCCACTTTGCAGTTTACCTTCGATGTGGGGCATGCGATAAAAGCCGAAGTATGCTATCCCGGGATAAAAAAGAAAGCCGGCATCTATCTGGATTACCTTAAGAGATGGATAGATAAATGCGGTGCGAAAATACTGGTGGCGCACGTGCACGATTGCTCCTACACAGGGGAGGGGATGCAAGACCATTTGTCAATAGGTCGTGGGGAATTGGATTTCAATGCGATATTCGAGCTTCTGAAATCAACCTCTTGTAAATATCTGCTGATAGAGACGTTTTG
>NGFL01000046.1 GCA_002215665.1 candidate division TA06 bacterium JGI_Cruoil_03_38_101 | reverse complement strand
TTCTTCAGTTGCTTCTCCTCTCACAAAGGAGCCATAAAGTATGACCTGCTTTATTCTCTCTCCATAAATCGCGATTAAGTATTCTTTAACTTCCTCTACAAAATGTTTTATTTTTTCATTCATTTCCCTTTCTCTATTACTTCTCTTCCGGTATTCATTTTCCTTCGCCTTCCACCACTTTCACCCACTCATGACCTTTTATTTTCTCTATTTCCTTCTTTATTTCTCCATCGCTCTTAATCCCCTCAACGACTTCTTTTATTACTTCAAGCTTCTCTTCCTCAGTTTTTAAATTCTCAATATCCTTCAAGTAAGGCTCAACAAGTTCGAGTAGATTCGTTTTTAACCCCTCCTCTGCAAATTTATCTTTGAAGTAGAGTTCGTAAACAAGAGAATCTAAAGTTTTATCAAGTATACTGATGCTATTGAAACGCGAGTTCAAGAATTGTAAATATGATGATAAAACACCTATACTGCATTTATAATTATCAGAAGGTGGTCTAATTTTTAATTTATTTAGAACATTCAATGAAAAAGTTTTATAATTACTATAAAAATAGAAAGTCATTAGTTTAGAGTTTATAATACCTAACAAAAATTCATAACTAAATAATTTAGATTTATTTAATGATTCGTTACTGTACCTCAACTGCCTATGGTACTTTTGTTTGAGCGAGTCTATATCATAATATAAAGTCCCTGTATAAATTGTGTTATCGGTAAAAAATTTGCCATAATCTATACACGCTTTAACTCCGTCTGCTATCCTACGGACTAATAACTTTTTACCTGTAAATACCTCTTTTATCCTACTTCTATGGTGTTCTGAAGGTTGATAATCTAGCCACCTATGCTCAGTTGGTAAAAAATATCTATTAATGTCTTTACCTTCAATATATGGTACAAATTGATCTTTTTTAGTTTTATAAATAAAATCTTTCTTCTTGTATTTCTCTGATTGTAATATCATACCCTGCTGCAAATAGATAATGTATCCTAACTCAACCGAGTCTTTTTCTATTTCTTTTAGTATCTCTTCTACGACACGATTTTTTACAATATTGATATTTATAATATTGCGATCTGTTTTTAGAACCTCCGATTTCTTCAAACTTGCTATTGATTTAGTTATCCAATTACTAAGGTAAAATCTATAATCAGTGCATTTCTCCTTTGTATACTCTAAAATTATAGTACTGACTTGGGGGCCTTGGAAAGGATTTCCAACATAGTTTAATCTTAGAAGAGTCCCCGATGTCACTATATGCTGCCTCAAGTTATCGGCACCTAAAGCATCTAGGAAGCTTTCTGAAGAGATATATGCAAGATAACCTTTTTCTCGCAAGAGCTGTATCGCATTGGCATAAAATGCCCAAAAAATATCGTATCTCCCTTTTAGGATTTCTCTATTACCTATATGGTAAATATTTCTTAGTATGGGCTTAGTATAACCTTCAATCTTTTTAACTTCTATATACGGCGGATTCCCAATCACCACGTCAAACCCTCTTTCCTCTTTCGGCGTATCCAAATCAAAAACTTCGTAGAACTCAAAACCCCAATGAAATGGATTCAACTTCAAAAACTCTTCCCTATTTATTTGTATCTTCTTATCTCTCAGTTTCTTGTAAAGATCGGCATTCAGCAGATTACTTATTTTCTCATCAAACTCCTGCACTGAACTTTTTAATTCTTTTGCTTCTTCACCCCAGGTTATTTTATACTCGCGGATTAAGTCAATCCTCTCTTTGAGAAGGTTATCCAGAGTGTCTTTTTCTTCATTCCAAAGAAAATCCGAGAGGGTGAGTTTCGTTTCCTTGAACTCGCCTAAGTCTACGTAGCCAATTAAACTATTTCCCACTCTGAGGTTGTAATCAATATTTGGCAATGGTTTTATGTACCCCGGCTCGTAAGAGTCGGCAAGCCACAGCCAGAGCCGCAATTTCGCTATCTCTATACCGTTCGGATTTATGTCAACTCCGTAGAGGTTATTGACTAAGATCCATATCTTCAAAGTAGTATCTGGATTCTCTGCTCCTAATTTGTCACTTATCTTCCTGTTCAACGAAAACAAGATATTCGCCGCCGCAAGCAAGAACGCACCTGAACCACAGGCGTTGTCCAGAACCCGTACTTTTAGAATTATCTTGTCCCAAATCTCTTTCAAAGTCGTTGCCGGCAGAATAAACAACTCTTCGATGTCTTTTATCGATTCAGTATCCTTATAGCCCTTTTCAGTCTTAAGAATTTCGTTTGTTTTTTCTATTATGAATGGATAAATTGTATTCTCTGAGATATATTTTGTTATCGGCTTTGGCGTGTAATACGCACCGGTTCCCTTTCTGTCAGTGCCGGTCATCGCTCTCTCAAAGATGTAACCCAAGATTTCTGGGTCTATGGAATCTCCGTTCCCCAACTGCTCTTTATGCACGAACTTGAAACTGTCTAAAAACTCAATTACCTTCTTCAGAATCTCTGCTTTTACTTTGTAATCCAAATTTCTCTTTTCGACTTCAATATGTGTAAACAAACTCCCATTCAAGTAGGGGATATCTTTGAACCGTTCATTAATATCCTGTCGTTGATCCTCTGGCGTATTCAGAACACCGAAGAACAACTGCCGTAATTTGGGCGTGAGTTCATCCTCTTTAACCTCGGATAGATAGTGAAGTATATCTTCCTCTATAATGCCTTTTGATTGTAAGAACTTTATGAAAATCAGCCGATTCATTACAACCTGAGCTATTTGCTCCCGCTCTTCCAAATCTCTTACGCCAATGACGTTGTTGACCAGACAATCCTCTTCAGAAACGGTCTTCTGCTTGTTCTCGTGATCCTTGTATCGGCCGCCGTGCAAAAGCGCATTGTACCAATCGTAAAACTTCTTGCTTATCTCCTCCTCAGTCTTTTGCGAAACAACTTTCTCTTTACCAACCAGGAACTCCTTTATCTGCTCAAACTTCTCCTCT
>NGFL01000041.1 GCA_002215665.1 candidate division TA06 bacterium JGI_Cruoil_03_38_101 | reverse complement strand
GTGTTCTGGCGCATAAAAATGCCAGTTATGAGGAGTTAGAATTTTTAGAAGAAATTTTCGAGTTGCCCGTGGAGATAGGGAGTGTTAACTTCGGCGTGTCGTTAATCGGTGCTGCATTACTCGCGAACACAAAGGGATATGCTGCGGGGTATGAGACTACGGGTGTGGAATTGGGCAGGATAGTGGATGCGCTGGGGTTTATGTAGTAAAAACCTTGACTAAAAACATTCTCTTGGTTTTTCTTTTAGCACAGGTTCTCTTTTCCGAAAACGCTTTTGTGTTCGCAATTATTCTGGCTTTAAGTTATATGTATTCCATATACCAAAAAAGTACAGTTGATAAAGGTGGAGTGATAAAAAGCAAGAACATGGGGCTTTTTGAGGATGTAGAAAGTTCGTCTGCAGTATGTATATCAACGTTGAGTTTGGATATAACGAAGTTAGGCGCAATTTGCTCGCAATGGAAATCGGCTTTGGAAAAGATTTATTAACCATATAAAATTTAAATGATATTCATAAGGTAAGTCAAATGTCTACACCAAGAGACTATATAGAAGATATAAAAAACAGGCAAATTAACTCAGATAAGGAGTTTATACTGGACTCCCTTACAGGAGCAATAGACAGATTACAGAAAGCATTCCCACGATACGGAAGCTTTTTAATGGAATTTGTGCAGAATGCGGATGACGCTGAAAGTCGGTCTCTAAAAATCGAAATACTGGGAGATACGATAAAAATATCTAATGATGGGAATCTATTTTCCGAAGAAGATGTAAAAAGTATCTGTAAGGTTGGGCGATCTTCAAAAACACCGAAAGACTATATTGGTTACTTAGGTGTGGGATTTAAAGCCGCTTTTCTCATATCTGAATGTCCTGAAATCTATTCAGGTGGGTATCACTTTAAATTTGATAAAACTACTTGGCAAGATTCTGAACATATTCCTTGGCAGGTAATCCCCGTCTGGATTGATAGTCCAAATGTGGAGTTATCAGAAGATAGAACGATTTTTATTTTGCCTCTCAAAAACCCCGATCTAATGGGAAAAATTAGAGAAGAAGTAAAACCAGAACATTTGAACAATAGAATATTACTTTTCCTGAGGAATATAAAAGAAATTGGGATAAGTGATACTGGCCAGAATTTTAAAAGAAGATTTGTAAAATCAAAACATTCCGGGAGACCAAATTATGAGATTTACCAAATCCCAGAATACGGGAATGACACATTGGAGAATCAAGACCGATGGTTAATCTTTCGATCTATTTGTAACGTACCTCCTGGTGTAAGAGAAGATTATGTAACCAAAGAATGGGAAAGAGAGAACGTACAAATAAGGGAGATATTAGTAGCTTTCAAATTAGATGACGAAAACAATCTTATAAAAGAAGAGAAAGGCACGGCCCACATAGGAGTTTTTAGTTTCCTACCACTAAAAGAAATACCAAGTGGATTGAACTTTCTTTTACAAGCAGATTTCCTGACTGCCCCAGGGAGAGGTGAGCTTGCTCGTGAGTGTTTATGGAATAATTGGCTTGCTGATGAAATATACAATCTGATTATTAAGAAATGTGTACCAACATTTCTAAATGACGATAATTGGAGAATGAACTTTACAGATATTCTGTACTCTTCAGAAGGGGGTCATGAGCTATTTGAGGAGCATATAAAAGTGCCTTTAAATAACCATCTTGAAAATAATCCAGTTTTGATTGCTAAAGATGGCTCAGTCGCAAAAGCTGAAGAACTTATATCAGTAACAGAAGAAATTAGGAAACTCCTTAGTGACGACGATTTGAAATTGTTATATCCAAATAAAAAGGTTATACATAAAGAATGCAAGTCACATCCAAGTTTAAAAATAGAAAAAACATTTAAAGATATCTATAGCTTCGTTAGGTCTTCCAAAAGTGAAAATCTCATAAAGCTAAAAGCAAAAGGGAAGGAAATTGAATGGTTTAAAAAACTTTATTCGATGTTTGTAGGGACGTATAGCCGTGAATATTTCTATCACTATAGTCACTATAAAGCGGAGTACGATAACTTCTGGAATGGAATGTGCAACCTTTCCAGACCAATCATATTAACAGACAATTACAAAGTAGCAAAGATAAACGATTGTTACATTAATCTTAAGAAGATTCGAATCCCGGAGCGATTAAAAGAGGAGTTCAAGATAGTTCATCCACGACTTGAAAAAGATGGAAGATTCGAAAAATTTAGAAAGAAATTAAATAAAGGAAGATATCATCGTTATAACCAACCTGACCCAGAAGTCATCAGAGAATTAACTGAACAGGACATTAAGAATGCTTTAAAACAAAAAGAAGCTCGCGAATTAAACGAAGAAAAATGGAACAGTTTATCGGGCGAAGAAAAAATAGAAAAGATCGGAGAAATTAAAGAGTTATGGCAGGATTATTCCTTATCAATTGAAGACTACAAATTTATAACGCTGAAAAGTAAAAGGGGAAAATGGATAAAAACTAAAAATCTTGTCTTCCCTCAAGAATACAACCCAGAGCATAGTATTGAAATTTTAGCGGAGAAAAATTTGATTGACACTTCATTAGAATTTGTAAGTCCAGAATTCATTAAGGACAGTAATGATGATGAAATTAGAAAATGGCGAAAATTCTTTGAAGAGTTAGGAGTAGATAAACTCTTAGATAGCGAAAAGAATGAAGGTAAAAAGGAGAACATTGTGCAAAGAATTGGCGTATTAGCTGCTTTGGAATATGAAAAGCAACATGGTAGAATTGCTAGAGAATTGGGGGAATCTGAAAAGCCTGGATATGATATAGAATCAAAATCCGAAAAAGAAGAGAGATTCATTGAAGTAAAAGGCACTAGTGACTCTTCTTATGATATTTTTCTAACTGTAAATGAATTTAAAGCCCTTCGCGATGAGAAAGATAAATATTTTGTTTATATTGTTACTGATGCCCTTAGAAATCCTCTTTTACGTACCACTCGAGGCATCAAACTTCTTGAAATTAGAGATA
>NGFL01000066.1 GCA_002215665.1 candidate division TA06 bacterium JGI_Cruoil_03_38_101 | reverse complement strand
ATAGGTGTTGCCTTAAAAGAATATCGCATAAAAAGGGCGTTGGAGCAATATAGAGAGGGGGAGACGTCCCTTTGGAAGGCGGCGAGCATGGCTAAGATAACGTATAGAGAAGCATTGGAGGAATTGAAAAAGAGGAATATCCCATTTCAGTATGGGAAAGAGGATTTGGAAATGGACATTCGATGGGCTGTAAAATAAATGATTGTCAGTAATGCGGGTCCGCTAATACACCTTGCCAAGATAAGCAAGTTAAAACTACTGAAGGAGTTGTTTGGAGAAGTTGTTATACCTTATGCAGTCAAGGAAGAGGTTGTTGAGAAGGGTAAGGAGAAAGGGAAGGCGGATGCGTTTTTGATTGAAGAAGGGATAAAGGATGGATGGATTGTGATAGTCGAAGATGTCGAAATGAGTGAGATTGCGGAAAGAGCAGGTATAGAAGAGGCTGAGGCTATTGCAATAGCACAAGCAAGGAGGAAGAGCTGTCCAGTTCTTTTAGATGATCTTGCGGCAAGAAGGTTTGCAATCGGTTTGGAATTAGAAGTGGTAGGTTCGATTGGTGTTTTGATAAAGAGTGCGATAGAGCACAAAATATCAAAAGAAGAGGCTTTAGATGCTTTAGAAAAACTCGCAAAGGTTATGTGGCTGAGAATAGATGTTTATGAGGGTGCGAGGAAGACAATTGAGGGATTGAAATGAAGAACAGAGAATTGTATAATGCTATCAATTTGTTTTCCTCCTATTATTTATATTTCCTCTTGCTTCTGCTCTTTAATGAAATCATTTGAAGAGGAGGATTTGATAATAATGAGGGCGATAGACCAAAAGCTGGGTACGAAGTCTAACTGGATACGGGAGATAATAAAGCGGTTTTTGTAAGTACTAAGTTCCACTTACACGAATGATTTATTTATAGCAAGATTTTTAGCAACGCTTTCCTTCGCATATTTACACTTCTTCCAGCTTTCTTAAAATCTTTGCATATAAGTCTGTGGAACAGAACCATCCTTTCTCTATTGTATCATCTATAATCTTTCTTGCCTCCATTTTAGTAATCACATCTTCTCTAAGCAACGATAAAATAAGATATACTGTGCCACCACATTTTATATCTTCTACATCCGCAACTCCCCTTGCGTAATCTTCATCAACGACGGCGATCCCATCTTTGATTTTTGCAAGGGCAAGAACTTCGACATCTGCTTTACTCAAATTCCTATTCTCCTTCAACTTCTTATAAATATCCGTTTCTTCAACCTCTACCACCTGAAAAACACCTCGCTCAATCAACCTCTCAACTATTAATGCATCTACTTTTCCTGCTTCCTTACCTTTAACAACAACTTCCTCAAAAACAGCTCTTGGAATTACTCTCTTCTTACCAATATCCCTGAGTAAATGGAGTTTTTCAACCTTTGCAAGATATATAAGCGGAGTTGCATCAAAAACGAGCATTTAAATCTTTGAGAATCCTCTCCTCTTTCATCCATACTATCTTTTTCTCTCTGACCAAGTCGGCAAAATCCCAAACGTTCATCCCTGCTTTCTCTGCCGCTTTCATATATGAAATTTTACCCTCTGCCAGCATTTTTAATGCTCTTTCCTTCTTCCATTCAGAAATCGCCGTTATAAGCAATTTCCTCAAGGCAACACTTTCTTCAAGTCCCTCCTCCTTTGTCAACTCTTCAAGCTCCTTCTTGAGTTCCTCTGGTATTCCAACTGATATTTCAGGCATAATTATATTTTGTTTATTCGCTATTTAAAAACTAATCGAATAACATTTAAATGCTTTTAGTTTTAAGAACTTTTGAAGAGGAGGATTTGATGGTTATGAGGGCGATAGACCAGCGGTTGGGGACGAAGTCTAATTGGATGAGGGAGATAATAAAGCGGTTTTTGTGAATCTAAACCCTTTCTCGATTCTTTTAGCTTTTTATATTTCTATGCTCAACTCAATATCCCAAGTTCCAACGAAGCGGCATACCCGCATCCTTTTTTCCCCCCACCTATTGCCCCCTGCTTCACTACATTTCCATGATTATTCTTTTACCCATACACCAGATTTTGGTTTTTTTCTTCTCATGGACATCTAAACTTTCCTCAAATTCGACTGGAATTCTCACAAAATATCCTTCTTTATCTTTATACACTTCAGTGTCTCTTGCGATTACTCCCCCGCCTCTTACCTCCAGTAACCCTACCAAAACTTCCGATAATCTTTTAGCATCCGCAGACCCTAACATTGACCTTTTGCATTTTTGACAGTAATACTCTTTGATGTGAATCGTTATCTCCTCGCCCGGCACATCAATATCACGCTTCCTCTCTATCATCTCTTTACCACACACGATGCAAATACTCTCTATTGCTGATTCTGGTCTGTACCCCAATTCGATTTCTTCTCCCTCCTCCAAGATTTGTGCAGTATCAAAACTATCCCAGAATTCCGCTTCTTCTTCATCCGACTTGAACTTTGGTAACTTCGTTTCTGACATTGTATATTTATCTATTTCACCTTCTGCTTATATATCCTTTTCTCGCTTTCATTCATATTACGAGCTGTAATTGGTCTGAAACTATCTCCTGTTTTCACGAGTACGATTAAAATATGTTTCCCCGCTTCGGTCTTACCATATATAAGATACCTACCCTTTACTTTTCGTGCAATATGCCTCTCGGAACAAGCATCTTCTACATCCTTCGCTGTAATCCCATGACGAGCGATATGGAAAATATTGCGGTTATCCCAGTTTAATCTTTTAATCCTCACGCTACTACACCAATCGTAAAGTTGTTTTTATTTCTTCCTAATACCTTTCAAAGGCCCCTTTAACTCCTCATACCGATATGGCTCTTCTGACAACTTCCTTGCTTCCTCTTTAACTTTACGTTGCAAATGCGAATCGAACTTCCTGTATCTCCTATGTGCAGAAGGAGCCATGAAGATTTCATATCGTTTACCACTCGTCAATTGATATCCCTTTTCCCTCCTTCAGTTCCTTAAGTACGACTCAACATAAATAATGACATATAACAAGATATTTTCGACACGGATTTACACGGATTGCACTGATTTATTTTTGTCCATTATACGGCGTTTTA
>NGFL01000048.1 GCA_002215665.1 candidate division TA06 bacterium JGI_Cruoil_03_38_101 | reverse complement strand
TTCATATGCCTCTATTAACTCCTCTTCAACCTCCCATATCTTTCTATTAAGTAGCGACTTCACCTCGCTAACTACCTCATCCGGGGTTTCAATCTCTTTTACAAACCCATCATAATCCCGATGCTCTTCATATCCCATATTCTCCTTTATAATGTCTACAAAATCCATTTTCCATAAGCTAACGGTATAGTCGGACTTGATGGTTGTCCCAAGCTCTGAAAAAATCTCCACCTTCCTGTACCACACATATACTCCCGCCTCATTTTCGGGGTTATCTGGACATTTGAATCGAACAAGTGGCCCATTATCGTAGTAGTCCTCTACTACCCACACTCCAACACCCTTCCTTTCGGCAATCTCCAGCACTTCATCTATCCACCTTTTCCGTTCATCCTTGCTGGCATTGACCTTTCTCTCTTTTTCTTTTTCCATAATCCCTCCTCTTATTTATACAATTACGACTTCTAAAATACCTTATTATATAACAAATAAGAGACACCATTCTTTTCGCATTTTCTCCACTGCATAATTTTTATAACAGGGATCTAAAGAGACTGCAAGAGAAATATCTTATATTTTCTTTGTCTTTTTATTCTAATCTCTTAGATTCTCTTACAATCCCTGTTTATTTTATTCTTTTTATTCATCCCTGTAATCTGCGTCCAATATATTTTCTTTTGCCAGAAAGCCAATTCTATCTCTCCCTTTTCTCCTCAATTTTGAATATTCCTCTTCTGCTGCCACGAGCAGGTGTTCCATCCTAACAACAGGAGAACCAGATGATGAAACGGCTGCTTTTATGAGCGTCTTTAGCACCGCATTCTTGATGTCCCCGCCACTTAATGCAAACCGCTCTGCAATCAGGGGAAAGTCAACATCCTTATCAATCTTTAGGCCCGGGGGCATTAAAATGCGCCATATCTTCTCCCTTTCTGTTGCTTCGGGAAAATCAAACTTTATCTTGAAGGTAATTCTCCTGGCGAGAGCATTGTCAAAAGCCACATCTCTATTTGTTGTAAGAATCAGAATTCCATCGAATTCCTCTATCCTTTGTAAGAGAAGTAACACCTCTCTATTGTAAGCAACATCAACGGATGTCTGTACTGATGTTCTATTGGAGAACACGGCATCTGCCTCGTCAAACAAACCAACTGCCTTATCTCTCCCTATAGCCTCGAAAACGGCTTCTATGTTCTTTTCGGTCTCTCCGACAAACTTATTTTGCAATTGTGCATAGTTCACCATATACAGTTTTTTCTTGAGTTCTTTGGCTATCGCCTCTGCGGCGAGTGTCTTTCCCGTTCCCGGGGGACCCGTGAAGAGAAGTATAAAACCGGTGCCCTTTTCAATCGTTTCCTTCATCCCACAGGTTTTCAATAAACGAGGACGCTTCTTCAGGTAAGTTATTAGCTCTTCCAATTGCTTCCGTTTTTCTTCAGATAGAATAACCTGTTCTATACACACCCTCGGATTTCGCACAATAAAAATATTTCCGGGAACTCTTGCCTCTTGCTTTTTTAGCCCCTTTACATTTTTACCCTCTATAAGGGCATGCGTTATCCTGGGATGAATAGTTATACGAGCATCCAGAACCGAATCTCGCTCTCTGCATATAGAAAGAAGCTTCTGTTTTATCAACCTCGCCGATGGCAGAAGCAGTTTTGCCTTCTTTATAATAATTCCGGGGTGCGAATATAATGCAGCAAGAATATTTTTAACCTCTTTCATGGGGTATCCCACCGGGGAAATTTCACTTATCAGGGTATACATAAATATCATCTGTTCGTCCTTATTCAACTTGTATTTTCTGAAGAGTTCCAGGAGAAAAAAGCTGACATTGTTTGAGAGCGTTTTCTCCATTCTCTTTGTTACTTTCTCCAGGTGTTTTTTGGGATTTTTCTTATTGCCTTTATCCTTTCGCCCCACCGCTGAGGAATCAACAGCCTTGAAGAATTCCCACCAGTCACTCAGCAGTTCATTTTGAGATTGATAGATTTGCATTAAAGCCTCCCCCGTTAAATGTTAAAAAAAACAAAAAACCTAATCCAAATTTTTAATCATTCTTGTAAAATATTTATTTCTCCCTCTATATAATAATTAAAAGTTACAAGGGGTTTTTTGAAAAAAAATAAAAAACCTTGTTTTTTTAGGGGGTATAAGGCAGTATTCAATAAGGGAGGTATTTTTTGGGGAGTTTCTTAACAGGGAGTTTGATGAGACTTGTCCATATCCATACGGATCTTGTGGATGGCTCCTTCAGATATGAGAGACTAAAAAAGAATTGGTTTTATATCAGGGATGGTTTCTTGGAGGGTTTAAAGAACAACACCCCAAGAGGGGTGGATGATATTTGTGTGAAAAGAATTCTTAAAGAATCAGTGGTGTAGACCCGCACAATTCTTCTTCAATTTATTGTAGTAACTCTTTGCTTCATTTATAGATAGAGTGTCATCATCCTCTACTTCCTCCATATACTTACCTAATCCGTAACTCTCAAGGGTTTCCTCTATCTTTTCAAATGTTTCTATATCTATCAAAACCGCTTTCTTCTTATTATCATCGGTTACCACATATTCTTTTTTAATCTTAAGCATTTCCCCTACCTCCTTTCATTTTTATGTCAGCCATAAAAATATCTGTAAACCTCTTAATGTGAGGCATTAATGTATATCATTGATGTATTATAACATGAAATCCCCTATAAGTCAACAAGTTTTTTATCTCCATGTGTTAACAATTGTTCTTGCAATAGCAAGCTATTGCACTCCAATGCTTATTTGGGTCAGGAGCATTGTAATGGAATTGGTAACAGCTCTCAACAAGTCATTATAAAACAAAGACTTACACACAACCTTCAATAAAAGGCTTACGCCTTAAATCCAAGTCAATGAAAAATGGGGTCAGGTCTTTAATTTTAAACTTTCAAGGCTCGATAAGTAATTTTCCCCGGCAATAGGAGGAGGCAAATATGTCTCCATTTAAAATTAAAGACTTGACCCCAATCACACGGATATTTTTTGCTTGACTTTCCAATCTTTTTGTTTTATAACAACCTTGTATTTATTTCCGTAAATTGATAATATTATCAATATAGAGAAATGAATTTTGGAGAATTTTAAAAAATCTACAACCAAGCACCCTTGATAGATTCAAGCACATTTGCTTTATACTCAGGCATTCAATATACGGGGACAGGTCCTTGATTTTAGATTTTGAGGGCTCGGTAAGATTCGCATCGGCAAGCCGATGCACTCCATCTGTAG
>NGFL01000009.1 GCA_002215665.1 candidate division TA06 bacterium JGI_Cruoil_03_38_101 | reverse complement strand
TCTTTCCAAAAAAGATTCTACCCTCCCAAATCTTAAAGAAGCAGATAATAATTTTGTATATATTAGGGATTAGGTGTTAGGTATTAAGATTAGAATTCAGAAACAAAAATGAATAGTCTATTGAAAATTGTAAAAGAATCAGGGATTAATTTTTCAGGCTCAAACAATAAACCCTATGAACTCTAAGAACCCTATAAACGCAACAAACCCTATGAACTCTACGAACCCTATGAACCCAAGGAACTCTACGAACCCTATGAACCCTATGAACCCTATGAACTCAATGAACCCAACGAACCCAATGAACTCTACGAACCCAATGAACTCTACGAACCCTATGAACTCAATGAACCCTATGAACCCTGTGAACTCAAGGAACGCTATAAACGCAACCCCCTTGCCAAAATCTTCATCTTAATTATGTTTAAAAATAAGGGATTAGGAGTTAGGTGTTAGGGCTTAGGGATTAAGGAAAGGAAAAAAGGAGATATCAAAATGGAACGAAGTAAAGATTGGATGGATGTGGCAAAAGGAGACTTAGAGCATGCCGAAAACGATATTCAGAGCGGTTTCTATAATTGGGCTTGTTTTTCAGCTCAACAGGCAGCAGAAAAAGCGGCAAAAGCGGTTTTCCAGAAGATGGGAGCAGAGGCATGGGGACACTCGGTGGCAGATCTCTTAAAGGAGCTTGGCAAAAAGCAAGATATTCCGGATGAGTTATTCAAAGGTGCCTTGGAACTGGATAAAGCGTATATTCCAACGAGATACCCAAATGTTCATCCCTCGGGTTCTCCGAGAAGTCTATACATTAAGGAAGAAGCGAGGAGGCTAACCCTCTATGCAGAAAAAATCATCAAGTTCTGTTCGGATCTTTTATCCAAAATTTGATCGCAAGGCGTTAATCCAGCAACTTAAGAAAAAATTAGGGAATCTTGCAAGGGAGCTCCCTCTATCGTCAGTTATCCTGTTTGGCTCTTATGCCCGGGGGAATTACACAGTAGGTAGTGATATAGATCTCCTCATTGTTTACAGAGGGAAAAAGAAAAAAGATGCATTTGCAATTGCAAAGAAAACTCTGGATATACCTATGCTTGAGCCGCATTTATATTCAGAAGATGAGTACGAACCTCTAAAGAAAACCATTGATCAAATGACATCAGGAGGGGTTGTCATATTCTCCTCTTCCCCTCTCTCCTGCTAATTCCACAAATCCACTGTCACCCTATTGACAAATAGCCTATAAATGTTATATTTTTGTCACTGGATTGACAAATGAGTATTTATGAGGAATTCAAAGCTCCTTTGATGGATTTCATTGAGCGAGCAGAGGAAATACCAAACCTGATTGGAGTAATATTATTTGGGTCTACCCTTACTGGTGATATTTCGAAGAAGAGTGATATAGACCTCCTTATAATTACTAAAAGTGATCATAACCCGGAAGTAGGAGAGGAAGCCAGAATTGCTCATGGTATTACCTCTGACATTTCTAAAAAGCATGACCTCAAATATCCCTTTTCCTTAACTTTTTATAATAGTGGTAATAAAGAAGAGATGGAATCTGATTTTCTTTGGGAAGTATGCAAGGATGGGATAATGATTTGGGGTAATCCGAGTTTCATTGTGGGCAAAAAAATAAAGGAAGTCCTCAAACCAAAACTCCTATGCACTTATTCATTAAAAGGTATAACCGAAAAGGATAAGCGTGCTGCAATAAGAAAATTATATGAATCAAAATCAAAGTTAATCGATGAAGGGAAAGAAAAACTAGGTCCTGGTATTCTCCTTATAGATGCAGAGAAGGAGCCACTTTTAAAAGCTTTATTCGATAAATACGGAGTCAAGAATTATACAATTAAGAAAGTATGGACACATTGAGCAGAAAGATAGGATTAGCGTGGTACGTAATAGGAGATATGTGAAAATGCATTGGAGAGATTTAGATGTCTGGAAGAAGTCGCACGAATTAGTGAAAGAAGTGTATAAAATCACATTAGGATTTCCAAAAGAGGAATTATATGGTTTGACCAGTCAGGTTAGGAGGGCATCCGTATCAATTCCTACGAATATTGTTGAGGGTTTTTCCAGACATTCAACAAAGGAATATATTCGATTTCTCTTCAATTCCAGAGGTTCATTGGAAGAGTTGAGATATTTATTGTTTTTATCTCAAGAGCTTGGATTTGTTACATCAGACGTATATTATGATTTAGAGAAACAGTGTGCGGATATTAGTAAAATGCAAAACGCCCTAATTTCAAGTTTAAAGGGGAAGTTGGGATGAGTATCCCATATCACATATCACACAACGAACCCTACCACCCTCAACCTTGACAAAAAGCCGTTATTATTTACTCTTAACTGTATTAATTTAAATAAATATAAGATGTAGAATTGTAAGAAAAATGATATTAAGAGAAGTATAAAGTGGAGGTACAAATGCAAGACAAAAAAAGTTATAGGGAACGTATTGTAATCGATCCATCTGTTCATTTTGGGAAACCATGCATAGGTAACACTCGAATTCCAGTTGAAGATATTCTTGAATTAATCCAGGAAGGAATTCCCTTTCAAGAAATAATAGACAAATATTATCCTGACCTGGGAATTGAGGATATCAAGGCCTGTGCAAAGTATGCGGCAGATCTTGTCCGCTCAGAAGAGATACATATAAGAACTGTATGAGGATACTGGCAGATCAAGATATTTACCAGATGACCATTGAGTGGTTAAAGAAAAATGGTCATAATGTAGTAACGGCAAAAGATTTAGGTATGCAATGTTCATCTGATGAGGAACTTCTAATAAAAGCCAAGGCAATGAATAGGTTATTTCTAACAAGAGATAAAGATTTTGGTGCATTAGTTTTTTTGAAAACTAAACCTTCTACAGGTGTAATCCTTTTGCGATTGAGTCCCACAAGTCTTAAAGAAGTTCACAAAGAGCTCAAAAGGGTTTTCGAGGAGCATAAAGAAGAAGAACTGAGAGAATTCTTTTGTGTGGTAGAACCTGACAAACATCGTCTCAGGCAGTTACCCAAAGAGAATGGGTAAACAAATAAATTCAAAGACATTTCTTAGTATATCAGAGCGGGGGCTCGTCCCCCGCTCAGGGTTTGAGGATATAATTAGTCCAAAGTCCAAGGTCTAAAATTAATTAATTTTTATGAGCAAGATTAATAATTTCGAAGATATAGAAGCATGGCAAAAAGCAAGAGATTTAGTAAAAGAGGTATACTCCGTAACAGGCGAAGGTAAATTCACCA
>NGFL01000042.1:1923-3427 GCA_002215665.1 candidate division TA06 bacterium JGI_Cruoil_03_38_101 | reverse complement strand
AAGCTTCTTTTTGAAGCCAATAGAGAAAGGAGAAGTTCCCGTTGAAGCGGAAATTTGTTATACTGGCATCGAAGGGAAGGAATACACAATGGATACGGTTTTCATGTTAAATATCGGTAAAAAAGAGGCGCCTGAGTGAATAGGGGAAGATGAAGGTTGGGTGAAGGATCTTGGCGAACTACAAACATATTTTTGAAGAGGCTTTGGAAACTGCAAGAAGCATACGATTACAAAATATGTGTGTATAAAGACATACAGGGTTAAAGAGGGGGGGATAAAAAGAATGAACAGGGGAATTTTTGAGGAGATAGGTGTTTCACATAGAGAGAGGTATATACGGAGTATTGCGGATATACCAAAATTATCGGAAATGGTGTAGATGGAGGTAGCCAAATGTCAATAAATAGCTTTGAAGGAGATACATTTGTTGCATTCCTTGATATTTCAGGGTTTAAAGAGCTAATGCAAAAGAAGGATGAAGCTTGGAATGCACTGGATAGATTATATAGTTCTGGGTACGATATTCTTCAAAACCCAAAAGAACTAAATGGTCATCGAGTTGAAGGTATTTTTATTTCTGATAGTGGAGTTTTGTTTGTTAGGAATAACCCAAGAAACGACATACATCAAACTGATGGGCTACATTCATTATTACAAGCAATAAAGAAGATTAATCAACAAATGCTAGAGAGCGAATTTATGCTCACTACTTCCATAGCCTATGGAAAATTCAAATATCAAGAACGCATTGAATTTCCAGGAATCGGAAAAACTCCCATCTATGGCAATGCCTATGTTTCCGCATTTTTAGATAATGAAAATGGAAATCCCAAAATCCAACCAGGACAATGCCGTATAGTAGTAAATGAAAATCTTCCAAATAGTATAACAAAATCCATTGAAGAGAGCCAAGATGATATCTTCAGACTGATCAGAAAGAGAAACGGTGATAACAAACATTACTATTATTACTGGATGGTTAACCATCCTAATGAAATCGAACGATTCGAACGAGATTATAAAAATGCTTACAACCTGAAATATGCAGGAATGCTTAAAGCACTTAAAGGTTAGGGATGCCACATCCGATAACACAACTCTTACTTATCTCTTTCTCTGCAATCCTAAAAAACGTTTGAGAACAGATTTTAGCTACATCTCAACCAAACATTTATATAACTTTTAAATGAAGATATAAAAGAGCAATCAAAATGTTCCGCATAGTCCACACAGCGGATTTGCATTTGGACCCGGACTATGCATATTTGGCTTATAACAAATTAGAGGCGAGAAGATTAGACTTCCTTAATGCTTTTGATCAAATAATAGATTTTTGTATCGAAGAAAAACCTGATGCTCTTTTAATCAGTGGTGACTTCTATGATAAAATCTTACCGAGGAACGACCCGCGTGTGCATATTATTGAAGGATTTAAAGAACTTAATTTGAAGTCCCGCAACACAAAAGTTCTGGTTATATCCGGCAATCACGATACCCCNAAGAG
>NGFL01000042.1:0-1898 GCA_002215665.1 candidate division TA06 bacterium JGI_Cruoil_03_38_101 | reverse complement strand
GATACCTTGAAGGCANTGGATAACATAACCGTTTTTGATAACAAAACTCAATTCAGAAAGGTTGTTTTGGAAAAAGATGGGAAGAGNTTGGGGATTTACGGGAAGAGCTTTTATGGTTTAAAAGGAAATCTNAACCCAGTGGAGAATTTACCTAAATGTAGTGAAGACCTTGGGATTGTCATGATTCACGGTTCNGTGAAGGAGATGAATCCCATTTACTCCGATTACTCTCAATACGCGCCTTTTTCTATTAAAGACTGTGTGGACAAAGATTTTGATTATTTTGCATTAGGGCATTATCATAAATTCCAGAGTATGGCTAAAAAGGATACAATATTCTGCTACCCCGGCAGCACTGAAAGATACACGTTTACAGAGGAGCAATATGAAAAAGGATTTGTTTGGTTTGACCTCGATAATGACTTATCCGATGATAATTTAAACTTCCAAAAATTAGATGTGCGAAGGATAAAGACCGAAGAACTCGAATTTGATTCTCAAGTTGAAGATATTAATAAGTTTGTGCTTGATAATATAAGTGATAAAGACCCAGAACTTTTACTTCGGATTATCTTGAAGGGCGATGTTTTATTTGAGGTGTATCGAAAATACAAAATCAATGAGCTTCAAAGAGAACTTGAGAACTCTTTCTTTGCACTGCGGATTGAAAATGAACTCAATATCAAAGATGTTGATACGGACTACGATTTCAGCGGTCTAAGATTTTTAACACCAATACAAGAATTTGAAAACTTCGTCCAAGATAAAATCAAACTATTTGAAACTGAACACAATGAGGAGTACGTTAGACTATATAAAGACCTTCTGAAGTATGGCGTTGATGAATTAAAATCGTTGGGTGCCGAGCAATGATAATCAAAGAAATTCGCGCCAAAAATTTCATGCAGTATGAGGAACTGAATATAGAAAATATTCCACAAAAAGGAATCATAGGAATATTTGGAGATAATGAGTCCGGTAAGTCAACAATAGGCGAGGAAATTCCCTTTGCATTATTTGGTGTTACGACGAGAGCGCCTAAAGGCGAAAAGGATAAAATCATTTCTTGGAATGGCGCCAAATCTTGTTCTGTCGAATTGCTTTTCGAGATTGAATGTCACGAATATTCTATTTACAGAAAAATCAAAAGAACGGGATCACCAGAAGTTAAACTTAGGGATGTAAACCAAAATAAAATTTTGAGCGTATCTGCAAGAGAAACGGATGCTAAAATTTCTCAAATTCTCGGTTTTGGATTCAAAGAGTTCCGATATTCCACTTATGTTGCCCAGAAAGAATTATCGCTGATCCAAGCAAAAAAACAGGACAGAAAAGACGTAATAGATAAGATGTTGGGTATCCTTGACCTGGAAGAAGCGCGCAAAAATTCAGGGAGAACAAAAAGAGAACTTAAAGAAAACGAACCCAATGTTAAACGTTTGCTTGAGGAGAAAGCAAAAGAGAAAGATGAACTCGAATTGAAAGCAGAGCGTCAGGCTGCACTTACAAACGAAGTCAATAAACTAAGTGAAGAGCTGAGAAGAACAAAAGAAGAGTTTACAGGTATAAAAATGGGTTTTGACACCTTGACCAAATACAAAAACCGCAACGACGAGATAAAGAGCGACGAAAAAGTTAAAGACGAAAAAAGAAAAAACATAGAAAACGTAAAATCTAATCTTGAGGAGATAGCAGAAAATGAGAAGGAAATCGTTCAGCTTGAAGAGAAGCTGAAACAGGATGAATTTGAGGGAATAGATGAAGATTATAAGTCAAAGAAAGAAACAGAGAAGTTGCTTGGACGTTTTAAGAGGGATTTGGAGATAATTAAAACTTCATATTTCTCGCTAAAACAATCTGTAAATTCAGATATAGCATCCTTAGATGAACAACTCAAA
>NGFL01000069.1 GCA_002215665.1 candidate division TA06 bacterium JGI_Cruoil_03_38_101 | reverse complement strand
TGATGAAAATCGAAAACTTACCATTCCGGGAGTTGTTAAAGCACAAAGTTTTCTCCATCGTTTTTACAATCCATCATTGGTTGGTATTATAACTACAAATTATGACATGCTTGTAGAGTATGCACTTGGGACAAAGAGTTTCAATTATGGGATTCCTAATCAAACACTGACTGGTCGTGGGCCATATCCGGTTTCCCAGTGGAAAAACCCTGTTACACTCAAAGGTAAAGTACAGTTAGCAAAGATTCATGGTAGTGTTTCATGGGACGAACATAACTATTATACTGATGGGAGACATGGATTAACAGGCCATGCTTTGATTGTGGCACCAACACCCGAAAAACAATTACCAGAGTCTTTAAAATATGTTTTTAATTTAAGCAAGGAAATACTCAGAAAAACAACACGATTGATTGTTTTTGGGTTTGCGTTTAACCCTTACGATGATGTAGTTTTAAATTTACTTCAATCTGAAGGTAAGAATCTCAGGTCTATTCTCTTGATTAATATTGAATCCCAAATTGAAATCGCACAAAGATTATGGCCAAACGCTGAGATAGTATCAACAACGCCTCCACCAGATGGATATATAAAAATACAAAAATAGCAAGAGGAGGTATGGTTAGGAATATGAATGCAACTTCATATAACAGACGGGTATCTGGCTCCACATCCTTCAGATGCTACGACCCAAATTTGCTCCGCTTCGCTCCGCAAACTTCAGATACCCGCAAACCGTTAAGTGAAATTTCTGAAGGTGAATGAAATGAACATAGAACATGCGAGGAGAATCATCTTTTATGCTGTGGAAAAGACCAAGCCGAGATGGGGACAATATGATGAGCATTGGAATAAGATTGACGAAGTATTTATTCGAAGAGGTTATGAACAGGGGGGATTTGAAGCCTGGATATTTGCTGAGTTATTAAAGCAATACAATATATTTTCAATAGAGAAGATTGGACAAATTTTAGAAAAACACAAGAAAAATACCAAGTACGACCGTAGATTTGCGGGCTCTTTGGGGAGTCCTTTTTATCGAGATATGGAAAGTGGGGCATATGGCAGTGAAGGAAAGAAATTTTACAACGCTATTAAGGTTTTTAGAGATGATAAGGGTAAAGCAGGCGCTTGGTTTTGGAATAAATTGTGGCAAATGTTGGTCTGTTGTAACTATCTAAAAAGTAATTATGACGCCAGTTTTTCCCACTTCTTAAAAAAGAAATGCGCCGAGTTTAAACAATTACCTCATATTCAAGACCCCGACTTCCTTTCTATTACTCCTGATGAGTGGCAGAAGTTCAAAATATCAGAGAAACCATGGAACGAATTGTATGGCATTGGTGAGAGTGTATTTGATTTTATCGTGGGTGATATAAAAGAAGCGAAATTTGTCGCAGGTTCTTATAAATTAGATTCTGCTAACCTTCACTTTTTAAAAATAACTGGTATTACTGCATTACTACACGATATCAATCGAGAAAATGTAACTGCTTTTTTGAGTGGATTAAAGCTTCCGTACACCTTACGAGAGGTCAATAAAGGGATTTATACATACTGCTCAGAGACCGAGGCCATTAATTTTGGTTTTTGTCGTAATAAGGAAAAGTGCGAAGAGTGTGAGGTGAATGACATATGTGAAAAGAGATTTGATTATAGAAACGTCGCCTAACACGGGCTTTGCGGCTCACTGCGTTCGTCCAAATGTGCTTCCCACTTCGCAAAGCCCGGAAAGGTTAGGCGTGGAATTTACGAATCTAATATTGACACAAAAAGGAAATTTCTATCACCTAATGCTAACAGAAAAAGCGGCTTGCTGAAACACGATAAAATAGATTATCTCTCTTTTTCAGTATGTTATTTTCATGAGTGATTTGGACAACGGGGATATTGTTCAAAATACTTGAGTGTTTATAATGATGCCTGGCGATAGGGTCATCTTTTAGCTTTAAATTTGAAGCCTGGCTGCACTAACTTCTTGAATTCACAAAAGATAATCTCAAAATTCCCCTCATTCTTGACTTCAGATCAGCAATTTTTCAGCCAGAAACGCCGCTCTAAGAATAAGAATTCCGATGTTAACTATAAATTCATACAATCAGCATACATCTAGAATCCGAGGAACCAGATAGAAAGGAACGGAGGTTAATTCATATGTTTTCCCCCATATTTTGACTTTCTCTGTTTTTAGTTGGCCGCTATATATCCGTACAAGCAGGTGCTTTTTTACTCTGTCGGCAAAACTATAAAGAGACCTTAATCTTCCTGCTCTGCCAGCTTTTACTTCTATCCCTAAAATTGTTCCACTTAATTGAAAACAGAAATCAACTTCTGCGGTACCTTCTTGCTTTCCCTTTGCCCAATACAAAAGGACAGGAATATGATTTGTAAACTGCGCAAGAATATTTTGTCCTACAACCTGTTCTGCGATTCTTCCCCTGTAAAAACCCTCCAGATCTTTAAGATTAATAAATTCCTCCTGGACACCCATTCGATTATTCACAAGTCCAACATCAAGGAAGAGAAGTTTCTTCGGTCTCTTTCTCTGCCCAATTAAAGGGATTTCTTCCGATTTCGTTGCTTGAACCTGATAAACCAACATGACCTTCTCCAGAATATCAAATGCCGCGCTCATTTCTCTACTTCTGAAATTCGATCCGCCAAATTTCTCATAGGTGACAGTCATTCCTGCAAACAAAGGAGCATGCTCAATCACATAGCTCAGATACTTTGCGTTAGCCAGGGATGAGTATTTATAAACGTCTTCCGAATAACTTGTGAAAAGCGAAGAATAAATGGACTTAAGGCTGTCTATACTCTTGTTTTCAATATATATTTTTACAAGCTCTGGCATCCCCCCAATCATTGTGTATTCATAAAAATGCCTCAAACCTTCATGATGAATGGCTTCAGGAATTTTTTCCTCTAAAGAAATGGACTTTAAAAAATTTAAAAGCTCGGTCTCTTTTTGTGCTTCTAAATACTCAAAAAAATCAAGAGGATAAACATAGGCATATTCTATTCTCCCAACGGGAAGCGCAAATCCTTCTCTTTCAATCTTTGCCTGAAATAATGAGCCGGCAGCAATGACGTGAAGATTTGGCTTCTCTTCATAAAAAAATCTTAAAAGCTTCATTAAAGATGGAGAGTTCTGAATTTCATCAATAAAAACTAAAGTTTCACCGGGTACAATCTTCTGCTGAAATTTAATTTGGATAATCTTTTCAAAATCATCGAGGGAGATTTCCTCTCTGAATAATCTTAAGTGGTCGATATTATCCAGGTTCAAATGTATTAAATTTTTAAAATATTTCTTTCCGAACATTAAAACTGCTGAAGTTTTTCCTACTTGACGTGCTCCTCTTAATACTAAGGGTTTTCTCCCTTTTTTATCTTTCCATTCGATCAGATAATCAATAATTTTTCTTGGAAACATCACGGCTCCTTTATT
>NGFL01000026.1:417-3471 GCA_002215665.1 candidate division TA06 bacterium JGI_Cruoil_03_38_101 | reverse complement strand
AATTCAGCAGCCGACCCTTTTGCAATGAATAGAAATTGTACGAATTCTTTATTTGAATGCCGTGAGAAACCTTCCGCAATATTGGAAGGGATAGAAATCGCTNCCCGACGCATTTGGTTACAAAGGGCGTAATCTCTGGTGAATTTACCTTCGCCTGTTACGGAGTATACCTCTTTTACTAAATCTCTTGCTTTTTGCCATGCTTCTATATCTTCGAAATTATTAATCTTGCTCATATGGGGAGTATAGTTGGGAGGTGAGGGATGTCAAGGGAGTTGCGTTGGGCAGGAAGAAGGCGCAGGATAAACCTGCGCGCTACGATTGAAAAATTTGATAAGAGTAGTATATTAAGAAATGTTTAAATTCCAGAGAGATGCAAAACTTTTTTTGTGGGGCAACTTCCTGTTTGGTTTTGGCCTGACAGGTTTTATATTTCTATTTAACCTTTATATGAAGGCAAGGGGTTTTGGAGAAGGCTCAATTGGAACTCTACTTGCAGTGAGAAATTATGCAACAATGCTACTGGCAATCCCGGCCGCTCTGATTGTGAGGAAAATGACCCTAAAGCCCCTTTTTCTCATCGTTGTTATTTTTTCTGCTATTGGTTATACAATCCCAGTGATAGCTGAAAGTATGCCACAAATATTATCGGGTATGGCAATTTCAGGGTTATTTGCTGCATTTTTCTCTGTTATCAGTGGACCCTTTATTATGCAGACGAGCACCAAAAGGGAGAGAACTCACCTTTTTAGCTTTAATTTTGCAGTTTCCCTTAGTTCTGGAATCCTTGGAAATATCGTTGCAGGAAATCTTCCATTGATCATAAGCAGGGGTGGGGTTAGCCTCGTGACTGGTTATCGTGATGCAATGTTAATTCATATTGTTTTTTCACTTTTTTCTCTTGTTCCCTTCCTTCTAATAAAGGAAAAGGGTTTAGCCGATAGAGAAACCCTCAAGCATTTTACCCATATTGGCACGAGTAAACTCCTTATATTAAAACTCTCCCTACCCCATATTCTTGTTGGTCTCGGTGCAGGTATCACTATTCCATTTTTAAATCTATATTTCAGGGATAAATTTCTTTTGAATTCTGCACAGATAGGTTATCTCTTCTCAATCTCCCAGGCTCTGATGATTGTTGGAACCTTGTTGGCTCCATTTTTCTCAAAAAGGCTTGGAAAGATAAAAACAGTTATACTTTCCCAGCTACTCTCAGTCCCATTTCTCTTCTTCCTCGGGGTAACTCATAATCTATTAATTGCTATAATCTCTTTTCTCCTCAGAGCAGCCCTGATGAATATGGCTCAACCCCTTGTGACAAACTTTTCTCTGGAAATGGTGAATAAAAATGACCAGTCCCTTATTTCCGGGATTTTAAATGTTGCATGGCTCTCAGCATGGGGAATCAGTGCAAACATAGGAGGGAGACTGATAGAGGCGAAAGGGTATTTTATACCCTTTAATTTGACAATTGTCGCATACCTCGTATCGAGTTTTGTGTATGCTTTAGTCCTTTTACCGATGGAGAGAGAAAAATAAAGATTTTTAGCTAAACTTCATTGACCAGGGAATTTGCATTTTAATGTGTTTTTATATTATTAATTATTAAGCTTCTTGATTTTTTCGGGTCCTTTAAATTGATATTCCCGACCACATTTTGAACAGATTGCCTTTTTATTTACAAATTCCAATTTCCTTCCGCATTCACATAACCAACCCTTTATTCTTGCAGGAACACCGTATACAAGAGCATAATCAGGGATATCTTTTGTTACAACTGACCCTGCTCCAACGAAACTATGTTTCCCAAGAGTTATACCACAAACGATTGTTGCATTTGCACCAATTGAAGCACCTTTCTTTACAATTGTTGATAGATAATCACTGCTATCCTTTGGATACCCTGACCTTGGAGTTCTGACATTCATAAAAACCATTGAGGGACCACAAAAAACATCATCCTCCAGAGTTACACCTTCATAGACAGAAACATTATTCTGTATCTTAACATTGTTGCCAATCTTTACATTTGGACCTATATGGACATTTTGCCCCAGAACACAATTCTTGCCAATAACAACGTTGGACATTATGTGTGAAAAGTGCCAGACCCTGGTGCCATCTCCTATTTTAACATTATCATCAATAAAAGATGATTTATGAATAAAATAACTCATTCTTCCCTTCCCTTTTCTAAAGACTTCTGTGCCCTCTCCAAAACCTTTAATACTCGAAGACCATCATATCCATCGCTCCTCGGCCTCTTTTTTTCTCTAATGCATTTAAGAAAGTGATTGCAGGCTAACCTGAGTGGTTCAATTAACGGGATATTGGGTATATGAATATCACCGTAACGGACTTCAACACCTCCTTCTTCTCTCCATTCTGCACCTTTGTCAAAAATAGTCAATTTATTCCTCGGCTCCATATCATCAAATACAGCCATCTTTTCACTACCAACTATGGTAAATTTCCTTATCTTATTCGGGTCAAGCCAGCTTAGTTGAGAATAAGCATCAATTCCTGATGGAAAATGCAGGTTTACAAAAACGGTATCATGGATCCTCTTGTCCTTCTGAATGTAGGCTCCACCAGTAGCTGAAACCCAATTTGGTTCTTCACCTATGAGGTAAAGATATATTGATACATCATGAGGTCCAAGACTCCATAAAGCATTTTCAGGCGAACGAATCGGGCCCAAATTCAGTCTCTGGCTATAGATATAATAGATCTCTCCCAATTCTCCTTTTTCAATCAACTTCTTCATCTCCTCTACAGCCGGATGGTATTCAAGAAGATGATCAACCATTAACGTTAAGTTTTTCTTCTCCGATATTTCAATTAATTCTTCTGCTTCCTTAATATTTAAAGTTATTGGCTTTTCTACAAAGAGGTGTTTTCCACTTAAAAGAACATCTTTTGCAATCCTGTAGTGTGTGGCTGTAGGGGTTGCTACCACCACGGCCTGGATTTGAGCATTTAATAAAATATCTTTTAAATTTTTGGTAGTTTCTATTTCGGGATAAATTTTCTGGATTTTTGTTATCTTTTCAT
>NGFL01000026.1:0-408 GCA_002215665.1 candidate division TA06 bacterium JGI_Cruoil_03_38_101 | reverse complement strand
TCACAAATAACAACCTTTTCATCACCGATTATTTCACAAAAATTCCTTATTAAATTGGAGCCCCAATTGCCAGCTCCTATTATTCCAAGTTTCATCTTCCCTCCTTTTTAATTTCCAAATCAAAATTTAGATAGTCCCTATTCCAACGCTAAATGATAAACATACAATTATATCTGTCAAGGTTCATAGGGTTCTTAGAGTTCGTTGAGTTCATAGGGTTCGTAGAGTTCATTGGGTTCATAGGGTTCGTAGGGTTCGTAGAGTTCCTTGGGTTCATAGGGTTCATAGGGTTCGTAGAGTTCCTTGGGTTCATAGGGTTCGTAGAGTTCCTTGGGTTCATAGGGTTCATAGAGTTCGTAGAGTTATCCAGCCGACTTTAGATAGGTAATAAACCTTGAAATCTGTTTT
>NGFL01000003.1:1102-3510 GCA_002215665.1 candidate division TA06 bacterium JGI_Cruoil_03_38_101 | reverse complement strand
ACATAGCAGAGGAGAGTTTACCCCAACCACAATGACACCATTTGTCATAATAATAACAACCGGTACAGAGATGTTTCCTGAGTACAAAAACAAGCATAATCAAAACAAATAACATATAGAGTATTGAAACAATAGGGACTCCGTTAACGCCAAGGGGATACATACCTAAAAATCCCAACGCTATAAGAACAAGAAAAAGAATATTCTCAAAAATAGCATATGATTTCTTTGCTTCCTGCATACCATCTTCATACAATTTTTGTTCATCCATTTTGTTTAACTCCTTTTGCTTTGTTNTTGGTGCATAACATTATAATATTCATCCTTTTTAATTTAAAGTGAGGGTTCGGAATTTCATATGACATCCCGTCAATATGAGAAGTCCTAGTGAAACGAGGATTTGGGCGGAAACCGAAGGCTGTAGTTTTATATACACTGTTGTACGCTCCCAATAGGGACGAGGAATGCAAAACATCTCGAAGAGTTCCTCCACTCGCCGAAATGATTTTTATAAACATAGTTGCCCTACTTACGATTTTTACCATTAATTCCCTTATATACAACGCAATTCTATTTCTCTTGTAGAAAGCTCCTAATTATAGAAAGAGATTCCTCTCGATTAGCAATTACAGTTAAGTGACCGGTTCCATGAAATGCATACACCCGTGCTTGGGGATACAATTCCTTGAGTGCTTTTTGTTCAGCGGGATGAAAAAACTGATCATCATCAGATTCTAAAATGAGTATCTTTCCAGACCAATTTTCTAGATCATCTCTTGAGAATGTATAGTTTTGTCCAAAGTCAATCATACATTTGCTGAGGGAAGCCAATGTCCCCTTCTGCATGTTAGAAAGCATCTCATGAAAATATGCATCCCAAAACTCCTTTTCTTCTATATCTGTAGGTATTAGTTTGGAAATTTTCCATTTTGCAATAAGAGAGAAAATCCTGAATGGAAGAAAAGATAGAACCTTTTCTTTCATCTCAATCTTTTTTAGGCTTTTAGCTTTTATTGCTTTATCAACAGGAGGAGATGTTGTTGTGGTATGAGATAAAATTAGTTTTTTTACTTTGTTAGGATATTTATGAGCAATTACCTGAGCCAAAATTCCGCCAAATGATTGTCCAAGAATATTAAACCGGTCAATACCTTCTGTCTTAAGGATTCTTAATATTCCGTCTGCCAATTTCCCCATGGTTGTTACTGCTGGATATGTTGGGCAAACCATTTGATATTTGGCCTCTAACGGCGCGAATACAAATTCCATAGCCTCGCCAATGCCCGTACCGCCAGTAAGTAACAGCAGGGCTTCTTTTCCTTGTCCACAAAATATGTACTCCCATTTGGTATAATCTACTATGAGGTGTTTGTATGGATGTGTAGAGCGGAACCTTTTCAATCTTTCAATTTGATCTTGTGGAACTTTCTTATAGAATTTATCATAGACATCTTTCTTCATTTGTTTGTCTCCATTTCTATCTCATTATATTGTTTTTTTGTATTTAGCAAATGTTCTATCTGTCGTAAATGGGTAAATAAAACTAAACATATTTAACCCGAAGAGGGGCGGAATTTTATATAATGTTTCCGGGCTTTGTGAAGTGCAAAGCATTTGGGCGAACAAAGTAAGCCATATATGCTGTGTTATTGGAAGTGCCATTAATCATTTCAATAGCTATTTCTTTATTTCTGCCCAAAGACCTTCTTTATCATAAATTATACGGAAATTAGATATATTTGCTTTATATATAAATTCTCTTAATTTATCAGGTGAACTGTAGACTTTTGCATTCTCTTTCAGGGAATGGTCTCTTAAAGATTTCATCCTGTTTAATTCTTCCTCAGTGACATATCGTCCAAATCCACCACCGACAAAGCCAATGCCTCCCTTCTTCAATACTCTATAAATTTCTTTAAATACCTGCACCTTATCTTGCCAACAATGATATGAACCTCTGCTGATTATGAAATCAGCAAATTCGTTCTCGAAAGGTAGGTCATGAGCATCGCCCAAAACAGTGATTATCTTATCTATCAATTGTTCTTTTTCAATATTCATGCGTGCTACTTCACATATGGCCTTCTCCTTTTCTAGTGCATATATCTTCAACTTGGAATGTTTGCATAACTCAATTGCAAAAACAGCCGTGCCACAGCCGACATCCACACATACACCTTCCAAAACACCATAATCCTCAATGATTTGTTTAACTGTAGAGATAACTGCTGGCATAAAGTTTTCTTTGACCTTTTTATCAAAACGCTTTGCCTCTAAAAGGTCCATCTCAGTGTAATCCGCAGGGACACGCTCCTCATACATAATCTTATCCTCCTTTTAATCTTACTGAAGTCGAGGTTCCGAATTTCATATAATGTTTCTAGCATATACGACGTTACCAAAGGGAA
>NGFL01000003.1:0-1084 GCA_002215665.1 candidate division TA06 bacterium JGI_Cruoil_03_38_101 | reverse complement strand
AAGTTAGATACGCTTTGTTATATGAAGTTGAGTATTCATATTTCTATCACCTTACCTGCTCCTCCTTTAACATACTTCTCTGGGTATCGTGACTTTATTTCTGACTTAAACTGAGTACAGTGAGTTGGACAGATGAGTTCCAAACCCCTGATTAAATCGAAATCCCTGAATCCGTGCAACCCCCCAATAATCACCTTGGGATCTCCAAACTCTGATGCCACTTTTAGAATATTTTTAACTCCAGGATGAGAACATCCCACAATCACAACCAATCCTTTTTCTGTTTTGATCACGAGAGATTGCTATATATTCTTAAGTTCACCAGTTGAAAAAATATCTTCATGGATTTTAAGAGGTTCTTTTACTCTAATCACCTCTCTTGCGCTATATGGCCTTTGGCATGACAATGGAATATAAACCTTTACTGGATTTATCCTAAGAAAATCCGAAAGTCCACCAATGTGATCCCAGTGAGCATGGGAAATAAAAACTTCTTCAATTTTGGTAGGATCTATATCGAGCTTTTTCATGTTGTTAAGAAGTATAGAGCCGTTTGCACCAGTATCAAAAAGTATTTTCTTACCATATATCTCTATAAGGCAGGAAAATCCCCAGTCAGCTTTAAGACCTTCTTTTATTACTTCGTTATCATAAATAATGGTAATTTTCATTTTATCACCTTCTTATTTTGGCCAAACATGGGCATGACAATTACTGATAGAAAAAGGAAACTCTAAAACAATATGGGTTGAAATCCTGTCAATAATTCCCTTCCAAGAAAGAGAGCTTTCAGATTTATCAAAAGGACTGTCAAGGAAATCCAGACCTAAAGGATTTAAAAACCAATGGAAATCATACCAATTTCCAGTAAATTTACCATGAACATCACACTTTAGTAAAGTCGAATTTTTCTCTTCTATAAAACCTATACTAAAATTATCAGCATCTACTTTATAGATTTTTTTAAATTCCTCAATCAGATGAGAAGAAAATTCAGCTTCATCTGCTAAAATTTCAGAAAATTTTCTTTCATCCCACAAGAGAATTTCTTGGTAATGAAGAACATCTTCTTCAGCTTCTATCC
>NGFL01000061.1:2445-3573 GCA_002215665.1 candidate division TA06 bacterium JGI_Cruoil_03_38_101 | reverse complement strand
TTTCAAAATTGTACCAAAAAAACACACTCCAAGAAATGGCAAGGAACAATTGAGGATAAAGAGGGAGTGAAAGTTGTCAAGAATCCTAAAGAGCCGACATATGGAGAGGATGTATTCAGTTTGGAAGAGGAGTTAACCATCGGAGAGAAACAAGGGAATGAAGAAAATATCTTTTCTGAGATAATTGATGTAGGGGTAGATGATGAGGAAAATATCTACATCCTTGATTTCAAAGAAGCCCACATAAAGGTATTCAATAAAAATGGCGAATATTTGACAACTATAGGAAAAAGAGGTCAAGGGCCCGGAGAAATACAACGGCCAGTGAATTTAGTAATCACACCTGGAGGTAAAATCCTCGTCAATGACCGGGGTGCTCGATTTCTTCATTATTTCACGTTAAGTGGGGAATATATAAGGTCTGTGCAACAAACCAAATTGTTGTCTTTAATAAGACCAAAAGTTGATTCTCAGAATAATATAGTTGCGAGGATCATTGTTACGCATACGGATAGGGTCTGGTCTTTTGTTTTAAAAAAATTCGATTCTGAACTAAATGAGTTGTATACAATTTTTTCCTCTGAGTATGAATTATCTCCCCAAACTAGGAAGCTTTTCATACCAGACTGCTTTTGGGATATTACCAAAGACGACAATATTATATGGGGTTACTCCAATAAATATGAATTTGAAGTCCTTGACAGGACGTGTCATGTTTCACGAAAAATTATCAAAGATTATACTCCTGTAGAAATTACAAAGGAAGAAAAGCAAAAATGGATTAGAGATAGTTACGGAGAAACGGGTATTCCTCCAGATATAGAAGTATCTTGGGACAGATACCATAATGCATTTCGATTTATGAATATTGATGATGAGGGGAGAATTTTTGTTCAAACATATGAAAAAACATCCAATGAAAATGGATACTTTTACGATGTCTTCGATTCTAAAGGCAAATACATAGCTAAAATCCCACTAAAAGTGAGACCAAGAGTTTGGAAGAAGAATAAGCTTTATACAGTTGAAGAAGATGAAGATGGATATCAGTATGTTAAAAGATACAAAGTCGCCTGGAAAATCTGACCTGGCTCACACATGGAAGACAAAGAGCCAGGGATAAGNCGA
>NGFL01000061.1:0-2428 GCA_002215665.1 candidate division TA06 bacterium JGI_Cruoil_03_38_101 | reverse complement strand
AAAAACTTAACTCTTTGGGAATTATTAAGTGAAGAACATAANAATTTGCTTTTTTAGGTTGCTTTAATTTTGATTCATTTTGCTAAATTTATGCCCTTTTATCTCCTCTATTCCCAATACTATATAGAACAAACATTTCCTGTCAATAAAGAATCCTCTAGAAATAGAAAATGCCCGTGAAAATGACTGCATGGCACTACAGTGTGCGTATTCCGATGAAACTCGCCACTGATTCCGGAGCAAACTCGCCACCTGTCGGAGCGAAGCGTACCACTTCATATTTAATAATCCTATCATTTCCAAGGTCCTGGGGCTTTCCATTTCTTTTGAAAAGATTTCTGGGCGACAATCGCCGATGACACAGGGACAAGGAATGACTTTATTTCTGTCATGACTTTATAGAATGAATAGGGATTACTAGCCAAGACACTCTTTTTTAAGAAAGCTCTCCATTGAGTCTCTCTTGTTTTATCTTCAGAAAATGATTTCTTGAAGACTGAGGGCTGAGAAGGTATTTCAGTCTTCCTGACTTTAAAAGTCTTTGTGATCGCTTCAGCCAGAACATGGCCATTGAAATTGAATTTCTTCGAAAGAAGCCAAATATCATAGAAATCCTTCATGCGGCTATTAATCTCGCCAAGTTTTATCATAGCCTGAAATTTCTCTGCTATTATGCTTTCTTGAGTGTATCCTTTAAGAATTGGAGCTGGAAAGTCCAGAATTGTAGGGTATTTCACATCTAATTCAGACGGGAATACTACATCTCCAAATCCCACATCAAGTTGAAGCACAACACGACTTTTTCCGAGGTTGCCTCTAACATGCACGCGGATTCCTTCATAAATTGCATCTTCGATGATCGGAGTACAAGTCACACTATCGGGATCAAAAATCATGCCATCCGGTTCAACCGTCTGATTGCAGGTATCCCTCATTACTGCAGTAATTGCCTCTACATTGTTTTCAAGTTTACCCAGCAGATCAATATCCTTGGTAGTACGAGTAGGTTGGATGTTCCATGCTGTAAACATAAGCGCATCTTTTAAGACAAACTTCTGTATATGAGGAGTTTTATATAATCTATATATGAAACGTTCCATAGAAAAATATTGAAAAATGTCGTTGAAAGGACGACCTAATTCACGTGCTTTGTTGAGAAGAAGCTGGTGTACTGAGGTGGAAACGTCTTGCGTATTCTTTTTTATCACAGGAGTGCCTCAAGATAGGGGCGCATGATTTTAGTCACTCGACATATTTTGGCAAAGTGCATTATTTCATCTACCTTCATATCCCTTTGGTCTCGATACAGCTTGAGAGCTTCTATAGCAGTATCGAGACCTATCGTGTTTCTAAATTTAAAACAATCAGCAAGAGTTTTTTCGGGACTATAAACCTTGATCTTCGTCCTATCAATTCTGTGGGTTTGAATACCCTCGGTGAAGGCCATGTTAGAGAAACGAAAAGTTCGAATTGGAGGATATTCCAGCCGTGGTTCCTCGGAGCCGTATGAAAGGGCGATATGAATTTCATGGGGGATATGAGTTGTTATCTCGTGAAATGAGAGTGAAGATAGAAGGCAAATCACGCCTCTGGGGATCCTCTTTGCGACCAGTATGAGATCAGGATTACTGAGTGGAGGACTATCGGTTAGGTGATATACGCCGCGACTTATTCTCTCAAGTTTTCCATTTTTAACAAGAGAGCATAGAGTGCTTCGATGGATTCCTGCCTTCAGGACTTCTGCAGTTTTAAGAATGCCGCCTTTCTGCTTGAAGATAGAAACAGCCCTTTGAAATCTGTCTGAGTGCCTACTTTTGTTTTGAGCCATTTTTGACAAATTTACCTATATTTATTTATATCTATAGGTATTTTTGTCATTATTGTATTTAATGTCAAGAAAAACTAATATATTCTTCTTTTTTTTGTTACTGGGGGGGATTATCCATACCAAGGACACTCCTGATAACTGCTTCAATAGCATAACATTTCCCGTGTCCATTGTTTTCATGGTAAGATTTATTTGTGAGGCAATAAGACTGAAAAATAATTGTCTCTAATCAGAAAAGATTAGAAAATACAAAATTAAAAAATGGAACCAAATTAAAATTGGAATTTAAATATCTCTGGCCAACACCCCGAAGCCCAAGAACCGGGATTAAGACGACTGGAAGCCAAAGATCCTTAAAGCCCTGGCTTCCCTTTGTGAAAGAGACGACTGAACTGATTTTGTGCCTTGTTCAAAATGATGATAGAATGAAATAAAGATTCTTAATAAAGGAAGAGATTATGAAAAAGCTAATTTATCTTGTTTTAATATTGTCTATATTTCTTTACTGTGCCCCAAAACAAGAAAAGATAGAAAGGATTGTTGAGGACGGCGTGGAAGTTATTATCAATCATTTAGAGCCATACCAAATTAAAGGTGAAC
>NGFL01000039.1:772-3629 GCA_002215665.1 candidate division TA06 bacterium JGI_Cruoil_03_38_101 | reverse complement strand
TCACTGCGGAAAATAGTCAAAGGAGCGGGCTTCGTTCTGATAGGGACCTTAATAGGAAGAGCATTTGGCTATGGTTCAAGATTAATAATTGCACGATTGGGTGCAAGCGATTATGGTCTGGTCGCACTCGGTTTTGCAGTGATGTCGATTGCAGCAACGCTTTCTATGGTAGGGATGAAGCAGGGGGTTATTCGGTATGTCTCTTTTTACAAAGGGAAAGAAGACAAGGGAAGAATAAAAGGCACGATAATCTCTGCACTGAAGATAACTTTACCTTTGAGTTTGACCGTATCATTTATTTTGTTCTGGTATGCCAGTTGGATTTCAATTCATGTTTTCCATGATGCGAACCTGACACCAATTTTAAGAATCTTCTCAATTGGGATTCCATTTTCGGTTTTAGCAAGTAATTTACTGTCTGCTACGGTTGGATTTCAGGATATGAGATATGCTGTTTATGCACAATATATATTCCAAGAGCCTTTAAAGTTAGCGGCAATTGTTATTCTTCTCCTATTGGGATTTGGTGTTCTCGGTGCTGCGTGGGGCTGGGTGCTTGCAATAATTGCCATGTCATTTCTGGCTTTTTATTTCTTAGAGAAGAACGTTTTTCCCGTTTTCAAAACGAAAGTGAAAGCGATTTCGGAGGATAAGGAGCTTTTTGCTTTCTCTCTTCCTCTGCTTTTTGCAGGTATTGCGGGTTTAGTAATGGGCTGGACCGATACTTTGATGCTTGGCTATTTTTCTTCATCTGCGGATGTGGGAATTTATAACGCAGCATTGCCAACTGCACAGTTGATAAGAGCTATTCCAGGAGCTCTGGGGGTTATTTTCTTCCCGGTTGTTTCCGAGCTCTATGCGAGAAATAAATTAGATGATTTGAGAAGAACTTACAGCGTAGTTACAAAATGGATGCTGGCGCTTATCTTTCCGGAATTTCTGCTGGTATTACTTTTTCCAGATCGGATTATCAAAATTTTGTTTGGTACGGAATATATTGCAGGAGCGACTGCTTTATCAATCCTGGTATTTGGATTTGTGATCAGTGCGGTAGTAGGTCCAGCCAGTCAGACTTTACAGACTTATGGAAGAACGAAGATAGTGATGATGACTAATTACTTAGGAGCGGCGATAAATTTTTCGTTAAATTTTCTATTAATACCGATTTACGGTGTGAATGGAGCGGCAGTTGCAACTGGATTTTCACTTGCTTTCCTGTATATCCTTAACTTCTTGTTTGCGTATAGAGTGGCAAAGGTACAACCTTTTCGATTGAGTTATTTGAAGATAATTCTTGCATCGTTGATAGCTGTTTTTGTGGTTTATTTATTGACGAGGTACGTTATCGGTGTTTCACCGCTTGTTTTAATAGCAATGCTATTTGTTTTTTTGATTCTTTATTTCTTTTTACTTTTGCTTTTCAAAAGTTTTGAGGAAGAGGATTTGATGATTATGAGAGCGATAGACCAGCGGTTGGGGACAAGGTCTGATTGGATACGAGCGGTTGTAAAGAGGTTTTTGTGATTTTATACCTTCATTTACTTTTACCTTTTATTAACTCCTTACAGAGTTTGAATATTTCTTCCGCATCACTTAGCACTCTAAAACCATCTTCTTTGGTGAAGAGTTGAGATGCGGGTGTAAAGGTTCTTTCATCACCATAAAATGCAGGACCTCTCTTTCTCGCTAAGTCGCTTGACACACTTGCCATAAACTCGATTCTCTCGTTAAACCAGTTTGGAAGCGGTCTTGTCTCTTTAACCGTGAGTAAAATATCGCTAACATCATGGTCTCTGGGGTATTCAATCGCAAGATAGCGCAATGCCGCCTTGAGCGAAAGCTCAACTGTCTCTTGAGACCTCCTGACTGCTAATGAATAAACTTCATATTCAACTGCATTTCTTGCTTCTTCAAGTGTCTTTTCCGCACGACCAAGATAGTCGAGCGCCATCTCATTAGTTCTCATATTTCTACTACTTCACCCAATTTATAATTTGATTTTAAGTCCCAGTACCACCTTCCATCTTCTAAAAATATCTTCTTCGCACCTATCTCTTCAAGTTTTTTTCTTAAATATTTTATTTGCTTTTTCATGAAGTTATCGGTGTCATACAAAATTACTCCATCGGTAACCAGATCCAACAAGATTGGAGGGTTCTTTTTTATTTCTTCTGGTGTGAGCGGGATAGGACTGATCAGCGTTCCAAGTTTCTTCTCTTTTAAGCTTTGATATTCTTTAGAAGTCCTCAAAACTTTCTCTATTTCATTGAAAACCTCAAAACGACTACCAAAGGGTTCAAATTTTTTTGCGATTACCAGTAGGTCAATATCGCTTCCCTCTCCTGCTACTCCTCTGGCAACGCTTCCAAATAGGACTACCGAAACCAGGTTCTCCTTTAGGGTTCTGTTTAACAATTTTACAATAAGGTTTACATAATTCATATACTTGTTGGAGCTTGTTCTGCACTCCTTTTCTATATCCTCATGTATGCTCAGCGATTTCATGCTCATCACCTTTAGTTGGATATGTCTTACATTTAAAACTACCTTTCTATAAATTGCCCCAGCCTTACAGAAGCGAGTTCGAGGAATACATTATTTCTAAACGGAAATTATCCAGAGGATTACGAGTAGGAGTTTGAGAAGTGCATAAAAAGGTAGAAGAATTTTTAGTGAAATTGGAAAGGAAAAGAGAGCAATAGACCATTTCTAAAGAAAACTCCTTTTGATAAAATTTCTCTCTCTAAGAAGAGGTTTTTTGATGATTATGAGAGCAATAGACCAGAGGTTGGAGACGAAGTCTAACTGGATAAGGGAGATAATAAGGCGGTTTTTGTGATTTTATTTCATACCTTTC
>NGFL01000039.1:0-744 GCA_002215665.1 candidate division TA06 bacterium JGI_Cruoil_03_38_101 | reverse complement strand
TGCTCAGCTCGATATCCCGACCTAAACTTTTAAGTATACATCATAACAAAATGTAATTGATGAGAAGATGAGAACTACATCCGTAAGGCTACCGGAAGAGTATATAGAAGAGATAGAAGAGGCGTGTAAATTGGAAGGCGTGGATAAAGGTGCAATGCTGCGAAAACTCATAGGTGTTGCCTTAAAAGAATATCGCATAAAAAGGGCGTTGGAGCAATATAGAGAGGGGGAGACGTCCCTTTGGAAGGCGGCGAGCAGGGCTAAGATAACTTATAGAGAAGCATTGGCGGAATTGAAAAAGAGGAATATCCCATTTCAGTATGGGAGAGAGGATTTGGAAATGGACATTCAATGGGCTATAAAGTGAAATGATTGTCAGTAATGCGGGTCCGCTAATACACCTTGCCCAGATAAGCAAGTTAAAACTACTGAAGGAGTTGTTCGGAGAAGTTGTTATACCTTATGCAGTCAAGGAAGAGGTGGTTGAGAAGGGAAAAGAGAAAGGGAAGGCGGATGCGTTTTTGATTGAAGAAGGGATAAAGGATGGATGGATTGTGATAGTCGAAGATGTCGAAATGAGTGAGATAGCAGAAAGAGCAGGTATAGAAGAGGCTGAGGCTATTGCAATAGCACAAGCAAGGAGGAAGAGATGTCCGGTTCTTTTAGATGATCTTGCAGCAAGAAGGTTTGCAATCGGTTTGGGATTGGAAGTTGTAGGCTCAGTTGGTGTTTTGCTAAAAAGCA
>NGFL01000021.1 GCA_002215665.1 candidate division TA06 bacterium JGI_Cruoil_03_38_101 | reverse complement strand
CATCTTGTTCCCAAACCGCTTTCTTTTGCCATTTTATAAAACTCTGCATAACCTTTATCTGTATCAAGATTTAGCATTGTAGCTTTCTTTGCCCATAAATATTTCTCTAAAAAACTCATCTTCATTTATTCCCCCTTAAAATAATTCTCCTCTAAACGCCTTTTGCATAAGGGAGTTGAAAAGGCTGTTTAGTTCTTTTTCTGATTCGTGTTGTTCTTGTTTTAATTTCTCGACTTTTTGCACAAGGTTGGCGAATTTTTGTTGTTCGGACAGAGAAGATATGGACATCGGAAACTTTTTCATCTTTACTTCTTCTCTATTGGATTTTCATTTATCTTCACCCAATAACCAAACAATGATTTTTCATAGTGGTTGTGTTTGGGATAGCAGGATTCAATGATTTTCCAGAATCTTTCGTTGTGCTTCCTCTCAATAAGATGAGCGAGTTCGTGAAAAATTATATATTCAATCATATCATCAGGTAGAAACTTCATAAGGGTGTTCACTGTTACATTTTTCCTTCTGCTTAGGCTTGCCCACTTGGTTCTCATCTTACGGAAAAAGATTTTATTTGCTTTTACCTTTAATTCCTTTGAAATCTCTTCCATATAATTTTGNACCAATTGCCTGAAATCTTTGGATTCCCTTGCTTCAAGTTCCTTAGCCTTTGCCTCCTTTATGCACTCGTTAATAAATGCTCTTTTTTTCTCAATCCACTTACTGTGCTTTTCGTAAATTTCTTCAGGCTTAGTTCCATAAGGCAGAATAAGAACAAGTTCACCTGTAGTGAATTCAATCCGAGGGTATTTTATCTTCCTATATGATACTCTGTAACTTGAAACTTCAGGAGCCGTAGTTATCAACATTCTTCACAAGCCTTTCGAAAAGTTTATTCATCTCTTCCATAGATAGGTTATATTTTGTTTTTACTCTTCTTGTATATCTTCTAAGTTCCCTCTCGACCTGCTTTCTTATGGTTGTCTGGTTTATCCATTCTGGAAACATAGATTTCCTTAATTGATGGGATAGTTCCTTCATATCTTTCTCTATCCTCTCTCCTTTACCAGTAATCCTTTCCACGCTTAAAAGCATAGCATATTCCATATCATCAAAATGAAGTTCCTTCTGTCTGAGAGTAAGGGAGCTCATATCATTCATAATCTCGGTTTCCTCTTGATATATCTTCTCGTAATCTTTTACTCTCTCTTGCCACATCTCCATAAGCCTCTCAACCCTTTCCACAAGTGATTCGTAGATAGGATTCCTTTGCTTATCAACTAAAACGAGTTTATTAAGGGCAAAGAGAATGTTTGCCGCCTTCTCTTTTTTATTTTCCACTCTTTCTTCTATTTTTTGCATATATTTATCATCAATCTCCATCAAAGGCAGGTTCTCTTCAATTCCTTCTATCTCCGTTGTCTCATGAACATATTCCACAGTTTTGCTATAATATTTTGAGATTAAATCTGCATTCTCTTCCTTTCGGAGCACCATCTTATAATAATAGTTATAGATTCCAGTAAGCCATTTATACTCATTAAAATAATCAAGTTTTACCTCATCTGGTCCAAGGATTTCAAATATTTTCCTTAACTTCCTGAACTTTTCAGAAAATTCCTTCTCTTTTTCTGCATCGCCAGTTAGAACCTCTATTGCTCCAAGAAGTGTTTCTCTATCGAAAGACTGGGGTATACCAGAGAGGAGTCCCATTAACTCTTCAATAATCTCTCTGAATTCTTCCCTTACGCTATCATAATTAAAAAGGGCTCCTTTTAGATCTTCTTCATTGTACATCTCAAGGGCTTGTTTGAATGCCTTAAGGACTCCAACATAGTCAATTATAATCCCGGCCTCTTTAATATTACGATAGGGTCTATTCGTTCGAGCAACAGCCTGGAGCAGGCGGTGTTCCTTTAGAGGCTTATCAAGATACATCACCTGAAGTATTGGAGCATCAAAACCTGTGAGGAGCATATCAGTAACTATAAGAATTTTAGGATATTCTTCGAACTTAAAATTATCAATGGTCTCCTTCTTTATGGTGTCATAATCCTTCCCATCATAAAACGCTCTTGCCTCTCTAACATAACTGGTGATAAGTTCTCTGTCTTCTCTGCTATAAGTCATTACGGGTTCGGAATATTCTCTTGGCAAATATTTATCCAGGGCTCGCTTATATTTCACGCAGGCATTTCTACTTGCTGCGACAACCATTCCCTTAAATTTACCATCAAAGTTTTTCATAAAGTGATTTGCAATATCCTTCGCAATAACTTCTATCCTGTTAGAATTTTCAAGATATAGTTTTATTGTGGTAAATTTCTTCTTTAACTCTTCTTCGACTATTTCCCTTTCGATTTCAGGAAGTTCCTCAAATTCTGTTTCAATAAATGATTCAAACATCTTCTCCTTAAGATGAGATTTTTCAAGTCTCGGTTGATAAACTATCTTTACGGTAAAGCCGTCTCGTATGGAATCGGTAATGAAATACCTATCAAGATAAGTTTCCAGAGGAGGATAGCTGAATTGGAGGTATGTATTTCTATCAATTTTTGATATGGGAGTTCCAGTTAGTGCAAAGAAGAAGGCATTCGCAAGAATCGATTTCATCTGTGCAGCGAGAAGTCCATATTGAGTCCTGTGTGCCTCATCTATAAAAGCAACAACATTCCTTCTATTCATAATGGTTTCTGAATCTCTGGATTTTGTTTCAATATTTTTTTGAATGGCC
Organism: candidate division TA06 bacterium JGI_Cruoil_03_38_101; assembly: GCA_002215665.1. Taxonomy (GTDB): domain Bacteria; phylum Hydrothermota; class UBA3072; order UBA3072; family UBA3072; genus UBA3072. Next base: position 1,042 of record NGFL01000021.1, on the reverse strand, counting down.
TGGAAATCCTCCGGTTTAAACTTGTGAATCAAAGTAATAAAAACACCTCTTTTCCCCATATAATCATTACTTCTTAACATCTCCTTTAATTCCAAGGCTGTTTCAATCTTTTCGGGTTTTATGGTATCTAAAGCATTGAACTCAGTATAGAGCTGGTCTTTTAAGCCGATTCTATCAAGGATAAAGAATATCGTTGGGTTTTCCAGAACTTTGGAATAAAATAATTTAATTGCTGCAAATATCATAGTCAGAGTCTTCCCACTTCCCTGCCAATGCCAGATAAGCCCAGTATCTTTATCATCTTCACCTTTAAGGTTTTTAATTACCCTTTCCAGCATCTTATTTGCGGCTCTATACTGCATATATCTTGCAATGACCTTTGTAGCGTTTCCCATCTCGATTCTGAAAAAGAAGAAATTCCTCAAAATATCAAGGAGTTTATCCCTTGAAAACATAATTATAGTTGAGTCAATGGAGTCTTTACCCTCCTCCTTCCATTCGTAGAATTTTACATTTTCCTGCCAGGGAACAATGGGAAAATACTTTGCTATAGACTCAACTGCTACACCTATCTGGACATACTTATAAAGTTCTGGAACTGCTGCTTCATAATCCTTTATTTGCCTGTAAGCATCAGACCAGGATTCAGAGACACTAATGGGGTTCTTACACTCAATATTAACCAATGGTATACCATTAATGTAGAGCATCACATCACTTCTAATCTTTTCTCTTCCTTGATAATTAACCTGCCTCGTTACTATAAATTCATTATTTTCAATGTTCTCATAATCAAAGAGTTTTATTCTCTCAACAGTCCCCTCTTTTTCCAGTTTAACGGGTATTCCATACTTATAATATTGAAGAATCTTCTTTGAGCCTTCAATGCCTGTAGGAGTTAATTTTAGTTCTGTTAGTGCCCGATTTATATCTTCCTGAGTAAGATTTGGTATTGAGTTAATCCTTTTTATTGCCCTAAGGAGGTTGGAGACAAGGAGAGGTTCCTCAAGACTTTCTCGTTCAAGTTCTTCAGGAGGAACAT
>NGFL01000043.1 GCA_002215665.1 candidate division TA06 bacterium JGI_Cruoil_03_38_101 | reverse complement strand
GAATGGTGAACCTGCTAGAATTGACAGTTATGGAAGGCTTTGGTCGTCATATTTGAAAGGTAGGTTCTCTGTCGGTACCAGAGTAGAGCTCAGCAAAAACTGCAAAGAAAAATTGGTTTTTGCCATAATGCGTACACGATGACTTGTACTAATCATATATAGAAAGAGCCATGTAAATATAAATGCTTATATGCTATAAGCCTATAATGATATAAGCGTATAAAGGGGGATATAATATGCCGGAAGAAGTCATAACAATGGTAAAGATACCTTTCTCGGAAATTGAGCGATCTGTTAGATCAAGACACTCACTTCCTGACAAGTTGATTGATGTTCGTTTAGAAGGCGACGCATTAGTTCTCTGCTTTACTGAAAAGCCGAGCACTCAAAGCATCGAAATGGGTATGTCTAAGTCGAGTTCGGTTCGAAAAAAACGTAGGCGCAAAACTCGCCGGAAACGTAATCGAATGAAAACACGAGGTTGGGAAATTGTCTCTAGAATGGTTAACTCAAAGGGTCAAAGATGTGCAATATACAAACCCTTTGTTGATGCACTAAGACAGACACTTTTGCCTGTTGAGCAGAAGGAAGTTGTGACGAAAATTCTGAGATCGAATGGCAATAAACCTTCGGAAGCATCAATTCAATATTTTCTTGAAAACACACTCGAGTATCTTGCAGGGCAACAAATTCAAAATTCTTCTGAAGAATGAGTGGGCAGAGTTACTATGTGAGCCAAGTGTATATCGAGGTGGCAGAATGAGAAAATCAGAAAATGGAAAGAGTGATGAAATCTTGATTAGAGAAGTAACCGAATTTAACGGAGACTACTTGTCCTTAAATAAGGACCGACTCGTTCTATCTGCTGTCGGGTTTCTGGAATCAAAAAAGATAGAACCAACTTTCGACAAAATTGTTGCCACAACGTTCAGGTTATTCCCCAGAAAATTCTCACTGATAGGTTTTCCAGAATACCCTGATGGAAGAACGATCTACTATTGTGCATATAATCATTGCACATTGACAAGAAAATGGTTATTTGGTAATGTGCAAAGTGGCTTTAAGATCACAGAACGAGGCAAATATTTTCTTGACGAAACCAAGAAAATGTTGGAAGGCAAGATCAAGTCAACCAAGATTTATAAAACTGTTCCAAGAAGAAAAGAGGCAACATTCATAGCAATGCTTAGGAAAACAGATGCATATAAAAAATACATGAGTGGAAGAAAAGAAGAAATAACGAAATCTGAAATTTTCGAAGCTTTAAAAGCACGACCAAATTCAAAAGACTTGACTCGATTTCATCTCAAAAGATATTTTGAATATGCCAATAGAATAGGCGATTTCGCTGTTACGCAATTCTTAGAATTTATTAAGGGAAAAATGGAAGGTGACAAGGATACCTAACGAGAAAAGGACGGAACCAGGAGAGATACACCCCAGATATTGGGAAAAGACCACAATTGAAGCATTCAAAAATGACCCTTTTCGAATCGTAATTGAATTAATCAAGAACGCTGCAGACAGCTACACGAGACTGGAAAAGAAAGGGAAAGCAAAACCTCCGTTTGAAATATTTGTGAAATTTTACTGTGGGAAGAAGAAACCCCCGTCTATTGAAGTGCTAGATAGTGCGGAAGGAATGGAATCCAAAAAATTAAAGGAAGCTTTAAAATACGGAACGCAAACGAGCATGGGAGAAGACATTGAGGCCGTTACAAGTGCTGAAAAGGGTATAGGACTAAAAGATGCTATGATGGCACTAAAAGACAATTGGTTGATAACCATAAAAGATGGCTGGATAAATGAACGTAGAATACATCCAGATTTTAGAACAGGGTTTGGCCAAGAAGACGAAAAAGTGACTGAAGAAGAAAGAGACAAATGGGGAATACCCAGCAACGGAACGTTAGTTATGGGAACACTTCCAAAGTATTTTCATGAACGCAAGTTTTCGACTATTTTGGAACATTTACAGCGTCATTTCTTACTAAGACGACTGCTTCAGAACACCAAGTATAAAATCCACGTCATTGACGGCTGGACTAAGCGAAAGAAAACACTAGAATACAAGCCTCCAAAAATAGAGAAGCAAGTACTAAAAGAAACTTTGAAAGTCAGGTATAACGATAAACAGTACAATATCCATTTGGTGGTATACAAAAGTAGTGACGGGCTGCCACAAGGCAAACCATTTGGCGAATCCGGTCTCTTATTCTTCTACGGAGAGTATTCAGTAGTAGATTTTACCCTTTGCCGTTTCGATAGAGATACGTCGTTTTCTAAGTTCTTTGGAGAAGCGAAGATGGAGGTCGAAAAAATCATTAGAGATCCCAGCGAATCTCCTCTTGTAGACCAAAAGAGAAGGGGGTTAGACCCAGAACATCCCTTTAATAAGAGACTTTTTCATGAAATAAATCAAAAGCTTAAAGAGATCCAAGAGAAAGAAGAGGCTTCACGATACTCGTTTGACGAATATGCAATAAAAGATATCCTCAGAGAGCTAAACAAAATATATAAAGAGCTCAAAGGAAGAGGTCCGCCACCAGAGCCTCCAATACAACCTGATACTTTTGCATTTTACCCAGTATACGTATCCATGAAGGAATATCAACCTAAAACTATCTATTTGATTATTAACTCTTCCATAGTCTCAGATGGCTTCGAGATTTCTCTCGAAAGTACAAATACAAACATAATTGTAAGAAGGCCGATCATCAAAATTGAAGACGAACTTCCAAAAGCAGAATTCATTATAAAACAAGTCCAGTTATATTCTGAACATGCAAAAATAAAAGGCGAAATAATAGCGACACCCAGATTTCCTCCTTTCTTGGAGCCTCAGAAAATGGGTGTCGAAATTCTGGAAAATCCGATATTTTCACCAGCAAATGGATTTGCTTTCGTTCCTGACAAGACCACTATAGTGGATGGTGGAGAGAAAAAGGTTGAACTGTGCATAGATAAAAGTATAATCAAAAAACCAAAAGATATCACCTTCACTTCATACGCTCCAATAGTCTGTCCTGGAAAATGGCGTTTGCCCGAACCAGAGAACTTGGGAAAGTACATTTTAAAAAACATTGTCAAAATAGAGGTTCCAATGAAGATCAAAGGTACAGATCATATCGGAGAAAAGGCGAACATAATGGCTTCATATGAAGACAAAGAGGCTAGCGTAAACATAACTGTAGTGCCTGAACCATCTATCACCGGACTGTTCAGAAATATTCGTTTATCCGCAAAAAATACAAAGAGAATCAGCAACTTTGTCAAGGACGAGGGAATCTTGGAAATCTACTATAAACACCCTTTGATCAAGAAGTATATGAAAAAAAGTTTCAAGAATAGACCCGATTTTCTGGTTTTTGTTGCAGACACTCTCACAAGAGAGGCTATGAAGACTGTTGTATTATCAGGGATTCAAGAAAGCTCTTCCAGATTCCCTATATTCGATTTGGATCATCCAGAAAAAGAAATAGAGGATCACATAACCCGTGAATACTATGAGCAAGGGCCAAGAATGCATGAACTGTTTCAGAGGCTGGCAAAGAAAATCGAATTAGGAAAAGAATAGATTGACTATGCGCGCGCTTTTCTGTTGCTCCACAAAGTTTTTCAATCTGTGGTATTGCCTCTTTCAAAGGTTTAGCAACAGAGACGACGTCTTGAAACGACATAGGTTTCTATGTTGTTTTCTATAGAGCGTCTGTCAGAAACACTTTGCGCGGAAAATCTGCAACTGATAACGGACTTAGCATAAAATAAATCGTTAGCTCATGTCTTAGCCAGCATGGGATATTTATTGTGAGGTTCGAAAAGTGCCAATTGATATAATAACCTTGTTTCCTTTCGGTGAAGCT
>NGFL01000068.1 GCA_002215665.1 candidate division TA06 bacterium JGI_Cruoil_03_38_101 | reverse complement strand
ATCATTATTATGGGGGTCTATTCTATATTCGTCTGGATTTTTATAGTTGTAGGTTTCTGTCGGTATATTAAGAACTATTGCTTCCTCTTCAGAGATGCATTTAAATCCATGATATACCATCCGAGGTACCTGAACCAAAATAGGATTATGCTCTCCTACGAAAAATTCATTGATTCCACCTTTTGTTGGAGAATCTTCCCTGTTGTCGAACAGAGCAATTTTTGCCATCCCTTTTAGGACAGTCATATTATCAGTTTGATTTTCGTGATAGTGCCAGGCTTTCGTTACTCCCGGGTATACAGTCGTGATATAAATCTGACCGAATTTGATAAATAATTCATCGTCGTTTCTTAAAATCTCCATTAGCCTTCCTCGTTCATCTGGGATTACTTTCAATTTTTTTATCTTCACTCCTTTAATTAACTCTTTGTTTTTATTCATTTTTCTCACCTCTTTTTAGAGTTAAGATTTAAGGCAAACACATTTTGGAGCGGTCACCCAGGATAAGACTTATAGCCTTTGGTTTTCCAGAACCTTTACTTATCTCCACTTCCTTTCCAATGAGACAACTATCAAGTCGGAAAGGACTATCTATAATTTTCGTATTTTCCAGAATTATACTATTCTCTATTTCACTGTTTTTAATCGTGCATCCGTAGTATATAGATGTGTATGGTCCAATATAAGAATTTAAGATTTTTGTTCCTTTTCCAATCACAACAGGACCCCGGATCACACTTCTCTGAATTCTAACACCTTCCTCAAGTTGTATTTCACCTTCTATAGCAGATTCTGAATCAATTGACGCATTTTCTAAAATCCCACCTTTCAGAGTTGAGAGGATAAACCTATTTGCCTCTAAAACATCTTCTGGTTTTCCTGTGTCCTTCCACCATCCCTGAACCTTATGAGGTAGAACTTTATATCCATTGTCAATTAACCACTGGATAGCATCGGTTATCTCGAGTTCATTTCTCCAGGATGGCTTGATCTTCTCCACTGCTTTATAGATATTTTTGTCGAAAAGATACACACCAACAAGGGCAAGATTCGTAGGAGGCTTTTTCGGCTTCTCCACTAATCTCTTTATGTGATTTTCATCATCTAATTCAACAACCCCAAATTGTTGCGGGTTATCTACTTCTGTAAGAAGGACAAGAGCATTTGCAGATGAGTCCTCGAATTCACGGATGAATAAAGAAAGATCAGTAGCAAGAATGTTATCACCAAGATACATAATGAAGGGCTCATCCATTAAGAAATCCCTCGAAATCTTTACACAGTGGGCAATCCCTAAGGGTTCTTCCTGATATATATATTGTATGTTTACACCCCATCTTTTCCCATCTCCGACCCCTCTTTTTACATCATTCTTGGTTTCTTTACCTACAATTATACCAATATCCTTGATCCCCGCCTCCACAATGTCCTCCAACCCGTAATAAATAATGGGTTTGTTTGCAACAGGAATCAATTGTTTTGCTCCTGTATGAGTCAGAGGTCGAAGCCTTGAGCCCTTTCCTCCTGATAGAATCAATGCCTTCATTTGCTATCCCTTATTTTTTGATGGTTTTTCCCATATATCTTTTCATAGTATTCTCTGTATTCTCCTGTTGTAACCCGCTTAATCCATTCTATATTCTTGAGATACCATCGTATTGTTTCCCTCAGCCTAGATTCAAAATCTGTTGTAGGTTCCCAACCTATTTCTTCTTTTATCTTTGAAGAGTTTAAAGCATACCTGAAGTCATGCGCTTTACCCCGAGGATCTTTAATAAATGTGATGAGACTTTTTAGTTCTTCTTTGTCTCTGTTTTTCTCTTCCGAGATTACGTTACAGATAAAATTAATAACTTCTATATTACTTTTCTCACAATTTCCCCCAATATTGTATATCTCACCAATCCTTCCCTTTCTTATTACTAGGTCAATTGCTCTGCAGTTATCTTTTACATAAAGCCAATCGCGGATGTTCAAACCATCTCCATAGACGGGTAATTCTTTCCCTTCAAGTGCATTTTTTATCATAAGGGGAATAAGTTTTTCTGGAAATTGATATGGTCCATAGTTGTTTGAACTCCTTGCTATTATAATAGGAATATTATAACCCTTCCAATAAGATCGGCAGATGAGATCTGCAGAAGCCTTGGTTGCTGAATAAGGAGAATTTGGTTTTAAAGGACTTTTTTCTGAAAAATTACCTTCTTTATTGAGGCTTCCATATACCTCATCTGTTGATATCTGAATGAAACGGCCTAAATTGTGTTGTCTTGCTGCTTCAAGAAGGGTAAGAGTGCCTATAATATTTGTCTGGATAAAAGGTGATGATTTAAGGAGGCTTCTATCAACATGGGTTTCTGCGGCAAAATTGATGACTACATTGAAGTTTCTCCTTCTGAATAATCTATCTATTAGTTTCAAATTGGTTATATCACCTCTTACGAATGTGTATCTTGGGTTATTTTCTACCTCTTTTAGATTTTCAAGATTGCCAGCGTAGGTTAGTTTATCAAGATTAGTGATTGAAACTTTGGTATGCTTTTCTAACATATATTTTATAAAATTCGAGCCTATAAATCCTGCTCCACCGGTTACCAGGAGAGAAAGTTGTTCCGGAGTTCTTTCATTTCTTTTCTTCATAATTTTATAATACTTTTAGAGCTACTTTTGTCAAGAGAAGTTGTAAATACTAAAGTACAAAAATATTTTTTATCTTTAATCTATTTCTGGATTTTTACTATTCCGAGATAAATACCCTGAATGGTAACATAAAGGAAGTTGCAAACAAGAAGGCTAGCAGCTATTAATTTCATTGGCGAAAGATTAGCCAAATAGAGTGTCACAAACATCCCTATAATGCCGAGAAGTAGGGAAAACGCTGAATACTTAGGGGTATTCCTCGCCAATAATATTTTAGATTGAAGAAGAGCAATGAAATAAAAGGAAAAGGCAAAAGCTAATAAAGTGGAATCAATTTTTGAAACTATAAATTCCTCTCCGAATAATAACCTTACGATCTGAGGCCCAAAGAAATAGTAAATTGGTATAAGAAAAATTATAATAATTCCAACGATACCAATACTCTTAGAAACATATCTCTGGATGAGGTTTTTATCTTCAAGAGAGTATGCCCTGCTAAGATTTGGGTAAAGAGCAGTAAAAAGAGCTATGACGATAGTCCTGGCAAGATTTAGGGGAATCATAATTGCACTAAAAAGACCTGCAAGTTTATCAGCCTCAACTTCTCCAACAATTTTTAGCAAAATTGGACCTGACCGCATAATCCACATATTCATTAATGAAATAAATGTCCCTACCATTATAAACTTTATGATTTCAGGTTGTAGTTTTAGATGAGATCTCCAACGGAAAGAGGTAAACGGTTTTTTTGTTACGAACTGAAAAAATAATATAGCGAGTATAGGAGATATAACAATACTCCATCCTGAAGCAATCTTTGAAAGCTTTAGAAATCTGGCTATTAAGAAAAGTATGAAGAACATCGTAATCGCTTTTATAACAAGACCGATGGAGAATATATGAAATTTTCTGTAGCCCTGAAGTACACCATTATAAAAGCGATAGAGTGATAAGAAAACTATCCCAAGGATAAACTGATAGAATATTGTAGAGCTATTATTAAATAAGTATTGTGAAATTAATTTTCTTACCAGATAGCAGATTAAGATCACTGCAAAAAGTAAAATTAAGTAGATAATAAATGATGTCTGAATTGTTTCTTCTTCGCCTTTCTTATCGTTTCTTGCCTGATAGAAAGCAATGAAACGAGTGACTCCTTGCGTAACACCAACTACAACAAGGACAGTTACAATGATTATAGAAGAATATAACACATTTAATAGACCGTATGATTCAACCCCAAGCCATCTCCCTGCAAAAGTCTGGAA
>NGFL01000062.1 GCA_002215665.1 candidate division TA06 bacterium JGI_Cruoil_03_38_101 | reverse complement strand
GAAGTTCATGTTCAATTGTACCCGGTGTCTCTCTGGGCCCCTCCGTTGTTGGATAATTTCCAAGCAGGTCTATTGACATTGCTTCAACCGTTACCTGGGCTGTATGCATATTGTTCTTCACAGAAGCTTCCTTTGCTCGTGAGATCACTTTTACAAAGTTCGGGATGGCTATTGCTGCTAAGATTCCAATGATGACAACCACAACCATCAATTCAATCAGGGTAAAACCACGCTTTTTCATAAAAACCTCCCTTTAAGGTTTAAAAGTTTCCAAGGTTAACATAACCATACTAACAAAAATGCTCTAAAATTCAAGTTGTCAATAAGTTAATTTTAAGACCCTTTGAAAAGGGTAAGGTCAAGAACCCTATTGTCTTTACCTGAACCGAGTATTGCATACAATGTAGCGTCGTCCGTTCCTTCCCCATTATGGGAATAACTAACGCGTCCTGCTTCATGAGGCGGAGTCATCTTTGAAATCTGCTGAGTTGTAGTATCAACTGTTAGACCAGAGTAAACCTCAAAAGCATCAATCATTTTCTCTTCTGGGTCAAAAGGATTTCCGAAATTTCCTGGAAGCTCATGAACAATTGTGCCTGCTGTATTTTTATCACCTTTCACTGTTGGATAATTTCCACTAAGCTCTATTGACATTGCCTCAATTGTTATCTGAACTGTATGCATATTTGCTTTAACTGAAGCTTCCTTCGCTTTCGTAGCCGTCTTTACAAAATTCGGGATAGCTATTGCTGCCAGGATTCCAATGATGACAACCACAGCCATTAATTCAATTAAAGTAAAACCTTCCTTTTTCATAGGATCTCCTTTTTGTTTTAAATTTAATTTTCAAAGAACCATTATAAATATATACAAAAAACGTTCCAAAATTCAAGTTCCTCATATTCAACAAGTTAATTTTAAAAACCTTTTGCAAAATGCAAATTTTCTTGCAGAGAGCGAAAGTAATAACAGTATCATTGCCCGAACATCGACTTCAGGATTCCTGTCCCATTGGAAACCCAGTTGATACTGGTGCATTTCAGGCGTTCAAGAGTTCTCAGTCTTTTCTTCAAACCTATCTTTAAAGAAAGAGTAAAGATATTGTCTATCGTATAAACACCCCATCTCCCGAGATAATAAGGATTATCCCATCCAACTGGAATAGAGGTGAAAGCCCGGGTGAAGCCAACATCCCGGGCTATCCTCCAATCCCCTTCTCTTATTCTCCCGAATGGGTATGAAAGAAAACTTACTCTTTCTCCTATCTCATCTGAAATCATATTAAACGAAACTTCTAAATCTCTCCGAATAACTTCTACAGGAATTCTTGAATAATCCGGGTGGAGATGAGAATGAGAGCCAATAATAATACCGTATCGGTTCATCTCCCTTAACTTGTCCCATGAAAGGTGGGTAAAGTATTTTCCAAAGGTTATATCCCAATCGTTTCTCTTACCTGCATACCCGGATACAACAAAGATTATCGCAGAAATCCCTTCCTCCTGGAGTATTGGGAAAGCAAACCTATAAAGATCAAAAAAACCATCATCAAATGTAATGAGAACACCGGACGAACTTTTAAAAAAATCAGCAGGTTTTAGGATTTTTAACCCGCAATTCTTAATAAACTTAATGTGCTTCCTAAAGGTATCAGGGGTTACAACTGATCCGTATGGGGCAAGGGTTTTAGATATATTATGATAAAGAAGGATTGACTTCATAGTAATATTTCAGAACTTCTTTTGCCACCCTGACCCATGAATAATGTTCTGCACTTATAAGACCGCCCCGGATCAAAGATTCCCTTAAATCCTTATCTTTCATCACTTTTATAACCCCCTTTGCTATCCCTTCTGGATCTCCCGGTGGAACATTTAACCCGTTATAACCGTCCTTGATTACACATCTGTAACCAGGGATATCAGAAGCAACAACAGGAGTCCCTGAAGCCATAGATTCAATGAGGACTATTCCAAAACTCTCTCCCCTTAAAGCCGGAGATACAAAAACATAAGATTTATTGAAAATTTCTGGTAATCTCTTGGGTTCAATAAAACCGGGGAATCGAATAGAATTCTTCACCTCAGGGGGAATATTCAGTTTCATTCTTTTATAACTCCCACCAACCACAGTGAGGTTTGCCTCCGGTATCTCCTTTTTAATGATAGGAAGGGCATTGATAAGAAACTGCAAACCTTTTCTTGGTTCAATTCTCCCAACAAAGAGGATTTCAAAAGGGTTTCTCTTCCCGTTGGGTTTAAAACGACTGGTATCAACGCCATTTGGAATAATCCTGTATTCTCCCGGAAAATAGTGCTGGATGGAATTCCTGGCTGTTCTTGAAACAGCAATTCTTCCATGGATAAGTCTAAAATATTTCATTAAATAACCCTTGAATATCTCAAATGGGACCGAAGACCAAAGGTAGGATGGAAAGTAAAAATGTTGGTCTTTCTTGAAACTTTCAGGGTTAAAAGAGGGAGAGTTGGTGCAAGGGTCCCATGGATATGAATGAGATCGTTCTTATTTACAATCTTTGAAAGAGAGCTGAGTCGGACTCCATAGGTAATCCTTGAACGGGATTGATTTGCTGGTATGATAATTGAGCTTCCAACCCTAATAACTCTCTCTTCATCTGGTTTTAGATTCCCTTTGATATTTGCGGTAAGTATTGAAACTTTATGTCCCATCTCCTCAAACTGATTTGCAAGATTGTATATATGCTCAGATACTCCACCGATATGTGGGTAATAGAGATCAGATACAAAAAGAATATTCATCTTATTTTACCTTCTCTCTTGTTATCCTTCCATATCTTTTGAAATACAAACCACTGGAGAGGAAATAACCTTATCTCCTTTTCAAGTAAATCAACCATCACGGTAAACATCTCATTAGCTGAATCAAAATCTTCAGGATAAAGGGGAGGAAATAACCTTACCAGATATCGAGGAGAATCAGGATCCAGAGCCGCTACACCCACAACAATCGGTGCACCTGTTCTCCTTGAAAGAAGAATAATACCCCTTGGGATAGAAGCAATCCTATCAAAAAACTTCATGTCAACTCCTGAGCCCTGGATATCTCTGTCGGCAACCAAGACAACAACTTTATTCTTCTTGAGCAATTTCACCAAATTGAATGTGAGTTTCCTTTTCTCGAGAGGTAAAATGGTATTGCCAAAATGTTCTCTATATCGATTATAAAAACGAAAAAATCTCATTCCCGGACCCTTTGATTCTGCAACAGTATAAAGGGGAAATCCAAGAGATGATAGATAAGATCCTGCCAATTCTACTCCACCAAGATGGGCTCCAATTAAAATTACTCCTCTACCTTTATCCAGACCTTCCCTTAGAAAATCCAAATGAAAGGGTTTAACCATAGACTGTATATAAGATGAGCTCATATTTGGAATATTAAAGACATCGCTGTAAATTCTTGCAAAGTTGATAAAAGTTCTCCTGATCTCGGATTCTCTAACACTTCCCTTTATCGTGATTAAATTTTCCCTGATTACAACTCTTCTTCTGGGAGTTGCAATGTACCATAGTATTCCTATAATCTTCGCTATAAAGACCCTTACCCAATCTGGAGTAAATCGGCCAAGTTGAGTTATAATAAGCATTAAAAATTCCTTCATATCAGGAATCTGTAGAACCGAAACCTTGATTATTCCTCTCTGTTCCTTCCAATTTCCATGCCTCTTTTAGCTGGACTTTAACAACTCTGGATATGACAAGTTGTGCAATCCTATCTCCTTTTTTTATCTGAAATTTTTCCTCCCAAGGTTGAAAAGAATAACCTTGATCTCTCCGCGGTAATCAGAATCGATAGTCCCCGGGGAATTAAGGACTCCAATACCATATTTTGATGCAAGACCACTTCTTGCCCTGATCTGTCCCTCGAAACCTAAAGGAATCTCAAGAGCAATGCCTGTTGATATGATTTTGAAATCACCTGGGCCTAGGATACACTCTCGAGATGCATAGAGATCAAGCCCTGAACTCCCTTTTGTTTGATAACAGGGAATGGAAAGGGTCTTATCCAACCTCCTAATGGGTATTGTTAAAGACATAAAGGCCTTCCTTTAGAATTTTCATAGCATCCCTTAAGTCATCTTCCTTTAAAACATATGCTATCCTAGCTTCATCCTTTCCTTTCCCTTCTGTAGCATAGAAACCAGAAGCAGGTGCAAGCATTGTGGTCTTTTTATCCATTTCAAAATCCGTTAACATCCATCGAACAAACTCTTCGCTATCATCAACGGGAAGTTTTACTACGGTATAAAAAGCCCCTTCTGGCTTTAGAGTAAACAATCCACCCATTTCTTGAATCTCCTGGTAAACAACGTCGCGGCGATGTTCGTATTCCTTAACCATATCAGGGATGAATTTGCTTCGGGTCCTGAAACCAGAACTCGCCCCATACTGCTCTATGGTTG
>NGFL01000020.1 GCA_002215665.1 candidate division TA06 bacterium JGI_Cruoil_03_38_101 | reverse complement strand
GTGATTATGAAAGAAAGCAAGGCACCAAAAAATAAATAGAAGATAGGTACCTCAAAATTCTTTCCAGTTTGGAGAAAGGCAAATTCACCAAGAATGAAATTCGTGAGAGTCGGTGCATTAGGATTAAGTCGAATGTGCTCATAATAATAAACGGTCTCATTCACAGGAAATAGTATGAATATTCCTATAATAGCACCACCCAAAATAACCAGTATATATGACGATTTCTTCATTTGGGGTAATTGGGGTCAGTCTGGAAAATAGAATATAGAAAAATTACCATCCCAATCTTCTTTCTATTGCTCGCAATTTGCCCTTATCGATTTTCCTCTCCAAATAACATACCATCTTTGGTGTTCTATCAAGATATGAAGCAATTTCCTTCCGTTTATAATCATAATCAGCGTATTTAAGTGATAAAAGAACAAATAAACTTCGTGCCCACACTATTTCCTTACCCCGACTCCGACTGCGCAAGTCATCCAGCTCCACCCCCGTTACCTGTTTAACTCCTTTTGCTATCTCGTCCAATGTCATATTCCTTAATACATCTTCCTCTCTCACCAATTCCTCCCCTGCTCTTCTCTTTACCTCCACTATAAAATCTTCTTCACCTAATAATCGCTGGTCAATTGTCCTGTAAAATTCATCCTGCTTACCCTCACCTTTCCATTCTAAGACAAAAGCTCCATACATCCTTATAGCTTCTTGTTTATTCCTGGAAAATTGACTCAATACAAAGTCTGGAGCTACTATCTTGCTTTTCTCAAGTCCAAGATATATCCTATGACTACTCCATTTGTAATCCGAAGGATCTCTTACTATCCCTGCTCTCACACAGTTAAGATGTATATATCGTATGAGATTTAACAGATATACATCCTTATCACACAATATCGCCTTATACCTCCCCTGAAAAAGATGACCTACTAACCTGTATTTACCGTTATACCATTGCGTGTATGATTGCAAAAGACCCTGCATTATTTTGGACAACGGCACCTTCCCTACCTCAATGAGCAAATGAATGTGATTATCCATAAGGGTATAAGCATAAAGAATAAAACCATACCTTTCTTTGTACTCGAGAAGCTTTTGCAAAAACCTCCCTCTGTCCTTATCATCCTTAAATATAGCTGCTTTGCGATTACCTCGTGTTATCACATGATAAAAAGCTCCAGGATATTCTATTCTCGGTTTCCTTGCCATACTAATTTCTCATATCACTCTTTTCTAATCCTGTATTTTGGCAGTCATTTTCTCCTAAATATTAACGCCTGAAAACTGGTTCTCATTTTGGCATGGCTAAAGAAGGGACATACTGCAATGCAATTTGAACAATCTCCCCCATTCTCTACCCAAAATGAATAACACTTATCGTGATCCACAGCCCATCGCAGAATTCCTTGATTGTTAGAAGGGCATACTACTTTGAAAGAGGGTTCCTTCTCAAATTGGATTGCACCTATTTTACAAGCCTCTGCACATTTTTTGCATTGTTTACAAAAATTTGCAACTCCGAATTCTATAGGTTTATCCGGCTCTAACGGTAAATCAGTGAACACTTTGCAAAGCCGCACGCACGGTCCATATTCAGGAGTTATGAGCAGGCCATTTCTTCCCAGCTCACCGAGACCTGCATCAATGGCAAGAGAAATGCTCAAAGCAGTATCGTTACCCATTGGAATGGCCCTGTATCCTAAATTTCTAATAAACTCTGCCAGGCAGGCGATACAAAAAGCCATTCGTGAATAACCCATAGCACTGGCAGTGCAGGCAGGGAAAGCTGGCGAAGTTTTAATGGCTGTAGCGTCCATTTCTATAGCCATGACAATCGCATACTTATATTCTTCAGGGATTTCAATTGGCTTTCCATCAATGTCATAGGAGTATATCCAACGGTGGTCAAGTTTACAAATTCCTGCAAGTGCTGCTCCATAAAGCTTTGCCGTTTCTTTAACCTGTTCGCTCATAATGTGTGGATCCATCACAGGGTATTTTTCCAATACGGGTTTATTCATAACTGTATTGGGTTCGGTCAGTTGCTGCCAGGAGAATGCTCCGTGAAAATAATCATAAACAGCCCAGGCTCCCAATGTCCTAGCAAATTCTACTCGAGAGTATCTGGGCTCGTTCTTTGCAATAATTTTTGCGACATTTTCGTACATATCTTTTCTATAAAAAGTTGCCTTTTTATCTCTAAGCATTCGTCCAAATATAGTTTGCCTCTGATCAAACCGCATCAAAACTTTCTCGTCAACTGTATAGGGGGGTGAGTCAAGTTTCCTGATCATTTTTTCTCCTTAGATAATATGCAAAGATCATTTTTCATAATCATATCCGATATTCTCCGTTTATCTTTCATCTTATTCTTTCTCTAAATTAAATTCAAAAATCAATAGAAAATTGACAATCTTCAAAATACAAAATATATCATATAGCTTGTTTTTAGGCTCTGTTGCCCTCAATTTCGCCTAACTCGTATATATCCGCATTGTGGGTATAGTTCCGATTTAACGTCATACCTGAAGTTTTTTGAATCTCTAATTCAACTACCATATACTTAATATAGAGGTTTTCCTTTCAATGTCAATGCGACGTTTTCTTATTTTGGAAAGGATAAATAAAGGCCTTGTTCTATTTTCCAGCCTGACCCCGTTATTTTTTACAGATTTTCCGTCAACATAAAGTATCTTGCCACAATTACCGAATTCTTGTCTCGTTTCTTTTAGCCACATCGTTTTTTTTATCATACTCTCTTTTCCTTTCTTTTCTAAATCCTTAAAATCCTCCGGATACTCCCAGTAGAGGCAGTACTTACAGCTAAAAGGGTATGCCGAAAATTCCGGTGCATCGCCGAGATTTTTCTCTGTGAGGTCCACAATTTTAATTTTCATTCCCCACACACTCCTTTCAAGAATCTTGCCTATCGGTTTGCGTGTTTACAAAGTTGCCTTTAGGCAATTTAGCGGAGCGTTGCAAACACACTGTTAGGCGAAGCGGCACAAAAATCCTCTTTATTTCTCCTTCCATTGTAAAAGGCAAACCACGTTCCCATCTGGATCCGTGAGACTTGCGACTCTTCCTCCCCAAGATGTATCCCTTGGTTCACTCTCAATTTTTACTCCTTTACTATTTAGCTCTCGATACTCCGCATCCACATTATCTACCAAGAGAAACATATAAGGTGAACTTTCTTTCTTTCCTTTACTACCACCGGGCTCAAAAGCAAGTTCCACACCACCACAATTAAAAGCCACATAGTTGGGCCACTTATACTTCTTTTTAAGACCCAAGACTTTTTCGTAAAATTCCACTGTTTCCTTTAGATCTGAAACAGGGACTGTAATATTGCTAAGCTTCTTAATCATAATGCCTCCTCCCACTGTTTCTTAATCCATGCTTCTACTCCCATTCCCTTGATCTTGCGTAGATTTTCTATTTTTTCTTGATCGAATGGCCATTTACCCCATTTTTTACAAGGAAATTCCTTACACTCAAAGCAAAATGAAAGCCCTTTTTCTTCGCAACACTTACGCACAGGACAGCCACCATAACCCGAACCTTCCTTACAGGTAAACCTACAAAATCCAGTTTTGGAGAGATATTCCAATACCCCAACGAAATTCTTGTAATCATATTTGTCCTTTTCTCCTTTACACCACATTCTCAACTCGGGACGGACTTTTAAAATAGCAAGTAATTTGTCCGCTGGCTCTTTAATGTTCCCTGCAAGCCAGTCACATTTAGGGCAATACACTCCGCAATAACTTATTGCCTTCTTCCTTTCTTCTTCATATCTCATTTCAACTACCTCCTTTCATTTCTTGCCGTTTCGCCTAACGGCTTGCGGATAAAAGAAGTTGCCGAAGCCAATTTGGGCATAATAGAAGGCGAAGCTATATGCCCGCTGTTATCGGAAGTCGCCCGAGGCATCATTCTATTGCCTTCACGATCCTACTGCTTACTCGTTCGAAGAAAATATCCATCTGGGAGACAAGTTTCTGCCATTCTGGGTCTGGCACAAATTCTTTCGCTTTCTCCGCGTCTTCGTCCAGAGCAGCGTAGTTCGTATACTCAAGCCAAGTCTCATAGATAGGCTCACCAATCAGGGTCAAGAAATGTTTGACGGATTTGAATTTTGCACCATGAGATATGAGCCAGTTGTCCAACTGCTTTTGCCATTCCAAAACCCTCTTTAAATTCTTCTTCCCTTCAGGGGCAAATTTGTCAACAATTACAAGATAAATCATGTGCCATCTCCTTCACATGCAACGGGCGATTTCGTATAACTCATCTATATCCGCATTGCGGATATAGTTCTGATTTGGCATTATACCAGAAGTAGTTTGAATATTCAATAAATATCCGCCTTTAAAAATTCCAATCTCTTGTTTAACTACCATATACTTAATATACAGATTTTCCTTCCAATGTCAATGAATTGTTTTCTAACCCCAAATACCATAGCTGTTTCCAGCTTTTTATCTATCAGAGTTTTTATCTTCCGATTAAGAATATCGTAGAGAATTTAACTTATTAATATTCTTTCAT
>NGFL01000071.1 GCA_002215665.1 candidate division TA06 bacterium JGI_Cruoil_03_38_101 | reverse complement strand
GTCATCTGTACGCTTGCTGTTGAATGGTTTTTTCTCTATTTCTTATTCAAGCGAAAGATATTTTTAAAAGTTTAGGCTAAAAGATGAATCTATAAATTAAAAAGGAGGAAAAAGCATAAAAAGAGCAGTTTATTCCTGAGAATATTTTTGGTTGAAATTTTTCTAATTATCGGCTGTTCAAAAATTGAGCCCAGAAATTACCAAGACGGTAAAGGGTATATAAAAAAACCCTATGGTGTTCTTTCCAATGTTTTTATATTCACATTTAAGTCTATTCTCTTTAACCCAAAGTGTAAACTATGTGCTTTGGCTTAACATGCATAAAATCATTTCCCTTGACAAAGGGGTATTATTCGTTATAATAAATTAGAGTTTTAAAATGTTTTTTACAAAAAATCTAAAGCAAACTTATAAACATACAAGAGAAGTTTTATATCAGTTTGAATTGTTGGTCTTTTAACAAAGGAGGTAAAATGTTCAAATCAAAAAGCATTATCATCCCCATCTTAGTTCTTTTCATATTGAGTTGTTCAATTTCTGCCCCCAAAAATTACGGATTTATTGATCTCTCCGGCATATGGGAATTGGAAGGTGATTCCATAGGTAAAGGAGTTGAGAAGAAAGTATATATGCCAGAATATGATAGAAGCAGTTTTATTCCAGTAAAGATTCCCGGAACTGTAAGAGAGGCCCTTTTGAAAGCGGGTAAGATACCGGATCCTTATTACGGTTATAACGCTGAAAAATCGTTATGGGTTGAAGAGAAAGAAAGAATGGTGGTTTTGCAAAGATTTTAAAATCAACGAGGATTTGGAGGGTAAATTCGTTGATCTTTTATTCGAGGGGTATATCTTCAAGGGGGAAGTTTGGCTTAATGGACAGAAGGTTGGTAAACTCAAGGGTATGTTTAATCCCCGTTCGTTTGATGTTTCGAGTATATTAAATTATGGAAGGAAAAACACCCTTGCAGTCAGATTGGAAGCTCCTGAAGATGCAAGGAACATTCAGAAAACCAAGGGCTTAACCTTTGCTAATAGTCCCGGTAGAGAGCAACTTTATTCGATTGCCCAGTGCCTATTTACTTGGGATTGGGCACCTCACATAGTTCCAATTGGAATATGGAAGAAAGTAAAAATCAGGTATTCAAAGGATGTAAGAATAGAAAATCCCTATATCCTTTCGTCCATAAAATCTGAGGATCTTGCCTCTCTTAACATAAGTTGTGAAGTGAAGAATTTAAGTGATTCCGCTAAGAATGTAACTTTAAAAGGAGTTATTAAAGGAAAAGGTTTTAATGCTGGGAATATAGAAATTAGCCGCCCAATTAGTCTTTCACCCCATGAAGAGAAGGAGGTTAAATTTGAAGTCAAAGTAAATAAACCGAGGCTATGGTGGCCCAACGGAATGGGAGAGCAAAACCTCTATCTTTTTGAGTCTGAAGTGATCGAAGATAGTGAAGTATCTGACAAACTGGTAACTCAGTTTGGGATTAGAGAACTAAAACTCCTTGAAAATGAGGGAATTAAGAAATTCATAAAGGGCATGGAGAAAGAGAAAGGTCTGGGAAGCCAGTATAGTCTTGGTAAAGTTATCGGGGCCTATCCCTGGACCTTTCAAATTAACGGGAAGAAGATGTTTGCCAAAGGTGCAAACTGGATACCGGTAGATCATATGCTGAGGGTAAAAAGAGAAAGATACGATCACCTGCTAAAATTGGCAAAAGAAGCAAATATGAACCTCCTCAGGGTTTGGGGAGGAGGTCTTTATGAAACAGATGATTTCTATGAGTTGTGCGACGAATATGGGATATTAGCTTGGCAGGAGTTTTTAAGCAACTTGAACTTTTCTAAAATAGACAAAGAAAACTTCTTTGAAGGAGCTAAAGCAAGTATCTTAAGGATAAGGAATCATCCGAGTCTCACCTTTTATTGTGGTGGCAATGAGTTCGATCCAGATGATATTAACAGTAAAGCTATAATCGATTATCTCGGAGGAATTTTAAAAGAACTCGATCCCCCGAGGGAATTCCACAGAGCCTCTCCCTATAAGGGTGATGACCATTACTGGGGAGTCTGGCACGGGATAGAGCCTTATACAGCATATAGAGTTGTAAGGCCTTTTAGAAGCGAGGCTGGTGTAAATACTTTCCCTGTGATTGAAAACTATAAAAAATTCACTCCAGAAGAAAAGCTATGGCCTCTTGATACAACCTATATAGAGTATCATGGTGAAAGGAATGCAAGATTTTATCATCTACTCAAGCTTATGCGGTATGCCAAGGAGTTTGGGGCTTCATCTTCTCTGGAAGAATTTGTCTCTAAAAGCCAGCTTTACCAGGCAATCGCCAATAAGTTTAACATGGAATTCTGTCGAGAAAACAAGTTTCAAAATAGCGGTCTGCTTATCTGGCAATACAACGATATTTGGCCGACTCTTTCCTGGGCACTTGTAGATTGGTATGGGACACCAAAACCCTCATATTTCTTCCTGAAGAGGGCATCAAGGCCTCTCCATATCTCTGGGGATTACAAGAAGTATCTCTGGGAAGTAGGGGAGGAATTCCAATCTGATATCCACATCTTAAACGACTCTTATGAAGAAGTTAGTGATATGACGTACCAAGCCTCTCTGTTGGACATAGACAGTAAAACTCTTGCACAAAAATCTGGAGCTGCGTCAGTTGGAGCAAATAAATCGGTAAAAGTGGACAATATAAAATGGAGGATTCCAGAATCTTACAAAGGGGAAACGTTCTTTTTATCGGTTAGGCTTTTAGGTAAGGATAAAAAGCTCATTTCAGAGGGTATTTACCCAATTGCTGTAAGCCGTGTGGCAATAAAGGAAAAGAAAGGCGAACGAAGTATTAAGGAGTGGTACCTTGAGATTAGTGATAAATTCTCTAGTATATTTGCCGAGCTTAATGAACTACCCGAAGTTTCCCTTCAGAGTAAGCTTTCTAAAAAAGCCGTGAAATTGAACAAAGAAGGTGTAGGAAAATTAGTAATAAATCTTACCAATCCTTCAAAAAAGCTCGCTTTTTTCATAAGAGTAAGGCTGAATGCGGAACCCGGTGAAATATTTCCTTTTTACAGTGATAATTATTTCACTCTTCTTCCTGAAGAGACAAGAAGCGTAAATGTGAAAATTGTAAACAGGGGAAATGTTTCAGGGACATACTCAACAAAATTTGAAATTTCTGGTTGGAATTGTCCTTTAAAAGAAATTCCCGTAAAGATCATTGCAAGATGATACTCTGAAATTACAACCACTTTTGAAAACCTGAAGGTTTTGAGAGTGGTGAAAGAAGGTGTTTATATAGCTTTCAGTGGAATTATTTGACAGGCTTGTAGTTATATCTTGACAAGAATCCTCATCTTGTACTTTTGACGATTGGTTTTATACTAATTTATATGAAGAAAACAATATAAAAAATTATCTTTACCAAGCTTTCATGGATTCCCTGAGGGCTTAGAGCAAACTTTTTAGTTGTTTTAGTAATATATAAAAAGGGTTTAATATGCTTTTTATTCTAAAAAATTTCATCAAAAAGTTTTCGAGATTTATAGTTTTTAGTATCATTGCAGCATTTCTCTGGCTGGTTTCATGCAAAAGAACAGAAGATGAGCATTGCTCATGATCTCTTTCTCGCTTCCGACTTGAAGATATTTCCAACGGGAAAAAACGACAAGGCAGATCAAGAACTGTGGAATTCTTCCTATAGCCATCTCAATGAAGAGCAGCGCAAAAAGTGGGAAGCTTACTACGGTCCAAAGAACAAAGCGTTCTACGATGCTAATCTTACCGGGAAAGACTTAGTTCGTTACAAATACCAGCGATTTATTAAGGACTACTTAAGGGTTGTTGCTTCAGCAGATAAGAATATTGGTCGGATATTAAACTATCTTGATAAAACTAACTTGAGCAAGAACACCATTGTGATCTATACTTCCGATTGATTCACTTCTATGATGATATCAACGCTTGGGAAATGTAGGATCTGGAGAAGGATCCGTATGAGTTGCATAATGTTTATGCGGATCGGGCTTACACCAATCCAAAAAAGCAGCTCAAGAATGAACTGAACAGCCTGCGGGAGAAATTCGGTGATTCGGATGAACTGACAAAGAGATTTCTACAGGAGTATCCTGGAGAGAAACCCATGATCTATCGCTATTTAAAGGTGGAGAAGCAATAGAAGGTTGAAAGAAAAGATAGAAAAAATATTATCTTTCTCACTACATCGGACGCGAAAGCCTAATACCGTTTTTCTTGGGCTCTTGACAGATTAAATTTAAATGATATATAGTTATGTTATGAAAGAATTTCTCAATTCCCTTGTTTTTTCGATCGGAGATCGTTTTGCAGCCGAAATTCTAAAGAAGTGTGCAAGATTGTTAGATGGCCCAACCACTGATTCAGATGATAGAAAAATCTAAAAGGGATGGAGAGCCGATTCAAGAGATAGCTCTTGAATTCATAAAAATACAATCGAACAACTTTCAGCGAATCTCTACTTCTTACAAAAATCAATGTTTATGCCTTTCCCTAAAAAAGGAGGTGAAAGATGAAATTTGATTGGGTAACATGGAGTATTTGGGGTGTGGGTTTGGCTATATTAATAATCTGGATAATTCAAAGCGCCAAGGAGTTTAGAGGCATATTGAAAAGGCAAAATAAAGAATTAACCCAGAGGGA
>NGFL01000034.1 GCA_002215665.1 candidate division TA06 bacterium JGI_Cruoil_03_38_101 | reverse complement strand
AAAGTTAAATTAATCTCGGTGCTAATATTTGACAATTTAATCTTATTTTGCTCTCTTGGATAGGTGGCAAGATAATGAATATTCTATCAGTTCTTTATTTGTTAGCCCTGCATTATCTTTCAGTGAATCCAACGGTTTTCCTTCATATATATTAATAATATCACTATATATTATGTCAATTGGTAGTGCCAAAATGTCAACTCCATGGAATGTGCCACTATTCCATAAGGGGTTTACCCCACCTATCCATTTGTCCACTTCTCGGGTAGGTTCCTCATATGACTTGATAAAGAAACAATCCTTTTTACATATTCAATAGCATCTTTAGTGCAACCTATCTCTTTTTGAATGAGAACATCAGAAATGTTGAGTTCAAGTCCCAGCAGGATTAAGTCAAGTTTTTCATAGGATAATCCAATAGCAGCCTCATCTGTAATACCTGGCAGGAGGTCGGGCGAGGATTCCTTTTTTGTAATGAGTTCTGGGACACCGAGATACTCTGAAAGTCTCCTTACCTGTGTTTTATAAAGATTTGCGATTGGCATAATATCTACTGCACTATCTCCATATTTAACAAAAAATCCAATCAAGTTCTCTGTCTTATTTGATGTTCCAATTATAAGATAATTCATTTTTTCTCCGTAATAATATAGGTGAACCATCCTTATTCTGTGCTTAATTCGATAATATGCTTGTACCTCTCTCATCCACTCATACCTTGTTCCCAGAAGCCCACCGATAAATGGATTACTTCTATTCGGAATTAACCTGTAAGCCTTCTTTATAAGCTTTCCAATGGATTCTCTCTTATCTGCATAGAATCTTCCTGCCAATGTCTCATAAATGCCGAAGGATTCAAGTATCTTTGTAATGTCTATAATCCTTGTTTTAATACCAAACCTATGGGCAACAAGTTCTGCATCCCTTACTGTGTTTTTATCTGAATCCCTTTCCGGCATGATGAGTCCTAATATCTTATTTCTATTAATTGCACGAGATAAAAGTCCTGCAATACAGGCAGAGTCTATTCCACCTGAAATACCCAATATAGCACCGTTTCTTTTAAAAGCATCTATCTTATCTCTTATAAAATCTTCAATATCAAGAGTAACTTTTTCTGTGTTTATTTTGATTTTTTCTTTTAGTCTTTCCATATCAATCCTCTTAGGAAATATAGACTATTTTCCTTTTTTATTACTTACCTTCTTTTCCAGATTTTTAAATTCTGTCACATTACTATCCTTTTTATTCTGTTTTTTCTTACAAGTTCAGTAATTTTAGCAACAACAATCTCAGTAGTTCCCCTGTCAGTTTCTTCAGGATAAATTGGCTTTCCAATATTAACAATTATCCTACCAGGACGAGGAATTTTACGAGATAATGAGAAGACATGATTAGTTCCTTGAATACCCACTGGGATAATGGGAACATTTGCTGTATGGGCAAGAAATAAAGCTCCTCGCTTGATTTCATGCATCTCTTTCGTTAATCTTACCCCACCCTCGGGGAAAATCCCTATTATTCCTCCCCCTTTTAATATATTTAAGGTTTCTTTGATCGCTTTTCTTGTTTTTGCCCGACCAACTGGAATACATCCCAGCTTGGATAGGAATACTCTTCTAACTATTGGTCTTTCAAACAGATAGGATGCAGCTAAAAAGGTAATCTTCTTTTTAAATAAAGCAATTAACACAAAACCGTCAAACCAATTGATATGATTTGCTACAATAATATAGGCGCCTTTCACTAAAACATTCTCTGCACCCTTTACCTTTAATGAGCAAAATATTGTAAGGATTATCCGAGTAGCCAGACGAACTGTATAATAAAAAGCTGATTTGCTATTTTGCTGCTTCATAATATCTGTTTCAGGGCTAGCATAGCGCTTTCCATTGTCTCTTCCCCACAAGCAATTATCTCATCAGCCCTGTGGAATGCTGTAGAATTAAAGAATC
The DNA here is from genome assembly GCA_002215665.1 of candidate division TA06 bacterium JGI_Cruoil_03_38_101. Lineage (GTDB taxonomy): Bacteria > Hydrothermota > UBA3072 > UBA3072 > UBA3072 > UBA3072. The sequence goes on along the minus strand of NGFL01000034.1, from coordinate 2,994 downwards.
CTACTTCGGGTTCTATTAGTATTGTAGGTCTTGCTTTCTGTAAATTTGCAGTAAGTATCTCGTTTTCCATAATAGACAGAGATTGGAAAAAGACCTTCTTCATATTGGGCAGATCCTTTCTTGCTCTCAAAAAGAACTCTGGTGGGAATTTCCCATTTTTATCCATTAAATTGATAGATTTAGCGTTCTTCTTTGCTTTTGGTGTCACATTGCAGGCAATGATTATATCCGCACCTCTTTCTTTTGCTATACTGATAGGCAAGGGATTAACTAGTCCACCATCCACAAGGATTTTTCCATTGTAATGAACTGGTATGAATACTACAGGTAGAGACATACTTGCTCTTACTGCCTTTTTTATTGACCCCTCGCATATTATTACCTCTTTGCCAGTTTCTATATCTGTTGCAATGGCAAGGAAAGGAATTTTTAAATCATTAAAAGATAAGTCCTTAAGAAATGTATGAAGAAATCGCTCAAGCATACTTCCACCAATAAAACCTGAGATATGAAACCTTGGGAAAAAAGATGCAATTGTCCATCTTCTGGTTAATTGACAGAATTTCTGAGACATCTCCTCTGGATCCATTCCAGTAGCATAGATACTCCCAATTAACGCACCAATACTTGTACCCACTACAAGATCGGGATAAATATTCTCCTTATGTAGGGCTTTCAGAACCCCAATATGAGCAAGACCTCTTGCTGACCCACTCCCAAGTACGAGTCCTATCTTTCTCAACTCAATATGTAAACCCTACTTTTTTGTTAATTTTTCAATCTTCTTCATAAGGGCATCTATATCGGATTTTGTTGGTATGTTGAATTTATTAAGCACATTCGTCATAGTCTTTTCCACAATCTTTTCGATCTCTACTTTCGTATCTTTGCCCCTTTCAAGGAATTTCTTCACAAACTCTTTTTTGTCATTTTTGGCAACTTCACCCCTACTTACAAGGTCATCTACGATTTCCTCTGCCTTTTCCCTTGTGAGGGCAATAGCACCAGCTCCTGCAAGAAGCATTCTCTCTATCATATTTTCCATACAAATTACCTCCTTTGGTTTTTTATCTTACTTTCTATATATTTCGTAGCATCTTCTACAGTTTTGATTTTCGGGGCATCTTCGTCTGGAATCCGGATATTAAACTCTTCTTCAAACGCCTGAAGTAACGCCACATAATCAAGACTGTCTGCTCCCAGGTCGTTTTCAAAAGAAGATTCTCGTAAAACTTCTGCTTCATTTAGAGCTAACACTTCTACAATAACCTTTTTCACTCTTTCAAATATTGACATAATTTTCCTCTGGAAAGACTTCTGGTTCTAACAGTATCTTTATCTCATTCATTATCCGCCTGGTTATAATTTTCAAAATTTCCTTCTTGTAAGGTCTATCATAGTATTCATCGAAATAGAGAGGTCTCCCAAATTTGATGATTACTTTATGTGGTCGGGGAAACCTTTGCCCTTTTGACATTACATTGAAAGTACCAATTATCGCTACAGGAACAAGAGGCACTTTTGCCTGCAATGCTATAAACGCAGTTCCAAGTTTTGGCTCTTGAAGAGAACCGTTTCTACTCACCGTTCCTTCAGGATACATATCAATTACATGACCTCTTTTTAGAACACTAACAGCAATTCGTATCGATTCTCTATCCAATTTTCCCCTTTTTACTGGGAAAGCATTTAACTTTCTAAAAATAAATTCTGTAAAACGTTTTCTAAATAATTCCTCCTTGCCCATTGTATGGAGCTGTCTTCTAATTGCAGTTCCCAGAATGAATGAATCTAAGTCACTTGGATGGTTCGGCGCTAAAATCACACCGCCTTCTTTTGGAATATTTTCAATGTCAATGGTTTGTAACCTAATGTAAACTAATGATATAACCCGCAGGATTAAATGTATTGCTGAATAGAACATCTGCAATTTTCTTCCCCTTCTTTTTTAAAGCATCAGGCCAAAAACGGATTTGGTCTAATGGGTTCAAAAAAATCATTTAGCTTCTATTCCTTTAAATGAAATCTCTAATATTGCGTCCACTCTTTTTTCGATGTCTATGGATTTTCCATTCAAGACCCATGGATATTCTAATCCCTTTAACACAGAGACCATTGCCAAAGAAGTAAGTTCGATTCTTTTTACTTTGAAAATTCCCTTCCTGACACCTTCAGAAAGTATTTCCTTTGTGATATCCAGTTCCTCTCTAAAGTGCGATTCTCTGATTCTTTCGAGNTCCGGGAGTAATTCTGTTACAACATCTTTGGTTACCCTGTACAGATTTACAAGTTCGTGCATGCGAATTATTCTGGTTAATACGAAGGCTCTAAGTTTTTCCTGAGGAGAATCTTCTTTAGAAATAGCATTCCTTATAGCATTCTTGAGTATTGAGAATTCACGGTCGACCACAGTCTTGAAGATCTCCTGCTTGCTTTTAAAATAATAATAGATCGTTGCTTTACCAATCCTTGCTTCAGTAGCAATATCATCAACGCTTGTTTTCTTTAACCCATAGCGTGTAAATAACTTTCGTGCGATTTGTAAAATTAACTCTCTTTTTCCTTCTTTCATTTTATACAATTCGACCTAATCGGTTGTTATGTATAATATAATAAATTCATTAGATTGTCAAGGACTGAAATAATCCTGAAGGATTTTCATAATTTGTTAAATGAGCCATATTATGTTGACTTAATTAAAGAATACCCTCAAATGAACTTAGTATACCTTCAATTACGGAGGGATATTGTTGAACAAAAAAACTCTGATTTTAAGCTAAATGACCAGACCTTTAATAGATTTTATGAAATATTTACAATATTAAAGAAAAATATTGCGGATAAAGAAACATTTAGAACGGAATATTACCAAAAAATTAATGAAGCATACCAATTGTCAATTGGTAGTGCCAAAATGTTTACCCCATGGAATGTGCCACTATTCCATAAGGGGTTTACCCCGCCTGTCCAATGTAATGTTTACTATTACATCGG
>NGFL01000002.1 GCA_002215665.1 candidate division TA06 bacterium JGI_Cruoil_03_38_101 | reverse complement strand
TGAGAGGAAGATCGTAATATCTTTTCGCTAACGCATGCGCTTTTTTGGAGAGTTCTGCTAATTTAAGGTGGATTTTGTCTTTAGAATTGAATTTGGTTTGATAGATTTGAACGGAGTGCTAAGGACGGGAAGTGCTCTGTCAGACAATGTGCCTCTTCTACCCGAATGCAATTTTGCGACGTTTATCGGGGTCACCAAAACTAACCTCTTCTACGTCAAAATGGTCCGGGTCGAATTCGCCGCCAACCCACTCCAGCATTTCTTCGTACTCTTCATGCTTGGGGTCTCGTATGATTTCTAAAAGCTCTGCATAGCCCCAGACACCACCACAATCCTCAGGTGGACATGCTCTTTTCCCTTTTATACATTTTGGATACTCAACGCCTTTCTCTCGGGGCAGTATCTTTTCCAGTTGTATTTTGTGTTCCCAACTATCGCCGAAATCATATACGTAACTTGCGGTTCGATTCTCCATAGAGAAGAAGTCAGCTATTTTTTGTTTCCCGCCTGGAAGAACTTCTCTATCAAAAACTTCATCCTGCACTGGGATTCCTATATTCNCCTTTAAANCGGTTGAAGGATTGACCATTTCGAACTCGTGGAGATGATAATCATCCCAACCCATAGCGTCCTGAATGGCGACGTGTAAGCCCCAGAATGTATAAGTTTCCGGGACCTGTATCCGTCTCCAAATCGGCGGTTTAATGCCCTCCAGTGTGATTTTAAATTGGTACACCTGACTGTATTTCTTCTTTGCCATACTTCTTCCTCCCTCTTGATTGTTAATACTTTGCCATGACAAATATAAAAAATCTATGCACTACATATTTAAAAGATTTTTTATTTGTGTCGTTTGCTATCTCGCCTCTAAATAAAATAAGTTACGTTTACTACTTCGTCCAGATAAATTTCTTCAATGCAAGCTTGTATCGCTTCTCCGCCTATCCATTCAGGATGCTTCTTCAGAAGTTTTAGGTCGAAGATTCGTTCCCAACTCCTCATGAGTGCTTCATTAAAAGGTGATGGAGGCAGCCAGTTTTCCCAGCCTATTCTAACACTTTCGCAGCGGTTGTCCCAATTATCACTTTCCACTTCGGACAGAGACAAATACCAGCAATTGAGAACTGCGTGCCAGGCTTCAAAGTCTGACAATAATACTCGGTCAGCGCTAACGATAAATTCAACTCGCACTCCTGACGTACCACGAGGTAAGTGTCCACTCTGCCGCAAATCGGGTTTTGGACGATGCCATGCCCATATAGGATACTTCTTGCGAGGATAGTTTTCGCACTCGTCGTTCGAGCTGTCTGACCATCCAATCGTATGCAGGTCTTAACCAACGGTCAATCTCTTTATCCGCATCAACATCGGTACACTCAAGCACTCCTGATTCCTCTGCACGTGTCCAGGTCCCCTTTGTCTGAATTGTCCACAGCCGCATCAGTTTTTTCTTTTATCCTATATCCCTTTTACTTGCATTGAGTATAGTAAGTCCTATAACTTCGCCTTTCTCATATCGGATTATGACATCGTCATCAGTAAGCTCGGAATCATCTGCATGGCTTGGCTTTTTGAAGTTAATATATAAGACATCCGCCTCTTTATCGTATGCTGTCCAAATCCTTGAATATGGAACTTTCAAGAATTCAGGCACAAGAGTCAATCTTTTTCACCTCTACTGCTCCCATATCTTTCGCCTCCTTTCAAGTTGTCTTCCCCGCCTCGTTAAGAAGGCGGTAATCACGAATCCATCTTCTTCACTTAATTCTCTATTCTATATATCACCACAATGTATTTACTTTTTTCTATTCTATCAAACTCCTTTGCTGCACAAATAGGTATCCGAAGGCACTGCTTAGATATACTATGTTAGGCAATCGCAAACCAACCTCATTTTTACTACAAGAGTCGAACTTTTTCTTTTATGGCATTCACAACAGCCTCTTTCCTTCTTTCTAAGAAACCGTCCAAATCTTCTTTTAACAAAGAGTCCAACGTGTCATCGGGTATGAGATGGCTCTTTAATATCTGTTTAAGTTTAGCATCTCCGTGCTCTTTGAGTCGTTCATCAAAATACTCGGATGGTGGTTTACTGCCTTTCTCTGCATTCGTGGAGATTAGCGTTCTATTTGCAACCAAGTTACAATTATAGAGAGACTTTGGGAAGATATGGTCATCTTGAATTCTTTCTTTTCCAAACTGCGGTGGCTGCCCTGTTTTGAAATCTAATGCACCAGCAAGAACAATTAGACTTATTACCCCTCTATAAATAGCTGAAGTCTGTTTGTCAACTTCTAAATCAATCGTATCAAAGTCAAAGCTTTGAGTGAATTCAGGGATTTTATTTTCTTCGCTAATCCATTCTTTAATAGCGTCAAGGTCACTCTTAGAAGTCGTATCTACTGCCTGGTCATACCTATTTGAAAAGATTGAAATCCAATACCAAGCATCAATCTTTTCATAATTCTTTGGCGATTCTAACCCGTTTGTTTTGAGGAAATGAAGCATAGATGCAAGTGGAACTAACATGGTAGTATAGGGCATCCATCTTTTGAAATCCAAAACCCCGTAGCCATTCTTGACATCTACGACTCTTTTATAAGCATCCTCTAATGATTGAGTTGCACTTTCCCAGTCTTCCTTAAAATTTTGCGGGTCTAATTTAAGGATATTTCCGCGCTTTGGCTCTTTGTCTCTTATCAATGTGATTGTCTTCAAAATAAACTCGGGGGTTACATAGTCCAAAAACCTATACTTTGCTTTGGCAGTTTCCAAAATAGCTCTTAGCTTGATTTCATGTTTATATAATCTTGCTGTTAAAAGCTCAAATATAGATAAAGGTTCACCGGTTCTATTTATTCTCTCAAAGGTCTCAACTATTTTTTCTAAATCTGTATCTCTGGGTAAGGAAACTATGTGAATTTGATAATTCATAAAATTGTTCACCAATTTACTGATCTTATTGAGATTAGGATGGTTTTTAAACATATTAACTAATATTCCAAAATCTTGCAGAATGCTAAACGGAATAATGTCCGTTTTTTTGTTAACTTCGCTGAATTTCCTTTTGTCGTTTATATTTACAGCAATCACAGCATCGTTCCACTCTTCATTCAACGCTTTTTCTAAATCAAGATAAAATTTATAGGGGCTTTTTCTATTTTTTAGTGGTAAGTCCGGTTCATATAAAGCATAAAATAAAGCAGTAGTTCGTTGTTGCCCATCTAACAATATTTTTACTATTGACTGAATACGAGCATCTCTGTTTACCTTCTCCACGCCTTCAACTAATGTTAAAGCAAAAGGCGAGTCATCCTTAAAGTGTTCTAATATTAACATCGACCCTATGAAGTAGTTGCCTAACACAGAAACAAGTAGCTCTCTCACATCTTCAGGCTCCCACACAAAATGTCTTTGGAAATCTGGCAGAACTGCTGCACCCTTACAAACATCTTTCATAAGTTCTTCTACGTTCATGATAATCTCCTAATCAATTTTCATATAAAAAGATTTCGGAAAGAAAGTTTGCGAAGTGCTGAATGCATTTTGGTGCGCGTAGCGAACCGCAAACACGCTGTTATACACTGTGCTCCTTTTCTCTAGTATCTATCACCTTCCTGCCTTTTTGGCTGCTTTTTCTACCCAGTTCCCAAAGTTATTATAACCGTCGTCGTTTACCCAATCATATGTAGGGTAAATCTCGGAGAGAGATACTTTCTTGCCATCCCTATCTATGTAGAACTTGTCGAATGGATTGTCTCCTTTCCAATCATCATAGCCACCCTGGTTTTTAATATGCTGGATGTATACCCCCAGAAGACCGTTTCCCCTTTCGTGGCTCTTTTTTATCTCATAATTGACCCATTTTCTATAGAATGTCTCTGCCCCTATCAACACGGCAGTAACCGATGTTCCTCCTAATTGTTTATCAATCCACCGTTGTATGGCCTCGTCCCCTTGTCTTTTTAGTTTTTCCCAATCTGCAGCATCCAAAAAACCAGCGGCTCCCCTATCCTGAGTGACCCAACTGTTCCTAACTACGTTTGCACGCCATACATCTCTTTAGTAGTGAAAGCTAAAAAACACTCTTCTAGCCATTTAAAGACCTCCATTCTGCATTAGGAAGAGTAAAACTGAGTAAACCACTATCAAAATAGCTATTGAGCCGTAGAACCAACCTAAGGTTATAGAAAACATAATCCTGAACCTTGACTGAACTTCCTCTTCAAATCGGTAAGCATTCATGTCAAATAAATATTCGTCTGTCTTCAGCCTGTTATTGATAACCCAGTCATACAGCTTCCTATACATCCGTTCCTGCCATAAAAAGTATGCATCTAAAAACCAAAAAACTAACAAAGGAATAAAGGCAATCAAAACTTGATACCCAGTCCCTTTTAACAGTAAAGCCACAACGACAAGGGTTATAGCCCACCCCTTTATCATAAATGAATTGAAAGCCATTCGTCTTATAATGCCCTGAATTATATCAACCTCTTTTAGCATATATTCCCTGAGGCTTTCCTTTTCTTCCATCTGCATTACCCCACTCTAGCTTTATGCCAACTTTGTCCTTTACGTTTTTAGTTACAAACATGGAGATATATAAAACTACCGCTCAACATCCTCTCCTCTCAAAACCCCCAACGTCTTCCTCACCTCCTCCAACTCCTCATCCGTAATCCCATACAATCCTGCAACTGTCTTATCAATTTCCCCCTCCACTTCCTTTATCCCTTCTCGTGCTTCCAAATCATTTTGCTCGTAATACCCTTTCGCTAACGCGTGCGCATTTTTGGAAAGGTCTGCTAATTTAAGGTGGATTTTGTCTTTTGGCTTGAATTTTGGAACATACACATTCTTCACCACATGTGTGGAAATTGCAGTTTCAATCGTGTAGCCCATTACAATTAGCTGAGCAACCGAGGAGTTCAGAACTGAAGCGACATAGTAAGCTTCGTTTCCGTTTTCAAGTGGTATAAACATTATTTTATGATCAGGAATTAGACACTTGTTTCCAATTGTTTTATCTTCGTACTCAGAAACGACACAAGTAGAAAAAATGCCTTT
>NGFL01000005.1 GCA_002215665.1 candidate division TA06 bacterium JGI_Cruoil_03_38_101 | reverse complement strand
AATTTTCAGAAAAGAAATGAAATAAAAGGAAATTAAATGAAAACAAATGACATTTCATTGAAAGCTATTCGTTTATATTGATTTGAACCGACTGAATTAATTGGTTATCGAAGGCCTAGGAGACAAACAAGAGTGAAATTAAATAAGAAAAGCATTCCTAATTCGGAAGTCGTTCAGATCCCCGCTATATTAATTCTTGGCGGTATTTTTATTTATGCAAGTACAGATAAAATTCTCAAACAAGATGATTTTACAGAAATTATCCAAAGCTATAATATACATCCTGATTCTTTTGTCGGAATAGTTTCTTTCTCACCCTCTTGGCTGGAGCTTACTCTTGGAATTTTCTTAATTGTAGGACTTTTTATTCGTGAGTCTGCTTTTATTTTGTCGGATCTGCTTTTGGTTTTTATGATTGTCATTAGTATAAAATCAGCGAATGGAACATTTGAAGACTCTAGTTGTTTTTCCCAATCTTCACCTCTGTCGAGTTCAAACATTCTTTTTTTATTAATAAGATATTCGCTATTCGTAGCACTAGGAGCTTTCATCACACTTACCAACAGAAGAAAAGCAATAAGAAAAGAATCAATATAGAAAAGGACTAAATTGAACAGGAACCAGAAAAACTTAATATTTATAACCAATGCATTGATCTTAATATTAGCTCTTATAATTATACAGTTAAGAAGGCAAAGTGATAATTTTCACTACAATACTAGAAGAATAATTACGAGCATACCAAAACTCTCTACGCTTGATGTCTTGGGGAAAAAGATAAGCTATAAAGATTTTAAATTGAAGTGAATGGTCGAGAGAGTCAGGAGAAATAAAGAAGAAAGGGGAGATAGAGTAATGAAAATTAATAGAAGTTTTTTAGTGGGATTTGTGGTCTGGCTCTTGGCGGTAGGGAGTCTTGTTGTGATTCCGATTGTGAAACGTCAATCATGTACCACCTGCCAGAAAGTTAGTGAGGAAAATCGGAAGATTTTGAGTTCGATTACGGATGAGCAAAGAAAAGCAATAATGGAAAGGCGTTGTGGCTTTGTCAAGATGAACGATGGGCGGTTTTATCTAGTTGGAGAGGAATGTGAAGCCACTGAAATTGATTTGGCTAGTAGAGGAATGATAGTGCATTTGTTGATTGACAACTCTGTGGTGGAGAAAATCGACTGGGAACAAGTCAGAAAAGACAGAGAGTATATTGAAATTAGAAACAGCCTACCAGAAAATCTAGGACAATTGTTGAAAGAGAGAAAAGCTGTGATATTGAAAGCACCCAGTGGTGAGTATTATATGGTGGCTGACAAAAATTATATTGATTGAGGTTGTAAAGATTCGAAACGGGATTACAACGATTGTGAAGGACAATTTTTTTATCTTATATGAAAGGAGGTGAGAAAAGGATGATGAAAAAGACCCTACCTATGTTGGCACTTCTCATTCTTATAGCTTTTGGCGTTGTGATTAATGTTGTCAATGCCTCGGTATGGTGGTGTGAGGGAGCTAGTGAATATTGTCAAGGTTACTGTCAAGGCTACTTTGTTAAATTTAACTGTTATCCCAATTTCAGTTGTAACTGGGAAGACAAATGTGAATTCGCCTGTTGCTATCCAATTAACTGTGAAGATTTTGGTGGTGAATGTTGTGAAAGGTGATAATCGTCTAAGGGGAGAGCAAGCATGCTCTCCTCTTTTTTTACCTAAAAGAGCCGAAAAAAATAGTGACTTTTATTTTTTAATCCAATTTTAATGGTATTCAATTAATATCTTTCCAACTCATAGTGAAACTAATTCTTGTGGAAGAAAATTAAAAAAGTTATAATGCAGAAAATAAAGAATTCAAAGTAGAATCCAAGGAAGACATTCATTGACAGTTTATGGCTGCTTAAATATAGGAATTCTTACAATGAATCTGAGGAGGTTATAGATTTACAAAAAATCCGATTCATCTTGAGAGTAGGATATCAAATTTATATTTTGATAAACAGAGCTAATTAAACAAATACTCTGGATGATATGGAGGTACCCTTTGAATCAAAAAATTTGTTCATTAAAATGTTCTTTATTAAACTCATTTCGCTTAATGGGATAATTTTAGGAAAGAGGGAAGAAATGAGAATCCCTTTAAAAAGATATTTTTTATTAGCCTTTTTATTTGAATTCATTTCAATTTCTATCTTTAATGCAGATTATAAGTCTCAATGGAAAGGTAACATAGAAAAGGAGGGTGAAGTTAGAGTCATTAAAAATCCAAATGAGCCCTTTTATGGTGAAATTATATTAGACTTAGATGAAGATTTAAGCATTGGAAATGAGAATGATGAGAACTTTTCTTTCTTCAAGGCAACAAAGCCGTCCGTAGATTCAGATGGAAATATTCTCGTCCTTGATAAGGGCAATTTCCGAATCCAAAAATTTGATAAGAATGGGAATTATCTTCAGACCATAGGACATCAAGGGGAGGGGCCAGGAGAATTTGAACGGCCTCGCTATTTGTATTTAGACCATCAAGATAATATATATGTTGGAGACGGTAGGCATATAGATGTTTTTAATAAAAATGGTGTGTTTAAGATATCTTTCAAATTAAATGGCTTTACATATCTTCTTGGCATAACTAAAGAGGGAAACATCTTGGCACAAATTAATTCTAGAACAACTCCTACAAGGGAAACACAAGAAATTGTCCTTATTAGTACAGAAGGCAAAAAGATAAAAACAATCGTTAGATTTCCCTTTGAAAATCCACCTCTATTAAGGGGATGTTTTTATCTTTCTAATCCTTACACTCCATGCTTATATTCTTGTCTCTTAAATGAAGAATTTGGCGTTTACGGATATTCTTTTGAATACAGGCTTTTTATGTTCAATTCCTTAGGAGAAATTGCATACATAATTGAAAAAGACGAGCGAGGAGAAATCTTTACCAGGAAAGAAAGAAACGAACTTCTAGATAGAAAAATGAAGGAACTTAAGCAATCAAGATTGGGATCAAAATACTCTAGGAATGAGGTTAAAAGCATTTACAAATTTCCTAAATACAAACCCTTCTTTAGATCAATCCTTAAGGATAACAAGGATCGTATTTATGTTATGAGGTTTAAGTTACTTACTAAAAAAGATGAAATTCCAGTTTTTGATTTATTCAATAAAGAAGGATATTATCTTTATAGAATAAAAATACCCCTCTATAAAATAACTCTCGACCAGAATTCAATTAAGAATGGCTATGTTTATACGAGAGAATATGATTCAATTACAGGCTATATTCAAATCAAAAGATACAAAATCAAAAACTGGGAGCAGATAAAAGAGAGAATCTGACCCAATCACAATCCCTTCTAATAGTTAACTTTGACTCCTGTGTTATAGAACATGAAGGCATATTGATCGGCTGTTGCATCGATTCTTTTGGTTGTGCTGCTGGCTCCGTGTCCGGATCGAGTCTCAATTCTAATGATTACAGGATTTATACCGCTATGACCTTTTTGTAAAGTAGCAATAAACTTAAAGGAATGACCTGGAACAACACGGTCATCATGGTCGGCAGTGGTCACCAAAGTAGCAGGATAAGAAACACCTCTTTCGATATTGTGAAGCGGCGAGTAAGAATAGAGATTTTTGAAATCTTTCTCATTGTCACTCGATCCGTATTCCACAGTCCATCCCCATCCAACGGTAAATTTGTGATAACGCAGCATATCCATGACGCCTACTGCTGGAAGAGCTACTTTATATAAATCCGGTCGTTGTGTCATGCAAGCACCCACCAACAGACCTCCATTCGATGCTCCTGCAATAGCCAGTTTGTCTTTTGATGTGTATTTTTCCTGAATCAGATATTCGGCAGCAGCGATAAAATCGTCGAAGACATTCTGCTTGTTAAGAAGCATCCCTGCTTTATGCCATTCCTCACCGTACTCTCCCCCACCGCGCAGACTGGGCTGAGCATAAATACATCCGTTTTCCAGAAGGACAATATTGGTAGGACTAAAAGAAGGAAGCATACTGATATTGAAACCACCGTATGCATAGAGGTAAGTAGGATTACGGCCGTCTAATTTCAATCCTTTCTTATGGACGATAAACATGGGGATTTTTGTTCCATCCTTGCTGGAGTAAAAGACCTGTTTGGCTTCATAATCTTCTGGGTTGAATTTAACTTCAGCTTCATGAAATACTTCGGAACTGCCACTAGCAATATCATATTTGTAGATTGTTGGCGGAAAAGTGAAAGAAGTGAAACTATAAAATGTGGTTTTATCTTCTTTCTTCCCGTAAAATCCTCCGGCAGTTCCAAGGGCCGGAAGTTCAATCTCCCTTACAGGCTTTCCTTCCAAATCATACTGATAGATTCTTGTATAGGCATCTTTCAAATAGCTGCAGAAGAGATAACCGCCAACAGTATTAGCACTGCGTAAAGCTTCTGGTTTTTCGGGGATAACAGTCTTCCAATTTGTTTTGTCTGGTTTTTTTGGGTCCATAAGAATTACTCTGTAGTTAGGCGCATCAATGTTCGTATAAACCAGAAATTTGTCCCTCACGTCATCGATGACATAGCTGTCAAAATTGAATCCCTTAATTAGGGTTTGAAATTCCATGTTCTTTGCTGAAAGATTCTTATAAGAGAGCTCAGTTCCACTTGTTCCTTCGGACACGGATAGGAACATGTATTTTTTGTCTTCTGTTAGGTCAACTCCTATATATCGAAGTGGATGTTCTTTGTCTTCGTAGATAAGTGCATCTTTCTCCTGAGGTTCCCCAAGTTTGTGGAAAAACACCTTTTGGAATTTGTTTCTAGCTGTTAACTCTTGACCTTTTTCAGGTTTGTCGTAACCGCTGTAGTAAAATCCTTTACCCCGCCAGGATGCACCGGAAAATTTTACCCACTGGATGCAATCGCTTAACTCCTTTTTTGTTTCGATTTCCATGGTTCTAAGTTCCTGCCAATCCGAGCCTGCTTCGGAACGGGCATAAGTCACATAACAGTTGTCTTTGGAAAAACTAACTAAATTGATTCTTACTGTGCCGTCTGGTGCCAGTTCGTTGGGATCCAGGAATACTTCAGGCTTTCCATCCAGCCCTTTCTGAATATAGATTACAGATTG
>NGFL01000056.1 GCA_002215665.1 candidate division TA06 bacterium JGI_Cruoil_03_38_101 | reverse complement strand
TCCATAGCTTAATTTACACCATAATAAATTTTTTTTATTTGTCAAGGGATGAATTTAAATTTTTGAAAAAAGTTCAGGAACCAGAAACCTTGACATTAAAGAATCTGTTCGTAATTTTCAGTAATGAAAAAATCCATTATAGGTTCTTTATTTGGGAAGAAAAATATCATTATCGATATAGGCTCATGGGATAATATTGAACCTTCGGTAACTGTTGCATCTAAAGGAGCAAGAGTTTTTGCAATTGATCGTTACCAGAGGATGGAGGATTTCAAAGAAAAATTATTCAAAAGCGTTGAAAAAGGAGAAGTTGAAATAGAAGTTGCAAAAAGAATACATCCAATGAGGGCTGATGCGAATCGACTTCCTTTTTCTTCTGAGAGTATTGATGGAGCTCTTTTTATTTACTCTATTTCCTGGCTTGAACAATTCGGTTCTGAGCCACTAAATGTTTATAAAGAAGTCTATAGAGTTTTAAAGAAAGAAGGTATTGTGATTATAAAGGAATCAACAAAAAAAAGAGCTTGCCTTCAGGAATCTTTCCTTAAGACTCAGATGAAAACAAACAGGGATGGAACAATAATTATCGGCAGAAAAAATGTTATCGAAAAATCAATCTTTCATTCTAAAAAATATGGTCCCAAAAGGAAATAAAAAAGGAAGTACTAATGCCCTGGATAATTATTATTTTGTTTCTTTTTGATTCTACAAATTCAAAAAATTGTCAAGGTATTTACCGTTCCGAGCATATTATTATGCCAACTGCTCTTACCATACCAGCTGGAAAATCCTTTATTAGAGAGAAGGCTTGGTTAACTCTCAATTATACCAGAGGTTTTACTAATAGATTTGAAGTGACCTTTGGTTTCTTTTTTTGGCCATCATTACCGGCAATAGCTGCTCTTTATATTGCTCCTAAGTTCAATCTTTTTCATGAAAAAGGAAAAACCTGGAGTGAATATTTAACCATTGGAACTTACTTTGGAAGATGTTTCCCATTTGAGGAAGGTGAAGAGAATGGAGGTCGTGCAAATATGGGGAATAACTTTATCGTCGATCTGGGTTTGGCGCTTTATAATATACCTGAGATAATAAATAGACACAAAAGTTGCCTTCCTATTCTAAACTTGGTGTATCATTTTTTAAATCTGGCATTATTTGAATAAATAGGCTCTCTAATTACCAACAGATACAACTGCCTTCTTTACCAATGAAGATACATTATCTAAATCCTTAATTAAAAGGAATACAATGTAAAGACCTGTTGGAACCTTATTTCCTCCATAATCTCTTCCATCCCAAACCCACTCTCCTCTATCACCTCCATAGTAAGATGATTTCTCTTTCAGAAGATGCCCTCCCCTGTCGTAGATCCTTATGGTTACATCATTCCTGTTGTAGGGAAGACTAAATGAAATAACGCAAACTTCATCCACACCATCACCATCGGGAGTAAAATGCCTTGGAGTTATTGCAAGGGTAAGCTCCTCGGGTCTATATTCTGCATATATGGAATTACAACCACCAGGTGTTCCACCCTCCTCAATGGACTCACCCCAATTTGATGGATTATCACTCCCAATATCTGGACTTACCCTTTCTATCGAGTGATTCCTTTCTGCATCAGTTCCCTTATAAATACATCGATCTATAAGAAATCCATTCTCGTCAAAGAGAGAGATGGTATCCCCATTGTTTGAGAAAGAGAGATTTGCAGATAAAAGAGGGGATGGAATATTCACATAATAGGCGAAAAAACTGGAGGAATTATCTGCGATAACGAGATAGCTTCTCGATGAAATCTGGAACTTCATTGATAATAGTTCTTCCTCAATCCAGCACGAATCAAGATAATAATCATAGGGAGAGCGATTGAAAAATTCTATCCACTCTGGAGGTCCGCTTGGAGCGAACATTACTTCATTTATGATCAGGTTCGATATCCCCCCTCCAATTCTTATCCTTCGGAAAATGATTTTGGATAAGAACTCAAAGCCAATAAGATGAACCCCTTCATTCTCAAGGGAAAAATCAATATGAACAACTGAATCCTTCGGAATCTTTGAAAGAGAAAAGGTTTTTATAAGTTCCCCTGAATCTCTTTCTCTATTTCTGTTCTTATCGTTAAAGATTCTTACAAACCCACTTAGCATCTTATCCAGAGAGTTTTTAACTAACAAATGAACAACTGGTTCTTCCACCCATAATGAATCAAGAGAAAAATCAGGAGGGGCATAAATTGAATTGATCCTACCCGGGGTTGAACCGGTTGAATCCTGACTCAAACCCCAGTTCTCTGGAAGATCACCAATTGAAGGAGAGATCCTCTCCACAGAGATTCCATCTTCCGAATTAAGCGGATGATAATAAGTAGAAACTGTATCGCCCGATTGGTTTAAAAGAGCGAGATAATCGTTATTGGATAGTCCATTCCCTATCGTTGTATTACCTGGACGAAGCAAGACACAATTCGGAATCCCATAAGGCAAATAATTTTTCCCTGAATCCACATACTCAGGATCCATTATTAAAGCGAAGCCTCCAGGCGGAACAATTGTACTTGAATTCCCGGATAAAGTAACAAAAGGGATAAGATTATCAACAGCATCAAAATCAGTTATCTTCCAGTTATAAAGATCAACTGTATCTGGACCAAAATTAAAAATTTCTATAAATTCATTCCTATCCTCTGGAGATCCACTCCCAGACCCTCCAAGAGGATTTGACATTACTTCATTGATACAAACTGAAGAAATTGACAGAAGAATCAAGTACATAATGGCCTCATTATAGGGATAAATTCTTTGATGTCAAGAACAATACATTATTCCTTGAATGGATAGGAAAGACCTATCTAACCATATGAAAAATCGATGAATGTCTCATAAATGATATGTGGAAAAAATGTTGATAAATTTTAAAATGACCATTAACTTCTTGATTATCAGTGCATTATCTTATGTCACTTATCCACAATGCTTTATGCTAAATCGTTTATTTTTAGTAACTTAAAGAAGAAAAATTTTGGTGTTATTTTTTATCGTTCTGATTAACTTTTTTGGCTTAATGGAAAGGTCCTTACAAATAATATTGTCATAATTGAATTTTACCTATTTATATTTTTAGAGAAAGAAATTTAGAATTGAATGGATATCGAAAATTTAGAATTATTTTCTTCCTTTATTGTTAATAAAATGTGGAAAACCGAGTTTTTACTATTAACTTTTTGATATTCAGGAACTTAATTTCAAAAGTTATTAACAGTTAGAAATGAATTTGAGGGTTTTATTGAGTTAAATTTTTTTTCACAAAAATTTTCAACTACACATTTCCCGCATTTAGGTTTCCTTGGGAGGCAGATATTCTGACCGAAGGTCACGAGAAGGTCGTTATATATAATCCACCACTCTTCTGGAAGTTTTTTTCTCAAAGCAAACTCTGTCTCTTCAGGAGCCTTTGTCTTCACATATCCAAAGCGATTTGATATTCGGTGGACGTGCGTATCAACACAAATGCCTGGCTTTCCAAAGCCAAGAGTTACAACAAGGTTAGCGGTTTTCCTCCCAACTCCTGGAAGTTCAAGTAATCGATCTATTCTATCTGGAACTCTTCCATCGAATTTTTCCATCAGTATCTCTGCAATCTTTGGAATCTTTTTAGCCTTTGTCTTATAGAACCCAACTGGATAGATCAATTGCTCAATCTCTCTGGGTTCCAAATTCGCCATCTCCCCGGGTGTGGAAGCTCGAAGAAATAATTTTCTTGAGGATTCTCTTGTAACTGCATCCTTTGTCCTTGCGCTTAAGACAGTAGAGATAAGGATCCTGAAGGGATCCCTTGTGCTCTTTGCAATCTCTGTGACAATAGGATCCTTCCATTTCCTATATTCCTTTTTGAGTATTTTCAAAACCTTAACAATTGTCTCTGTATCCATATTTGCATTATATAAGCTTTCAGGAATATGACAACCTGAAATCAAAACTTAAAAACATAGACAATGCTTTATAATAACTCAAGGGTTGGATGAAAAAGAGTTTTCTTTATTTAATATTTCCAATATTTTCTCGCTCGTCTTCAGTCCGTGCCCTGTAAATGTAGAGACAACAATCTCTTTAGGGTCTGCTTTCTTTAGATATTTCTTTATTCCTGGAATAACTACAGAAGAAGTGACCTCAATATAAAAACCTCTTTTGCATATCCACCCAAGACCCTCTTTAATTTCACTTTCAGAAACAGATATAAATTCTCCATCGCTCTTGTGAACAGCTTCAATGATCTGTTCTCCTCTAACAGGTTCACTTATTGAAATCCCTTCAGCAATTGTTTTCCTTTTGTCTATTTTAGGAATCTCTTTTAAACCCAATTTCCAAGCCTTGACCAAAGGTGCACAGTTTTCAGCCTGAACGCCAATTAATTTAGGAATCTTCTCTACAACTCCAGAAGTTAAGAGTTCCTTAAATCCCAAATATATTCCCAGAAGAAGAGAACCACTGCCAACAGGAATAATAACCGCATCGGGTGACTTCCAACCGAGTTGCTCAACAACTTCAAAGGCAAAGGTCTTCGTCCCTTGAATAAAATATGGGTTCCAGTAATGGCTTGCATAGTAAATATTTTTTGCTCTTTTTATAGCAGAAAAAGCGGTATCTTCTCTTGTCCCTTGAATCTTTTGCAACTTTGCCCCGTAGGTTTGGATCTGGGCTAATTTCCCAGAAGGAGTATTAAAAGGACAAAAGACCTCGCATTCAATTCCACCTTTTGCCGAATATGCAGAAATTGCACATCCTGCATTTCCCGATGAATCCTCAACGACCTTTTTTATACCCAATTCCTTAACTTTGCTAATTAAAACAGATGCACCTCTGTCTTTGAAGGACCCGGTGGGAAAGAGATAATCTAATTTGATTAAAACCTTTTTGTGGTTGAATTCAATTGGAACTATCGGGGTGAAACCTTCGTTAAAAGATACGATATTTTCATCAAATTGGATGGGGATTGCCTCCCTGTATCTCCAGATATTTAAGGGTCTTTTTTGGATCTTATCCAGGGGAAAAGAAGATTCAAATTCAATATCCAGCAATCCTCCACATTCGCATCTCCATATTTTCTCATTCAATGAGAATTCTTTAT
>NGFL01000037.1 GCA_002215665.1 candidate division TA06 bacterium JGI_Cruoil_03_38_101 | reverse complement strand
AAACCTAAAGATATGAACCTGAAATATCTAACAGCAATTTTGAATTCTGGAGTCATCTATTTCTGGCTTTATTATAAGGGCAAGAAACAAGGAGACCAATTGCAAATTGACAAAGAACCACTTTTGAACTTACCATTGATAAAGCCAAATCTTTCCAATCCATCTGAGAAGGCAATGCATGATAAATTGGTAACAATGGTAGAGAAGATGTTGAAATTGCAGAAGAAGTTTCATTCTGTTAGGTTGGAGAGCGATAAAAAGATGTATAAAATCCAGATAGATATCCTTGACAACCAAATAGACTCACTTGTCTATAAACTTTATAGGCTGACAGAGGAAGAGATAAAGATTATCAAAAAACTATGATGGATTTTATTACTTCAAAAAAAGGTAATTCCCAAGGACAGTTAGATAAGATAGATAGCCTTGGTAAATTGATAACACCAACAACAGTATGTGAAATACAAGGTAAAACAAATGAAAGGATAGACTGTAATATTATAGCCCTTATTGTTAATCAGTACGAAAATACTGAAGGTGTATTAGATTTAGCATCACATAATTTGGTATTTTCGTCAGGGATTATTTCCAAAAAATTATGCGAAGAATTCTATTCTAAAGTTAGCATAAATTTGCAAGAAAAAATATCTACCGATTTTATTTCGAATTCAATTTTATACTATAACGCTAGTTTTGATTATATAAAAGTTTTATTACGTTTTGTCTATTCTTCATATGTTGATTTGAAAGGAAATTATCCAGAAAGTGAAGTTAGAGATACGTTGAAAGAGCTTGGACTTGAAAAAACTGATTGGTATTTAGCATTAGGTTTTTTGATAACAAAAACGAAAGATGAAGATTTTAAGAAATGGTTACGAGAAAGTAGTAATATACCCGAGGACATTTGGGGTTGTTTTAATAATTTAAAAGGTAAAAATAAAAAATTAAAAAAGGATTATCAAGCTAATCAATTGAAACATGGTGCTGTACCACATTTTATGAGAAGTAACAGTGCGAATACAATTGGTTCAAGAGTATTAATAACTTTGGATGATTTTTATAGTAAAAGTACTCATACAATATCCTATAGTCTTCCAGGAAATTCGCTTGATATAGAGGATACTCAGAATTTTTTAATTAAGTATAATAATGCTACAGTGAAATTAATAAACAAAGTAAGAAAGGATATAAAAATCATCGAGAAATAATAATTAAGGAATACCGGGGTCGGGTCTTGTAATTACGGATTGAGAGTAGAAAATCGGAGTTGAAGGATGAGATATTTAGAACTTCGGAAAGTTTTGAGATCTTTGAAAACACTATGCTTTGCGTGGCGAATTAATTTGGACTCTTAGATATTAGGGTGCAAAAGGGGACGGTTCTCTTTCAAGTTGAAAATCTTGTTGTTGGGTTTGATTTTTAGATAAAGATGTTTAAACCTAAATTTACAATCACCAATAAGATAAATAATTTCTTGCTTGAGATTGAGAGAGCGAGAGGCTTCCTGGATGCCACACAATTAAAAAGAGAATGGATAGAAGGGATGCGGAGCGAGGCTCTTATTTTAGAATCTCACGCATCAACCCATATTGAAGGCACAAAACTCACTCTTTCCCAGGCAAGAAGAATCCTCACGGGCAAAAGGGTTTCAGGTGTTCACCCAGATGATAAAAAAGAACTACTAAATTATAAGGAGGCAGTTGACTTTGTCTCTCGATGGCTGGGGAAGAAGGATTTTATCACCGAAAACCTTATTCGTGAAATCCATAGAATACTTGTGAAAGGAGTGAGAGGTAACTCAGCATCACCTGGCAACTACAGGAAAATTCAAAATTATATAGTTAATTCCCTGACAGGAGAAATTATATACACCCCACCCTCTCCAGAAAAAGTTCCAACTTTAATGAAGGAATTCATCCTCTGGCTAAATGAAGAATCTGATATATCACCTGTGATTAGAGCAGGAATTAGCCAATTCCAGTTTGTCCATATTCATCCCTTCCTTGACGGGAATGGAAGAACTGCTCGCCTTATTTGTACACTCATTTTATACAAGAATGGATATGACTTTAAACGCCTTTTCTCCCTATCGGAGCATTATGATAAAAATCGCGGGAAATATTATGATGCTATTCAATCAGTGAGAGAAAATAATATGGATATGACAGAATGGCTTGAATATTTTACAGAGGGATTAAAGACCCAAATGATGGAAGTAAAAAATAAAGGAGTATCAGCGATAAAGAAAGACAGCCTTATGGAACAAGCATCTAAAAAAGGACTAAATGATAGGCAAAAAAGGGGGTTAGTTTTCCTTGTTGATAATAAATATATAAGTAGAGCAAAATATGTAGAACGATATAAAGTATCTTTAAGAACCGCTAATTATGATCTTTCTCAACTTGAAGATTTCGGCTTTATAGAAAAGGTAGGCGTGGGAAGAGCAATAAAATACAGGTTAAAATAGAATTGCACGCAAATTGCACGCAAATTGCACGCAAATTATGTAACGAATCGAAGTCAATCTGAAAACTGAAGTCTATAAC
Source organism: candidate division TA06 bacterium JGI_Cruoil_03_38_101 (assembly GCA_002215665.1). Lineage (GTDB taxonomy): Bacteria > Hydrothermota > UBA3072 > UBA3072 > UBA3072 > UBA3072. The sequence continues at coordinate 3,391 of NGFL01000037.1, read as the reverse complement.
CTTTTGGCGACAGTAATCTCGGTGTAATATGAAAAATAATCGTTTCTTAAACGGGTATCTGAAATCTGGGGACGAATCAATAGGCCCATATGCTGTTGAACTTGATTTTGATAAAAACTTGCCAGGGTATAGACATAAAAAAGGCATTCTCTATTCAGTTATTGATAAGCAATCACTATCCCGTCTTAGATCTTTTATGCGCATCTGTTCATCAAATAAAGAATTATCTTTTGTGGCAGAGAATAAATATTCAACAATAGAACTTAAGGGAGTCTTTCCCAAGAGTATTCCCGGCGAATTATCCAGCTCCACAACTGGGCATATTGAGAAAGTATGTAAGTTTACTTTCAACACATTTTTAGAAAGATATGGTAAAAATGAAAAAAACCTTGTTGCTACTGCAATTTGCTTTCACATAGAGGATATGGTTTTATTCCGCCCATCACTGAAATGTAATAGCAATCTGTTCGGCGAAGGTGGCAAGCCAAATATGATAACCGTAAATTTAAGCGAGTATTATTGGAAATTGGGGTCAGGCTGAAAACTGAAATATAGAACAAATATGATATTAAGTTTGATTTTTACAAGTAGCTGAAATGAAGGAAGCCATACTATATCCTGGGGAAGATGGTTATTGGGTGGTGGAGTGTCCCAGCTTACCCGGATGTATTAGTCAGGGCAAGACAAAGGAAGAAGCGATCAAGAATATCAAAGAAGCCATAAATTGCTACATTCACGCCCTTGAAGAAGATAATCTCCCAATACCTGAAGAGAAGTTTGAAGCCAAACTGATAGCTGTATGAGTAAATTTCCTGTCATATCTGTTAGAAGAGGCATCTATGCAAACCAAAAAAGAGAATAAGAGATACTATGAAATTCTCAGGGCTATGAGTGGTGAGCAAAGATTAAAAATAGGTTTTGAGATGCGCGATTTTACTATGAAACTCGTAGAGGCATCAATCCGAAATCAGTACCCCGAAATTTCCGATGAGGAACTCAAGCGAAAAATTAAGGAGAGGATTTCTTATTGGTCTCAAGGTGGATTTTTGGATTTGTGGGAATGACGAATTTGCTCGTGATGAATTCGAGCATCGTATCAAGGTTAAAGCACTGGGAACCGAGATGCGGTTTCCAATAGCTGAAGATGTTATTATTAGGAAATTGGATTGGTACAAGAGTTCCGACATTGATAAGCACTATCTGGATGTCCTTGGGATATACAGGATACAGAGAGAAAACCTTAACACAGGGTATATTACTCAATGGGTAAGCAGAAAGTCAACCATTAAAATCTGGCAGAAAATAGTGGATAGGAAAAGATAGGGTCGAGTCGGACCTTTACAAGGAGCTAAAATGAGGGAAGCCATACTGTATCTTGGGGAAGATGGTTATTGGGTAGCGGAGTGCCCCAGCCTACTAATGAAACGATTAAAGTTCAAGGGCAAGATCAGAAAAGAGTTTCAAAGCAATTTAAGCGGAAAAAATAAAAAATGTCAGAAAAACTTGACAAATTGTCGAAAATGTGGTATAATATATTTAGAATTAACTCCCATCATTGCACGCTTAATGATGCATAATTAGCTCCCGGGGGTTGCAATGCAACCCTCGGCTTTTTAGATAAGATATCCTATAAAGATCGGAATGTCTGATTACATACATTAAAAACGAGATTACACAGATGAAAGACAATCTTGGTCGGGATTGGGTCTTAACTGGGATGGACAACCACTCACAGAGCCGTATGGCAAGGGTTGTCCCTACCGAAAGGGTAAGATATTGCATTTATTGACAACACATTGGAGGTGAATTATGGCAGAGGTGAAAATTTGTGACATCGAATCCGGTATGCGGAATATTGAGGTAACGGGTCGAATAACAAAGATAGGCGAGCGAAGAAATGTTCAAACCAAATTCGGACCTGCAGATGTCGTCACAGCCACCTTAAAGGACGAAACGGGTTCAATCGATCTCAGTCTCTGGAGACAACAGATTGATATGGTGAAGGAAGGCGATGATGTTAAAATAACGAATGCCTACTCTAAAGTTTTCGGCGGCAAGCCTCAACTGAATATAGGAAAGGATGGCGAAATAATCAATACCGGAAAAGAGTAAATACAGAATTGAGGGTCAGGTCTTGACTTTAGACATTAGTAAGAGGCTGAAGCCATAAAACGGCGTGCATCCTCTCTTTGCACCTGTCTCTTCTACACGAGTAGAATAATTCCGGGTTTTCGTATGTACATATACGGAAATTTGACATATCCTTTACACCCATAGACCTTGCCTGTTCCTCGTTCTCACTCCAGAGGTCCATTTCAAAACAGTTTGGACATATGGACGGGCTGAATAGAACGCAGAGCGTGGAGGGTACAGAATCGTATGTATCTTCGAGGCAAATAATTCCCTTTTCCAATATCTTCTTTTCTGTTCCCCTTTTACCGGCATGCAGGAGGCATATAGCATCGTGGATTGGGTCGTATATGTAAATGGCGAGGCAATCCGCAACCTTTACCCTCAGGACCACCTCGGGATTATCGGTAGCAAGTCCGTCACCATCATACTCTCCGGGGGATGATACAACACAGATTTTATCGCTGTGGGTCTGTCTCAGATATGCAATTGGGTTTTCGGGCTCTCCCCGACTTATGTTGTGATAAAAATCCGAGAGTTTACCAACCCTCGTGGAAAAGTATCCTTTTACACCCTCCCATCCATTCCATTCGAGCCACAGGGAGGAATTGCTTCGTACTTTTTTCCAGTACATAGCAATCGGTTCGGTTATCAGTTATTGGTAATCAGTTATCGGTAAGGAGCAACATTCTGTCACTCCATTTGGTCGCAACCGGGTATGGTTGTGCAAAAACAACCGTTGCACAGCATCCGTATGGAGCAGCAAGTTGGAGTTAATCCGTAAGGATTTGGAATTCACCCGTTGCACAGCATCTCATAAGAGCCGTAGGGCCGTATGGAAAGGGTTTTATATAAAAGGCTGACGCCTTAATTCCAAAGGCTGACGCCTTAATTCCAAAGGCTGACGCCTTAATTCCAAAGGCTGACCTGCCTACCACTTCAATCGCAACCGGCCATACGGCTCGTATGAGGAGGTTGCTCCTACCAGTTCCTACGCAAGCTAAAGCTTGCGGCTACCCTCTTCTCTCTTCTCTCTTCCCTCTTCATATTCCTTACTTCAGCTTCACGATCTTCTTAATCGAATGGAAGTCTCCCGAGGAGAATCTCACAAAATATACACCGCCGGATACCCTCATACCCCTCGAATCCCTTCCATCCCATTTCACATCATAGAAGCCCGTCTCCTTCACACCGCTCTCAAGTACAGAAATCTTCTGACCAAGCACATTGTATACCTCCAACGAAACCTCCCCCTTCCTGG
>NGFL01000025.1 GCA_002215665.1 candidate division TA06 bacterium JGI_Cruoil_03_38_101 | reverse complement strand
GTTCTATTATCTCTTCAGGTTTCACCCAGAATGCACACCACTTTTCAAATGCAACACGAGCCTTCTTTATCTTTGATAATGGTATCTCTTCCAGTAATTGATCAATCTCCTTTTTAAATGGATAGTCAACGGTTACTTTTCTGGGTAACCCCAGAGACTCTTCTTTATTCCGCCTTTCTTCCGGGCTAAACATAGCAGTATTTCCTTTATGTCAAATCTGATCTCCAGACAAGTTCCATACTTTTTGAGTCTGGATTGAAGGAATATACTTCAACTTCAACGGGTTTTGTCTTCTCCGGCGATATAAAATCCTCAGATTTTGGGATTTTCAGCAGAACTCCAGTCACAATTTTCTTTAACCTGCTGTCCTTGTTTCTATATCCTTTTCTCTTAATTCAATGGCGATGGTATTTTGATAGACTGCCTCGGGAAACCCACTACCAATGTCATTATTAATATCTTGAGCCATTTCGTGAATAAACTCCCCAAGCTTCTTATAAAAATCCTTGGCCATTGTAGCAACCTTTCTGTTTAATATAATAGGGCTTCCCAAAAGTCATTTTAATCCGAGGTCAGCAAGCAAAGCTGATGCCAACCCAAGCAAAGCATTGTCATTTCTGCAAAAGCTCACGGAGTCCGTAGGGACAAGCTTTTGCCTGCCTACCGCAGGCAGGCACTCCATTAGCTCACGATAGAAATTGGAGTGCCCCGCCGTGGCGGGGCTAACAATCGATTGCAGTATTGTGCCATTATGAAAATGTAATTTAACCCTTGAGGGCTGGTAGGTTGTAGGCTTTTGCCTTAAATCGCTTACTAATTCTAAATTTGAGTAGATCAACATATTACAAAATTAGAGAAGAAGGATTTTCCCAGGGCACTTCTTCCTAAACCACCAAAAATGCCCTTAAAATATGCCATAAAAAGCCCAAAATACGGGATTTTTGACAAAAGGCAACAATACAAGGCCTTACAATATAAGGACTTACAGTGGTTTAGGAAATCGTTATTTTTGGCTTTTGTAAGTATTTGCTATATAAGGACTTAGAGTTTTGGGAAGCCCTATGTTTAATATAAAGCTGCTTAGATTCCGCAGATGTCTATCTATTAACAGAAATCCTGAATTAACTCAAAATCTGGCATTAGCCGTTCTCCTTCTCTAAATACTTATCCAAGGTATTCCCTTTTCTATATGCATTCCACAGAACATCGATGCTTACAGGACTATTCAAATGAAAATTTTTAAACTTCTCCTCCTCGTAAAGTCTATTTGCATAATATTCATAAACGTCTCTAAGAAACCGCTTGATATATCTCTCGCTAAACCCATACAATGGAAATCCTTCACACTCTTCTAACCATTTCTTCAACTTATCGTTACCTTTAGCATAAAACCCTATCTGCTCGATAAACAAGCCGAAGGTTTTCTCTCCCATTCCATCTATTTGGCTTTCGATTTCTCCGTCATCTTTTCTCTTGACCAGTTCCTTCTCCGATAAGGCAGACCAAAAACTCTCAAATGAACGCAATTCTTCCTCCTTTATACTTTTTATGAATTCCTTAAATTTGTTCACTCCTTTAAGACAGTCTTTGTATTTCTTGTTTTTCTTGGATGGATCTTTAAACTCCTCGAACCAATTTTTAAGCTTCTGCACAAATTGCTCTATGAGTTTATCCTCTATCGTTCTGGCTTCTTTTATGCCCTTGAGCCATTTGGGAATTCTACCCCATAATTTGTTTTCTTTCTTTTTATCCTTTGTTCCATAATCTGGGTCAGATAGTTTAATTGTTTCTCTTGGAGATCCTAAAAATCCGGGTGTGCCACGTTGATTAAAGATTGAAATGGTAAAAAGTAGAAGGAAGTCCAATTTTATATTTTTACCTTGGGTGGTAAAATGTTCGATCCCCTTAAAAAACAGTGCTTGGTACTCATCAACAACATCTTTTTTATTTTGACAGATATTGCTCAAATATTCAAAAACTTTGTCATTACCCATTTCTTCTCCTTTGGTTTTAACCATTTAGTGTAAATCCGACCATTGTTTAATTCTATACTTCTACTTCTACCAATAATACCCAAGAATCTCTAATAGAGTCTCGTTGCTCTTAACCTTTTTAACCTTTTTGAAGTCTTCGCGGATGTATTCTGGGTTTAGTGTTTGGTGTAGTATTTGGTGTCAGTAGTATTTGGTGTCAGTTCTGCCTAACACCTGTAGATACAAGGGGTTATGGCGAGACTTTCTTTGCAACTCTATAGTCCATAAGGAGTTATTTAGAACTGATACCCTGATACCACTTTCCTTCTTTTAGCTTCTCCTCCAAAGAAAGTTGCTTTTCTCTTCAAACTGTTTCTTCCACATCTAATTCCCTTCCACAATATCGACATACTTTAGCCTCTCTTCTTATAAGCTCCGCACAATAAGGACATTTTTTAAATAGCATTAGCGTTGTCCTATACCGACGTACTTGAGCATATCCCCAAAATCCTACAATTATCATGGGAACACTTATTACAATGAGCAGAATACCCATAGCCTGATAGCGCCCTGCTGACAACCGTGTATCCCGAACTTCAGGACTGCCTAAAGGCCCTCCTATTGCTATGTACAATTGGAACTTCTCCCACTTGGCAGAACTTTCTTGAAAAGAAACAAAACCGGAAAACAGGAATACTATTCCCAAAATTGCTAATATAATCATGGCTTGTGAAGGACATTTTCTTGATAGCGTTACCCTATATCGCCAAGCTCGAGCATATCCCCAAAATCCTACAATTATCATGGGAATAGCTACCAAAATAAACAGAACTCCTGCCCTCTGCTGGGACATTGATAGCTTCGTATGCAATCCTAGCCCCACTATATCCCGATTATATCCGCTTACAGCTAAATCATCAAGACCCAAAAATAGGGCTATTATTCCCAGGATTGCTAATATAATCATGGCACGACTCCTAAAACGACCCCTTTTTTCTTCAGGGTATCTTGTTTTGACTTTATTGAGAACATAATCAACGTCATATCTATCTTTTTTATGAAAAAACATACATATCTCCTTTGAATAAATCAAATTATTTCATCTATCACTAGACTCAAGAGAGTTGCTGACTGAACAGTGTGAGCTTTGCTCGGTATGCCTATGATAATCTGCTTTCCCAAAGCAATAGAGGGGCAGATTTAACTATTTGCTTTTGCCCGAGTGGGAACTACGACATCGATCTCAAATCCTTCTTCCAGTTTCTCACAAATTTCTCTCACTTTCTCTTTCGGCACATTTCTCATAAGCGTCAGAGGGAGAGATTTTATTACCCCTTTAGCTTCTTCCTCAGAAAAACCACGCTCTTTCAGAATCTTAACACCTACGTTGGAAAATACAGAACAACTTAGTAATTTTATGTCGACAAATTCTGATTCTTTTAGTTTCTTCTTCCAAAGTTCGTTTAGTTTCTTCTTCCACGGAGAAAGTTCGTATTGAGATTCCTCTGCTAAAGATTCTTTATCTTTGGACTGGCTTTGCACTTCTACAATTTTAGTGGGATAAAGAATTCCCAATAAGATACCAACAATCGGAGAGAAGAAAAAACTGCACCAAAACCCCGCCCCGTAATTTAATCCTTTACTTCTCCATGCATCAGCTACTATAAAGCAAAGAATAAACCACAATATGCCTATTACGAATACTAATGCTTCCATCTCACCCTCCTTTTTTTACCTTATAAATTGATCCTCCTTTTATCCGTGCTATTGAGCTATACCTGAACTCTACATAAGGTTATCGAAAAGGGATGTAAAAGTTGCGAATGGAGTAATTCTCCGTTGCCAAATTGCGTTTAATATGTATTATCTGCTGTTGGGATGCCTGTAGCATTTTTACATCATCTCAAGATTATAAATTTTAACCGAGGCGACACCTTCTTCAATATTTAGTTCAAATGTAACTTTCGGTTTGATAGGGTTATCTGCATATCGCCATTTTTTAATATCCTTATCACCTTGATTCCAATAAACTCCTGATGACCAATTTTTAGGATCACGATCAAAAAAGACTACTGCACCAAATACAGGACAAGCCCAATGTTTTGACGCGCCAGCAAAACCATCCCTAGCAAAATAGAAAACTCCTGAGGGTCCTTTTCCGGGCTTATAAAAACTATGAACAAGGTCCAAGATAATATCTATTCCAAAATTAGATATTCCCTTTTTTCTTATCCCAAAACTGTCGTAGCAAGCACAAAGAAAATGTTTCCTCCCGTTTAACTCAAAAACACGAGATTTACCATCCTCTTTGGATAAATGATCTTTTGCAAGTTCAACATGCCCCTTTTCTTGAGGTGCTTGCTGGAACTTCCGCCCAATGGCTTCAATACCCTTTTTACTGACTGCAATTCCAATCTGATCCCTTGGATACTGATCAATCCTGCCATCTATTCCTATGCAAACAACAATATTTCTCTCATTAATATTCAGGATATTCTTTACATTCTCCTCTACCCATTTATAAAGGCTTCTCGTTTCTTCTTTACCAGCACTAAACCACCCACCTGGAAATAAAATCACACCATTGCCAACTGTTTTCTTTGCAACTAAGTCCACGATTTGAGATAAAATATTAAGCCGTTCCTCATTGGAATATCTTCCATTCGATTGGAGAATGACTGTTGCAACCCAACTGCTCAATTTTCGTTGTCTGTTTTCGATAATCTCTCTGAATTTTACTATATCCCTTGGATTTTTTGGATCTAAACTACACCATTGTGTCTCCTTAGAATAAAGTCTTATTGTAGGCTCTAAACCTTTGAATTCTGGCAGAAAGTCTCTCAAAGTATCATACCAAGCGCGTTGCTCATCTCTATAGAGCGGAACATTATCTTTTGCATCAGTCTCCTTGCATATCTTTATCCATTTTTCTTTATCAAATCCTAGTTGAAAATTATCTGGATAATGCCTCAGTGCTATCCTTCTTAGCTCTGTGAAATGCTGGGATTCATCAAATTCTACGATAAAACCCGGTTCAGGGACAAAGTAATCAACATTATCTAACTTTTTGGAACGGACAAAGTCTTTATAGCCTCTGTGATTTTGGAGAGTCTCATAAATCTTTTTTAATTTGTCATAATAAGGAGTGCCTATAAAATCTTCTGGATGTGTCTCTACTTCAAATTTATAATTCTGTTCAACTTTGCCATAAATTTTCTCCAAAAGTTTCCTGATGGTTTCCTTGCATTTTGGACATCTTTCATCATGATGAATCCTTGATAAGTTCATCTCCTTATGTTTCTTGGGAGATTTGGGGATGGTTTTCTTTAGTGTTGAAACCTCTACGATAATATTGAAGCCTAAAGCTCTAAGAAAATCATTTGTTTCCTTACCTCCGCCGAATTCTGAGGGGAGCAACTCCCTGGTGTTGGCATACTTATTAGCCAATGAAATGATATATTTCGGAGGATAATGTTCGCAATTATATTCCAAGAGAAACTTCTTTGAACTTCTACCTTTGGGAACCCCAACTCTTTTAGCTTCCTCTGTTGCCTTGATGATATGCTCTCTTTTTATGTTTTTGGGAATCATCCTTCCCCCTTCTCTAATTTCTATAACATGTTATAGTCGGACTCAAGTTCGCCTACCTATCACAGGCAGGGATGTCTTACCAATCCAGCGGTATGTATAAATAAATTCTTGATATACATTCTATCAATCCCTGCCTTCGTCCTTTATATATTATACAACCAATTCCACCAAAAGTCAACAACTTTTTTGGAAAAGTTCTCAAAGAGCGTTTTATACTAAGGTTTTTTCTTATCCTGATGTTTTCCCTCCATCAGTTCCTTTACCACCCATTCTGGCGTTTTGGAGCGCACGCTGATAGAGATCGTACTACTGGCACTTTTCTTCTTTTCCACTGAGAGCCTATACTCCACTCCCCTGAGGGTGTCTCTCATAGATTCATATGCCTCTATTAACTCCTCTTCAACCTCCCATATCTTTCTATTAAGTAGCGACTTCACCTCGCTAACTACCTCATCCGGGGTTTCAATC
>NGFL01000038.1 GCA_002215665.1 candidate division TA06 bacterium JGI_Cruoil_03_38_101 | reverse complement strand
TTAGCCTCTTCGACCGCAGCGATTTTTGCTTCTTTGCCCCTTTTCCTCTTATTTCCAGCCTCCTTTTCTCACACATCTTTTCACGTATTGTTTTTATTCGACTCTATATAAATACCTGCTTTTGCAGCAGGTCTATCAACTCACCCGTTTAACCGTCCCGAACCCGCGTGAAACCGATTTCCCAAGCCCCATGTAGTCGGGAATCTGAAAGTTTGCCATGAACTCACCCAAGAACCCTATAAATGACGTCCCTTTAAGCTCGCACTTACGCCGTCGCAACCTACCGATTCCAACTCTTATCTCGTCCAGAACCACGTAATCCAAGCCTTTCGATGCCGATAAGATATTGCCAATCAACGTTCTTCGTAAAAGCTCCCTTCGTTCTTCTCGTTTCGATTTCACGTATCTTTGATAGTTCTGCTGACTCAACGCGATCCAGGGTGTGATGAATTCATAGCTCAAAATCTCCTCGGAAATACCGAATTCCGCCTCTTTTATGGTTATGCCACGTTCTACAATTGTGTATGCGCTTTCGCCTAAGTTTATCTCATCGTATTTGTCGTAGATCTCTTTTAATACTTCCGCACCCTCTTCTATGCCCAATACAATCGCTTCACCTTCTAATATCTTGTACTGGATACGTGGGTATTTGTAAAGAAGTTTGTCCACGTCTATATGCTGATGCAGTAATGCGTATTCGTTGAACCGAGTGGCGAAGAAGCCTCTCAACTTTGATGCGGATGCTTCCACGGGTCTGTCCGACCTCAGGGTTAGGGTTAGCGTTTTGAGGTTCATGAAATTGCTCCTAAAAGATTAGAGTTCCACCAATAGAACTTGTAAGGTCAACATCAAGTCCTACTCCTTCTTTATCATAAAATTGTTCATCAAGAATCTTGAAGTTCCCTATCGGCTTACCTGCTGTTAAATCATCGGGTCTAACAGCCATCCACTTTTCAAATCGTATGCTTACAGAATTCGCTGATATGCGTTTGGCGAGTTTCTTTATTGCATATCGCCTCTTCCACCTGTCCTCTATATCCAATGCTTGTCTAATCTCCGTTGGCAGTTTTTCATCTAATGATGGAATTATGAATTGTTCCTGATGTTCATCGCCTCTCAACAATTTCTTAATATTCACTCGTTTCTCTTTATATTCATGACTGTATCCTGAATAAGCTCTTACAACCTTCATCGATTGTCCTAATTTGTCTCTTATTGATTCAAAATAGTGAGAGCCAAAATTGTAGAATTGCTTTTCTGAGATATCCTGATTTCCAGCAATGCTGAATGTGGTACACTCTAAAAGAACTTCGTCATAAACCATTTCAGAAAGGAATCTTTTCCCATCTGATTTAAGATTTATGATATTTATGGTCCCAATTTCTTTTTCCCCATTGCGATTACAGCGACCACAAACCTGAAAGATAGAATCCAGAGGTGCCCAATCTCGAACAATATAATCAACATCTATATCTACCCCTGCCTCAATGCATTGGGTCGTCACAACTACGGGATTGCTGCCGCTTTCAATACCACTCTTTATCTCTAAAATTCGTTCACTTCGCTGTGATGGCGCAACAAGAGAAGACAAATAAATTGTAGGTCTTTCTGAAATTATCTTTTCATCAATCATCTTTTTGACTTCTTTAAATACAAATTTACTGGAATCCCGTGTGTTCAGCACTACCATTACTGACCTATCAGAGTGTTCATTCAAAAAATCGGGCAATTCTTCTACAAAACTTTCAACTGACTTCTCTCCGGTATTTATATGGAGTTTTACCCTCTCACGCTTTTTAAAATAATCTTCATGGTTTGGAACCCTTTCTACCGCATGTGGTAAAAATCTTGGCTGTGTAGCAGACATCAACAGAACGTGTGTGTTTCCAACTTCAGATAATTTTTTAAAGAAGTATTCAAACGGTTTCCATAGCTCTGATGGTAGTGCCTGTATCTCATCAAAGACTATTATCGCATTGAATAAATTGTGAAACCGCATATGGTGTTTTGACTTCAATGAAAATAGAGAATAAAGCAACTGGTCAAAAGTAGAAACAACGATTTCGGAGTTCCAGATGTTCAAGAAAAAATCAACCGAGTTATCGCTCCGTTCTTTATCATCAACTCCGTCTTTATATTCAAAATCAGCTATGGAATATCTTGGCATGTAAAGCCTATCTTGACGTTTTTCATAGAGTTCACCCAAAAAATCTTTGTACACTTTGTCTGTCTGCTCGATAATTGAAAGAAAAGGGAGTGAAACGATAATTTTTGGTGTAAATCCATTTTCTCTTTCAATTCGTTTTCTAAGCTTTAAAACCCACGATGCCGATAGTAAAGTTTTCCCGAGCCCCGTAGGAAGTGTAATCGAGTGAATCCTTTCGCTTAGCGGGAAGGTGTTAACACCATCAATAGTCTCTTTGTATGCTCTATTTCGCTCTTCGTTTATTAGTCTGTCGTTTTTAAATTTTTTAAGATGCTCATCCACAAGATTATCAGGAATATCAATTGGTTTTCTTTCATACTGCTCAGGGTTATCTGAAGCGAGATATGCCTTGTCTGATTCTAAAAGAATAGAATATAGGAATAATGCTAAAAGTCTATGTTCTATTTGAACTTCAAGCCATTTTTCTTCATCATATCCCTCCGGTGCTTTTCCATATTTTCTGTACAACTTTCTAAGTTTACTCGATATAGTTTCAATTGCATCAATATTAAAGTCTTCTCCATCGGAAACTTCAAAATTAGGGAATACATATCCAAATATCTCCCTGTGAACCTTGCCAATCTGCTTCTTCAGCAAATTAAAATTTTTATCATGACTATTCAACACTTCTTCTATACTTTTATACTCACCATGATGCCCTTCGATTGCCAAAAAGACTGCGAATGGTAGAAATAATTTCCAATGCTCGCCAAGCTGATCATTTTTCGATATCCATTTTTCTGTCATATACCAGCCGAAAAAAGCAGACAGAAGTGCATGTGATTTATCTCTTTCGTTTCCGGTATATTCTCTATTCTCTATTCTACTCTGGATATATTCCTGAAAGAAAGAGGTACTTTTACCAAAGTCATGACATGCCGCAACTAAAATGCTCAATTCTTCAATCTGTCGCTCGGATATCCCATTAAAATTGAGCTCCTTTTGAGCAACAAGATACTTAGTAGCTTTGATAACCTGGTCTAAGTGGTTCCATAGCTTCAAATGGCGATGATCCAATGAATGAGATATTAGCTTGTATTCCATATTGCATCACAAGAAGGTAATAATCTCATCTCCAAACTGGTAAGGTGCAACCTTCATTTGAACAGGCAGGTTTTTTGGGAGCATATTTAATAGATAACGCTTGTAAGTAAAAGTCCGCTCTGCCGTTCCCAAATGAGGAACTTTTAATTCCTGGATGTGATGTCCTTCTTCTGGTCTTAAACGGTCTATCAATAATGAACAATCTTCTTTGCAAACTACCGTGGATATTTCGTGTTCTCCAGGACTCAAAGGTTTTGCAACTCCTTCAAGCGGTATATATTGCAATCCCGCAAGAAACTCTGACAAACCCATGCACGGCGTGTACACATACCTCTCATTTTTAATGCGAGATGTCAATTCGCTCATTTTATCGTTTAAGCTAACATAAAGCAAATATGATGGATTTCTTAAGAGTTCCATCGGGATTTGTGTTGGTGTGTTCCACTTGGGCACCTTCTTTGGAAATTTTATCTTCTTTGACCGTTTAACCAAATAATTCACATCTCCAGCACTTCCTTGTTTGGTGTTTCTGAAGTTTGTTACATGAGTGATTGTTTTGATTTCCTTCTCTATGGTAACAGCCACTTTCATTTTACTTTCATCAAAATTCCCGGCAACTTTTTCTTTTGGAACGCCAAGAATCGCTCCTAATAATCCTGCGATAGCTGTTCTCGGTGGAAAGGGGTATGTGAAGGAAGATACATTAGAGTAGGGTTTACGAAAGTGCCCGTATCTTCCATAATACCTGAAAGCAACAACTGGTATTGAATCCATATTAATCCTTCTTTTCAGCCAGTTTATCTATGTCGAGGTCTTCTATTAGTTTTTCCTTTCCAATTTTTTCCCTCAAGTTTTGGACTAAACTATTTCCATATAGTTTTGCGAATTCCGGCGAAAGGCAATACTCTATCCGTTCTATCTTGTCCTTGGCTCTCCTAATAGATTCAACTAATTCACTGAAATCAAGAGTATAATCTCCAATCTTTTTGATATTTATCTCTTCTTTAACCTCTTCTGTTGGAGTCAACGCGACTTTTTCTTCCAGTGCTCCAATATGGTATTCGGTGGGAACTTTCTTTTTATCCCCGTTCTCTTCAATCTCAATTTTTTCTTTGTAAACTATGTTCAAAAGCAGCCTCGGCTGTTGTCCCCGCTTCGTACGGGTGTGAGCAGAGGGACTTTCCCTAACACCTTTCCAGAGCGCAACTTTGAACTTATTGAAGTCTCCATCTGTAAGTCCAGTTGTTTTGGCTGCATTCTCATTGGCAACGCCGTGGAATGCAATAAGACCGTAAGGTATCCCATAATATGTAGTTGGAGTTGAGCCCTCTTGTCCCGGTTCAAAAGGAATACTACTCCATCCATGAAAAGTAATCTCCTCAACTTGATGTAACGTTTCACCAAAATTAATCTGAATTGCTCCAGTGATGCTACTTCGTTCTCCCCATTCATCGGGAGCACCTTTAAAAGCAAGTGGGCTACCAAACATTCTTAAATCTATAAATCTTCCTTTTAATGTTTCCATCAACTCTTCGCCTGCAATTTTGCTTTTATCCATATCTTTGAGACTTTGCTTAACTCTTTCTGTGAGATTGGCTAATTTTGTTCCTAATTTTGTAACAAGTATCCTATCTTCCCCATCCGTTTGCACCCAATAGTCCCGTACAAACCTCTTCAGTCTCACATCCGTTACATAGCACCGTTTGGTCACATCGTCTATACGCGGGCGATTCTCGTCTGGATCCCCATTGGGATTGCCGTTCTTAATGTCATACAGGAAGAGAAACTCGTTCCTGTTCTTTATGTGTTCTTTCTCTTTATTTTTTTCGCTCCCTTTAATTTCTATCTCTTCACTCATTTTTATCATCCTCCTTTTCTTTTTTTGTTTCATTATCTATGCCCTTCCTTGGTAAATAATAGCCAGACAGACTCTGCCCAAGACACAGATAATACGGGATTTCCTTTCTGCTTATATCCCATTCTTTTATATCTGCACCAAGCGCTCCAATCACCTCAGCCACACCCCTCATCTCTTCAGACCATGCAGTTTTTGGCGTGCTGTAGTCGTCCAGCTTGCTCTTTGTCTTCACAAATATGTCCATCAGATCCTGCGGACTTACTTGTAGTCCCTTTAGCCATCTCAAGGCGTTGGCTGAGACCTGTCTTGCCAGTTGAATACTTACCAACTTGCCAAAGAGCAACCCCACCAAGAACGCATACTGCTTCTCCTCTGTGTCCAAACCCCTCGCTTCTTCGTTTAAGAAGTCATTCAAGGGTTTCAATCCTTCGTGCTTTTCAAGATATTTGCTTACAAAATTTTTTCCCGATACCATTTCTATCACTCCTATTTTGTCCAAGAATAAAAGGGAATGCACCATATTGGCGATATTACCCCTGATTGAATAAATAGGCTTGTTCTTGTCATCGTCCGATAAAGCACCTAAAAAATCATAGGATAGCTTCGCTGAAAACTCAGCCAATAAAGCCCTTAGAGAATATTGCCTCTTAAGGAAAATTGCACTCAAAAGATCAAGGCTGTTAACAGATGATGCCTTAAAAGGGCTTCTTTTACCTGCTGTCGGTTTTCGGTATCTGGGCATTCCCAGTACATCTCTTATTATTCTGAGGTTACCATTGAGGGGAGAATACTTTGATTTCCAGGGATGTTTGAACGGATAATTTTCATGCATCTTGTTTATTTCTTGAATTGCATCTGAAATTTCAGAAAGTCGTGTTCGAAGAACATCAGGGATGACTTTTCTTATGTTCTCTACACTCTGCCCCCCTACATTGCCGATTATGAAAGTAATAGTAGCAATGCCTTTATTCTCAGCTAAATCCTTTAGAATTCCTGCTTCTTTTCTTCCTGCACCACTTATATCACTTCTTGATCTCCCAAATTCTGATGTAACAATCTTAAGTGCTTCGCTTTTGTCTTCGCTTTCCACCAAATGGGGGATGATTAGGGCTTGATGTCCTGAGATATTCTGACGAAGATTTGAGAATACATGAAACTTTGCGACATATAAAGCCTCTGCACAGGGCGCGCAAATTGGAAAGGCTTTCCCTGCATTTTCACTGGCAACACCAGGGAAGAATCCCGTTTTATCCACGTTGGCTATATTTATTCCCACACCTGAGAGTACATTTGGGTAAAGTTCACCCTCTACTCCACAAAGACTACATCTTATACCTTGTGAATTAAAAGATCTGGCTTTATCAGTCTGGTAGATGGTTCTTGGCTTGTTCGTCAAGGCGAAATCGAGAAGTTCCTTAATCTCAGCGTTATATTTGCCATTGAGCTTCACAGAAAAAACGTTTAGCTTTTTATTATTTTTTGCCCATTCCACTGTTTCAAAGAATGACTTTTTCTCTAACTTCCCTTCTTTATCCAATTCCCCAACTTCAATCTCTTCAGAAGTGTATATAGTAACAACATTTTGTAGCCAATCCGCGCCATTTTCTTTAGATTCTTTGATATATCTTTCAACAGTGTCTTTAAGCTTTTTGGGGCTTTTCCCCGCTTTCCAAGTTGGCGTTATATAAGTTCCCTGTGATGCGGTTTTTAGAAATAAGTATTTCCAACTGTCATCTGAAACTCGCTCCTCTTCAAATCTGATTTTTTCATCATCGATTACAAAGATCCCTATTTGTTCCGATTTTATTGGTTCAAACTGGAGTTTTGCATAGTCCCCTTTTTCAATAGCTTTCTCTCGTTGTCTCAGAAATGATTCTACAGATTCTAAAGCATTAA
>NGFL01000072.1 GCA_002215665.1 candidate division TA06 bacterium JGI_Cruoil_03_38_101 | reverse complement strand
AATGCTTCATCAGTAGCCCAGGTTAAGGTTGCAGAGGTTCCAACAGGCTTGAAGAAGAAAGGTTCATATGTTTCTAAATCACCATTTCCAACAATATTGGGTCCAAGTTCTATCTTATCTATGGAGAAGTCATCAAAGTATACTGTTCCGGTGGGGAATGATGTAAATCTTGCCCTGATGGATACTCCAGCTGCATCTGGAGGAGATGTTGATACAACTTCATACTTCCTCCAATCCTCAGTTGAGTCAACCTGATTGGCATAGAAGAACTGATCACCTCCTGTAGTAGACCAAGCAGTATTTAGTGGAGGTAAATGGTAGAAGAAGCATACACCCAGTCTCTGGTCATCCCTTTTTGGAGTAACATTGGAGGGTAGATAGTGGGGATCATGGTTAACACTATCTGTCTTTAACCACGCAGAAAGTAGATACTGTTTATCCGGTTCGCATGGATAGGGTATAGAGTAGAAAACGATCTCATCAGAAAGTGCATCTAATTCCATTAGCTTTGCAGAATAGGTTCCACCGTGAGCATCTTCATCCGTATATTCGGCAAGACCTTCTCCTTCACTATGCCACTCCATCCAACCAGCTGGATTCTCGCAATGGACACCAAAGAATCCTGCAGTCCATGGGTCTGATGAAAGAATAAACTCATCAGCCCATGCTGTACCTGTAGCATTTGGACCAAACTTGAAGAAACAGTAGGCTGAATCCGGAACGGAACCGGAAGGTATGGCGAAAACAGTGGAAACACTATCCCAGTCCTTGGTGGCAACTGTCTGGTCAATGGGGATGAAATCCTCCGCTATCTGCGTTCCTTCAGAAAGAAATTCTACATATAATCCTATCTTGTAGCTATCATCCGGAGGATCTGTGTTCACACCTTCACTCTTAACCCTGGCACCAACTATATACATTATGTTATCCGTCATACTGTTCCAATAGGTCTGAGCCTGGTTTCCGCTCATCCATCCTGCTTCTTCAGCGGAAATAGCAGTCTTCTCAATCTTTAACGATCTTATACCTTTGAATGCTTCATCAGTAGCCCAGGTTAAGGTTGCAGAGGTTCCAACAGGCTTGAAGAAGAAAGGTTCATATGTTTCTAAATCACCATTTCCAACAATATTTGTTTCTTGACTCTGGGTAATAATTGGAGAAGCAAGGAGACACAAAAAAACCAATAGAGTGATACTGATAATACTATTTCTTGTAGACATAATACCTCCTTATGTTTACACCGAAATAATTAAAATATCCAATCCACAAAGTAACCTCCATTACTCTGTTTATTTATTTCCTCTTTTTTATATTTATATCTCTTTTTTCCGTTTTGTCAAGGGTTTTAATTTTAAAAAAAAACTTAATTATCCAGTGGTTAAAAATGCAAGGTTGACAATTGGAAGATTCTTTATTAGTATGTAAAGAGTTCGAAATATTTAAAATTGAATATTGGATGGAGAATAGATACAGCTTTGGTAAAAATAGAAGAATAACAGAGAAGGAGGAGATAAGAAGAGTCCTTCTGAAAGGATTTTTTTATCCCGGAAATTACCTTCAAATACACTATTTACCAGAAGCGGAAAAGAGATTTTCCATTAGACTTTTGCAAGGAATAAAAGGAGGCTATAAGCGAAATAAATTGAGACGTTTACTACGAGAAATTACAAGGATTGCTGCTCCGCTCTTAAAAGATGGACTATATATAGTAGAAGGGAAAAAGATGGCTCTAAATATAAGTTATAATAAATTAAAAGAGGATTTTAATAAGGTTTGCCTTGAGGGAAATCTATGGCAAAATTCTTAGCATCTATCATTAAGTTCTATTCAAAAAACATATCGCCATTTTTCCCGAGGCGTTGTAAATATTATCCTACCTGCTCTTCATACGCTGTTGAGGCTTTTGAGAAAAGGGGTTTTTTTAAGGGTTTAATCCTGACTGTATGGCGAATTCTGCGTTGTAATCCCTTTAGTCTGGGAGGTTACGATCCCGTGGAGGAAGAAGATGGATGAGAGTAAGAGAATGATTCTCGGATTTGTTCTTATATTCCTTATTATGGTAATATTTCAGTTTTATGTAGTCTCAAATCAAAAAAAGGCTCTGCAAAAGGATAAAGAGACAGCAACTGAACTAAGTGAAAAGGAAGCAAAACCTCCTCATGGAATCAGCAAAAAACCTTCTATTGAAGAAACGAGTTTATCAGAACTCTTTACTGAAAAAGAAACTTCTCAAAAAGAAGAAAGTAGAGAAGAAGTTGTGATTCAGACGAGTCTCTTAGAAGCGTATTTAAACTCCAAAGGTGGAATGATAGATTCTGTCTACCTTAAAGATTACGATGTAACATTTTATCCTCTCAATAAAAAGGAAGGTTTATTAACAACTTCTATTATAAGTGGGAAACAAAAAATTCCCACTGATCTATTTTCATTTAATGTTAAAATTGAAGGGAATTCTAAACAAAAGAGAGTGATTTTCTCCTATATTCGCGATTCTATTGAAATAAAGAAAACTTACTTCTTCCAGGATACATCGTATGTTATTGGGTTAGAGTGTTCACCTAAGGCAGAATATTTTTATAAGATAAGTACTTTCGAGACAGGAGAGAATCTTTCCCAGGGAGACCGTTATAGCGGAGTAGTCTATTCTGCAGGGGGAAAACCCAATACAATTAATAAAAAAAATTTATTCAAAGGGAAGGATACGGATGTCTCAGGGGTAATTGATTGGGTAGGGTATAAAACAAAATATTTCCTGATTAGCTTAGTTCCGGATGACTATCTGGAAGAATTCTCTGTAAATAAATCTCCTGATAACCCGACCGTTTTTGTCCGGGGAGAGTCCTATGCCAGGCTCTATTTCGGGCCTCTTGAGTATACTACTCTCGCTTCTATAAAGAAAGGTCTGGAAAATGCAATATACTTTGGTTGGGGTTTTGTAAGACCAATTTCAAAGCTCATTTATTATTTCTCAAAATTCCTTCACAAAATCTTTCACAACTATGGAGTTGTGATAATCGTTTTTGCAGTGGTTATGATTCTTATACTCTCACCTATTACAATAAGCAGTTTCCGATCTATGAGTAAGATGCAGAATTTGCAACCAAAGATGCAGGAAATTCAGAAAAGATTCAAGGATAACCCCCAGCAGATGAACAAGGAAGTAATGAAACTCTATAGAGAAAGCGGAGTTAATCCCTTTTCCAGTTGTTTGCCACTATTTATACAGATGCCAATTTTCTTTGCTCTATATTCTGTACTGAACAATTCAATTGAATTAAAAGGGGCTCCATTTATTTTATGGATTAAGGATTTATCATTGAAAGATCCTTATTATATCCTGCCTATATTAATGGGGATATCTATGTTCGTACAACAACGTTTTACAACTACAAGCCAGCAAGCCGAACAACAAAAGATATTTTCCTACATGATGCCTATTATTCTCACATTTTTCTTTCTTACATTTCCGTCAGGCCTTACACTTTACTGGCTGTCATATAATATTTTAATGATATTTATCCAGGCATATATAAAGAAAAAGACTTAAGGAGGCATAATATGGTTAACCAGGGAATAGAAATAGAGGCAGCAAATATGGAAGAGGCAATAAAAAAGGGATTGGATGAACTTTCACTCAAATCAAGGGATCAGATGGATTGGGAGGTGTTAACAGAGGGTGAGGAAGGGGTGAGGTTAAAGGTTAGAAAAAAGGAACAAAAAAAAGAGCAATTAGTCTTGGACGAGATAAATACCTTACTGGAAAAACTCGGTACTACAGGAAAAATTTTTATTGAAAGAGAAGGCAAAAGGCTATATGTGAATATAACAACAAAGGATATGGATGGACTATTGATTGGTAAATCCGGCAAAAATCTTGAATCATTTCAGCACTTAATGTCCAGAATTATACATTCAAAGGACAACTCAATAGATTTTGTTATTGATGTAGCAGGTTATCGGAAAAAGAAGGAGCGCACTTTAACCATACGAGCTAAGGCTTTTGCTCAAGAAGTGAAAAGAACCAAAAGAGCCTATATCTTCCAACCTCTTCCACCATCTCTTAGGAGAGTAATACATCTTGTAATTTCAGATATTGAAGGAGTTAGAACATATACAATAGGGGAAGAAGATATGAAAAAAGTAGTGATTGCGCCTACTAGAAAATAAGGGAAAAACTTAAAGTTTTTTAGGATTCGCGCAGTTGTAATTCGAATTTGTAAATATGGGTAATAATCCAGATACTATTTGCGCAATAAGCACCCCCCTCGGAAGGGGTGCTATTTCTCTTATAAGGGTGAGTGGTGAAAATTCGATTCCTCTCGTCTCAAAGGTCTTCACAGGAAGTAAAAAACCAAAAGAGGTTAAGGGAGGATCCATTATCCATGGTTGGATTCAAGATCCCGATCGGAAAGAGAAAATAGACGAGGTTCTCCTTTTTGTTTTCAGAAAACCAAAATCCTATACAGGAGAAGACTTAGTAGAAATATCTACCCATGGAGGGACAGTTATTCCGATGAAAGTCCTACATTTATTGTTAAAGCAAGGTGCGAGGCTTGCAGAACCTGGAGAGTTTACCAGGAGGAGTTTTTTAAACGACAAGATGAGCCTTTTGGAGGCAGAGGCATTATTGAATGTCATCCAATCGAAGACAGAGAGAGGAGCTCGCCTTGCGGAGAGAAACCTGGATGGGAGGTTGCAGGAAGAAATTAGCGGGATCAAGTCTGATTTACTTGAGGTAAAAACTCTACTTGAGGCAACCCTTGATTTTGATGAAAGTGACGGATTACAGATTGAGAGCAAAGAAATTTTCGATAAGATTCAAAAACTAAACAAGCGTTTAAAAACTCTTGCCTCTTCTTATGATGGAGGAAGAATACTAATGGACGGGATTCGATTTGCAATTGTTGGAAAACCCAATGTTGGTAAGTCAAGCCTATTTAATACCATCCTTCATGAGGATAGAGCAATTGTTACCCGTGATCCCGGAACAACAAGGGATACAATTGAGGGAACCGTTGACATTGATGGTTATCCAGTCAGTTTCATGGATATGGCAGGGATTAGATCTCCTCTATCAGAGGTGGAAAGAATAGGGGTCGAAAGAGCCTTAGAGATGGCGCATTCCTCCGATGGAATATTATTTGTCCTTGATGGTTCAGAACCCATTATTGAGGCAGATAAGAGGATTTATGAAACTATCTTGGGAAAACCTTTTATAACTGTGGTGAATAAGTGTGATTTACCGAAAAAGGTAGAGTCTACACCCTTTCCTGGTGAACCTGTATTTGTTTCCGCAAAAGAACGCACAGGAATTGATAAACTAAACGACGCTATTATAAATCTTATTCAAGAGATTCTTCCCGATGGCTTTGGAGAAGGAATTGTATGTACCACTGAGAGACAAAGAGACGAAATCAAAAAGGCTATCCGTCTTTTAAATCAGAGTCTTGAGGTAATAAGTAAAGGAAGAGATTTAGAGTTAGTTGCATTCAATGTAAATGAAGCAATAGACCGATTGAAAGAACTCACTGGTGAGATTACACAGGAGGATGTTCTCGACCAAATATTCTCAAGGTTTTGTATAGGCAAATGAAGAAGTCAGACTTCTTATTTGATCTTCCTAAGGAACTTATAGCACAGTTTCCAAGGGAAAGGGGAAGGTCAAAACTTTTTGTTCTTCACCGGGATTCAAGAAAGTTTGAACACAGGAATTTTCCCGATCTAATTGATTATATAACCCCCGGGGATTGTCTTGTTGTAAATAATTCAAAAGTTATTCCAGCAAGATTTTATGGCTACAGAGAATCTACAGGAGGTAAAGTAGAAATTTTGCTGGTAGAAAAAATTTCCGTGGGAAGATGGAAGACGATAGTTTCCCCGGGTAAGAAAGCAAGAATAGGGGATGTTCTTATTGTTGAGGATAAATTTAAAACTTATGTTGAGGAAATAGACAAGAATACAGGTGAGAGGATCTTAAGGTTTGAAGAAGAAAATAACTTATTAAGTTATGGCTCTGTGCCACTTCCACCTTATATTGAACGTTTGCCCGTAAATTTGGATAAGAAAAGATATCAGACCATCTATGCTGAAAAGGACGGCTCTGTTGCCGCCCCGACTGCAGGACTTCATTTTAATAAAGAGGCTCTATCAAAATTTAAAGAAAAGGGTGTTTTTATTGTCGGAATTACTCTACATGTAGGTCCTGGAACATTTAGACCTGTGCGAGTCGAGAATTTAGAGGAACATAATATGGAAAGTGAAAGGTTTGAAGTTACGGAGGAAGCGGCTTCAAGCATAAACAGAGTAATTGAAGAGGGAGGAGAGATATTTGCTGTTGGGACTACAACCGTCAGGGCTTTAGAGACTGTGGCTCTTCCTTCTGGTAGAATAATTCCAAAAAAAGGGAGGACAAACCTTTTTATTCATCCTCCCTTTAAATTCAAGATTACCGATCACCTACTTACAAATTTTCACCTACCCGGTTCAACCCTTATTATGCTTACCTCAGCATTTGCTTCCCGGGATTTAATATTAAAAAGCTATAAAGAAGCAATTCTAAAAGGCTATAGATTTTACTCTTACGGTGATGCAATGTTAATCCTTTAATCTACAGCATCATCCCCAGTTTTAAACTAAGCTGACTCCAGGAACCTTCTTCTGGGAACATTATGCCATAACCGCCTTCAAGAAAGAGATTTAGTCCCATCTTTAAATTCAATCCAGTATATATCTGAGCCCCAAAGCAGTTCTTTGACTCAGAGCCCCATTTTAATATATGGAGAGATGGACCTGCTCCAAGATAGAATCCAATGGGGGAGAGGGGTGGTGATACGATGAATTTAGCAGAAATTATAGCATTCATATCTGAAGCCGTCGTGTCCATTGCAGAAGACCAAGCATAGTTTGCCTCGCCTCTTAGCCCTATTGGCATTAGCGGGATATTGAGTTCAACAATGGCTCCAAAGGAAGCCCATCCTTTACTAAGAGAGTCGTTACAGTCGAGGGGGGGTAGTGTTTTAATAAATAGAGGTAGATCCTCAAAACTTTGCTTATCAAATCCACCCTTAATTCCGAACGAAGGTCCAAGAGCATGTAAGGGGAGTGAAACAACCAACAAAA
>NGFL01000030.1 GCA_002215665.1 candidate division TA06 bacterium JGI_Cruoil_03_38_101 | reverse complement strand
TCGTATCCCGATGAGAATTGGACCTGGGATGATTTCCTCGATGCGGCAATAAAGATTACAAAGGATGAGAACGGAGATGGCGAACCCGATATATTTGGTTTCTTGAATCTCTCGGGCTGGGAAGGAACATTCCCCTGGATATGGTCAAATGGAGGTAGGATTCTATCGGAGGATAAAAAGGAGTGTCTTATGGATTCACCGGAGGTTATTGAGGCACTCCAGTTCTTATACGACCTGACATATAAATACAAGGTTGCGCCAACTTCTGCGCAGACTGCCCAAAGGGACCTATTTACCACGGGAAAACTTGGTATGATTATAAGTGGCAGATGGGTGGTACCGAGATACAGAACAATAATGGATTTTAAGTGGGGGGTAGCGCCTCTGCCGAAAAAGAAAGAGAGGGTAACCTCTATCCTTTCGGTAGCATTTGTTGCCTCCTCGCAGTGCAAACATCCAAAAGAGGCATGCAAGCTGATAAGATTTCTGTCGGGCAATGGGGGAAATGAGGTTATTGGGAAACTTGGCCTGGCAGTTCCCTCTATGGTTGATATAGCAAATTCTCCAGTCTTTCTCTCCCCCGAAGAACTTCCCGAAAACAGCGAGGTGTTTTTAGAAACGATGGATTACGGGAGGTTACAACCCGCTACAAAACAGTGGAAAGAGATGGGTAATATATTCGATCAACACTTGGAAGAACTTCTCCTAGATAAGAAGAGCCCCTCCGAGACAGCAAGGGATATAACACAAGACGTAAACATACTGCTTGGTAAAGAAATTTAGAAAACCCCGAGTCTTATTAACGCTTATTTCATAATCACTTTTTCAAAAAAATTTTTTCCTTGACAAAAGAAGATTTTGGGGATATAATATTTGATAGAGAAGGATATTTTTGGGGTATGCAATTCGTGGTTGTCCCTATCATATTTAGCCGTAAGAAGGGGTAAAATGCCAATTTCAGATATAAGGAGTAAAGCAAAAAAGCAAACCAAAGGGATGATAAATATGGAACCAAAAGACTATAAGAACAGAACGTATCTTTCAGCAATAGAATCAGCAAAATTTCTGGGTATATCAGTTGAGTTGCTTCACAATCTTGTGAAGAGACAAGTTGTTAAGGCACAGATTGCTGCAAGTGGACAAATGCGTTTTAATTTAAGAGAGTTAAAAAAGTACGAGAAAGACCTTAAACATAAACCTCAAAAAAACAAAATTGATATTGAGAAGGTAAATGTTATTGAGATAAATGGAACAACCCAAAAGGTCTTCGTCAAAAATTCTATGAAGATGGATGACTTACCCGATGGCAGTATCAATCTAATGATTACATCACCTCCATATTTTGATACGAAGATGTATTCAAGGGAGCCGATAAAGGATGACCTCGGCAATATTCATGATGTAGATGAATGGTTTGAGAAAATAGGCGAAGTGTGGAAAGAAGTATATAGAGTTTTACAACCAGGTCGAAAGGCATTCATAAACATAATGAATCTACCTATAAGGCTCGAAAATGGAGGTTTTAGAACCTTAAATTTAGTCGGGAGAACAATTGATGTATGCGAGAAAATAGGATTTATCTTTAAAAGGGATATAGTGTGGCATAAGACAAACGCCGTGAGGGCTCATTTTGGAACTTATCCATATCCAGGGGGAATTCTAATAAACAATATGCACGAATTTATCTTGGAATTTGATAAACCTGGAAAGAAGGGCACACGCAAATATGGACATTTAACGAAAGAACAAAAAGAGCAGTCTAAACTTGACAAAGATTTCTGGTTGTCAATCAAAAAAAGCGATGTTTGGATTATGAAACCTCAAGGAAGCGGAGATAGGCGAAATCATATTGCACCTTTCCCCTATGAATTACCGTATAAGCTGATAAAGGCATTCAGTTATGTTGGTGAGACAGTTCTTGACCCATTTGTTGGCTCCGGAACTACATTTTTAGCTGCGGCAGATTTAAAACGAAATGGAATAGGGTATGAGATAAACCATGAAATTGCTTTTGAGGCGATAAAAAGCTTAAAAAATTATCAGATTAAATTGTGGTGAGGTAAAAAACTATGAGTATTGCGGAATCTCTTAAGACAAATTGGCAAGTATTGGTTCAGGCATTTATTGCTGTAGCGGGTGTAATTGTAATGTATTGTATTTACCGTAAAGGAAAAAGCGAAAAGAAAGTAAAAGAGGAAGATAAATTTAAAGCCAATGTTAGAGATAGATTGGCAAAATTGGAAAAAGCAATAGATATGCTTACTACTCTTTATCCACAGTTGAAATCACTTGAAAAATTAGAGAGTTTTGATAAACTCAATTTAACACAAGAAGATATAAGAAAAATTGTTTCAGAGGTGTTGAAGGCAACAGACATAACTCCAGAGGCAATTGATGTAAGAATAGAAAAGAAAATAAAGAAAAAATTTAGTGATATTGATAAAGGTATCGCAACGATAGTTGCCCAAAGGTTGAATGAAATAGATAAACAATTTAAAAAACCTGTTGGGAACGCCTCTGATTATTTAATCCTTGGAAACGCGGAATATGCCAAGGGAAATTACCCAAAAGCGATAGAACATTATGAAAAAGTATTGGGAATAAGACCTGATTTTGCTGAGGCATGGTATAACAAGGGTGTTACGCTTGGTAAACTTGGTCGTCGTGATGAAGCACTTAAAGCCTATGACAAGGCAATAGAGTTAAAGCCCGATCTTGCTGAGGCAGGGGTTGGCAAAGGAGCTATCCTTGGTGTACTTGGTCGTTTCGATGAAGCACTTAAAGCCTATGATAAAGCGATAGAACTAAAACCTGATCTCACTGGGGCGTGGCTTGGAAAAGGGCTTGCTCTTGGTGAACTCGGTCGTTACGATGAAGCACTTACAGCCTTCAATAGGGCAATAGAACTCCAGCTTGATCTTGCTGGGGCGTGGGGTGGCAAAGGTCTTGCTCTTGGTAAACTTGGTCGTTACGATGAAGCACTTACAGCCTTCAATAAGGCAAAAGAGATAACGCCAGATGCAGCTGGGACTTGGTATAACAGTGCTTGTATATATTCCTTAAGGGGCGACAGAGAGAATGCCCTTAGAGATTTATCCAAAGCAATAGAGTTTGATGCTAAATGTAAAGAAGACGCTAAGAAAGATGAAGACTTTAAAAATCTCTGGGATGATGAAGGTTTCAAGAAGATTGTGAGTTAGAAGGATAGTATTATGAAATTAGATGCTAAAACAATATATGCTCAATCCAGCGATATAAAATCTCGCACTTATTTACAATACCGAAGGGATATGAAGAAGAAAGCGATTGCTGAGTTGGAGGTGCTGGAGTGGTTGGGTAATAAAGTAAAACAATTGTATCCGAAGAAACGAGTCGAAGTTTATAAATCAGGTGGAGATAAATTTTTGTGGTTTCTAAGAAAAGGTGGGGTTTCAAGAGAACCCGATTTTGTTGCAGAGATAAATAATGGAGAAATAGAGTTTGAGTTTCAATACGCTGAAAAGGCAGATTTGGAATTCTATGATTTCAAGGTATCTAAGGTAGCTAAAAAGAAAGACGGTAAACGAAAACCAATCGAAGAAAAGTTCTTTGTTTATATACATAAACCCCTACTGAAACATGCGATATTCAAACCCGAATGGATTCTGAAAAATGGAGAGTATGGGATGGTGCCAGCGTGGCGGAGTCGTGCTTTTCGAGTGCCAAGAGAAAGGTTTGAAAAATTACTTAAATCAGACTCCGCCTTAAAAAGTCTTTGCCACACGATAGATGCAAAAAATTTTATTCTTAACTTCCAACATAAATTGATTGATCTAAACAAGGATGAACTCTTGTATCTACTTCAAGGTGTAATTGATGAAAATAAAATTGTAAAAATTATTCCGAAAGATTTGGATAGCTTTTTCAAGGTCTGCTTTATCTTGGATAACCTAAATAAAATTCCACAAAATGCTAACCTTTGGCTTGTCTATCTGTTGAGTTATATCGGCAAAAATATTACGCTAGGAGACATCTCTAAAATCGTTTATTGTATTGACTTCCTATATTCTAAGATTGAGCTAAAGCTAAATGAGCTTGCCCAATTAGTCAGTAAAGTCAAAGAGTTACTTAAAAAGACCAAAATGTGCTATAAGGAAGATGGCTCTTATAGGTCATCACTAAAAGTAAGCCCTTTAGATGAAACAAGGTACGCTTTATTCTCAATAAACCTACTTGAAGATTTAATTCAAGATATGATTTTTTACTATTCTGTTTCAGACTTGAAGGCAATAACAAAGATATACGAGAATGTAGGAGATATTGAGAAGACATATGAATTACTTAGAGGATCAACTTAGGATATACCCCGCAAGGCTCAAGACAGACAACTATGAGGCGACGAAGAAGATCGTGTTGGTAAAGTAGAACCATGGAAGAAACTAATCAATTAGGGGGCGTTGAGTTTAACGCCCCCTTTATTTTTGCTCTCTACCACCATGTCTCCTCCTCTCATTCTCACCATCGATCTTTCCCTATGCGGTAGCCCGCAAATGTCCCTCCTTCGTCGGGATCCCGCTACGGCTGGCGGGATTTCCATTTCAATCCAACTTGCTGCTGTTTTTTTGGAGTGCAATAGCTTGTCCATATGGATCCTGTGGACTATTGTATGCCCCGCTAAAGCGGGGCACTCCAAGGTAATACCTGCCTACCGTCAGGCAGGGAAGTGTGACCAACCAACGTCGGTTGGGCACTGTCTTCGGTGAGCTCAGCCGAACCGTTTACAGTGCCGATAAAGGTTTTTCTTACAAATCTTCTTAATCCCTGCCTACCGGTCCCTACGGATCCGTAGGGACAGGCAGGCGCTGAATCCGTTGACTTTTCAAAAAATTTTAATTTTTTTCTTGACAAATTACCATTTTTATATTATAATATTATTAATAATCGAAACGATTCGACTAATATGGCTACGATAAAAGATGTCGCAAAGGCTGCCGGCGTCTCTATATCCACGGTTTCGGCGGCGTTAAATGGAACTGCTCCCGTGAAGGAGAGCACCCGCCAGAAGATACTTGAGGCTTGCGAGGCATTGGGCTATAGACCGAACAGACTGGCGAGGGGATTAAAAACGAAACGTTCCTACACCATCGGCGTCATCATACCGGAGCTTACAAATCCATTTTTCCCCGAGGTCGTTCGCGCAATTGAACACAAGGCAAAGGAGTACAATTATAACACGATTCTGTGTGATACGGACGACGACCCCGAAGTCGGACTATCGGATTTGCATCTTCTCATAGAGAAGCAGGTTGATGGAATAATTTTGATTGGCGGCGTGATTCCCAGAGATGCAATTTTATCCTCCAGGAGACTGCCCACTGTGGCTATCGAGAAAGACTTTAATATTCCCCAGGTAAGTTGTGTGATGGCGGATCTCATGGGAGGGGCGTACGAGGCAGTGAGCCATCTGATTGGGATGGGGTGTCGTAGAATTGCTTACATCACCTGCAGGATGGGGAAGGGAGTGGTTTATAGAAGATTTGAGGGATATAAACTTGCATTGAAAGATAATCAGATTCCTTTCGATGCATCTCTGGTCAGGGAGTCATCTCCCGACTTTGAAGGTGGATGTGAGGCTATGAAATCCTTCAAAGAGGTTCCCCCCGACGCAGTTTTTTCGTATAATGATGTTATGGCAATGGGCGCCCTCAAGGCGTGCAGTCTGATGGGAGTGAGAATTCCCGGGGATATGTCTATAGTGGGATTTGATGACATTGATGCCGTCTCATTCACTTCACCTCCCCTCTCAACAGTAGCCCTACCCAAGCAGGAGATGGGTTCACTCGCCACAGAAATTCTCATAAATACCATTCTTAAAAAAGAAAAGCCTCGAAATGTGTCCTTATCCACTAAATTGGTGATAAGGAAATCATGTAAATAGCTACCGGTGAAGAAATTAGGACGCAGATGAACGCAGATTCACCCTGTTAAATAAAGTCGCCTTATAGCAACACTCTGGTATTTTTTAAATTATTTAACGGGGTAAACAGGATAAAGAGTTTAAGCATCAAGAATTAACTGCGAAAATCATACCTGCCTGCCGTCAGGCAGGGAAATTTTCTACAGAGTTTACAATAAATTAGGTTATGGTTTTTTGGAAATTGTTAAAAGTCGGACGCAGATACACGCAGATTGAACACAGATAAATTTTTAAGCATAAGGAAATTCAAGAAAGATAAATTTTGATATAATATGAGTCCTTGTTTTATTATAATGCGTCATCTAACTCTACAGCGAAAATCAGCGTTAATCTGCGTCCCAAAATAACAAACCACTGATAAAGTCATAGTGGAAATTAAAGCAATAAAAAAGTTGGTGGAAGAGAACGAAGCACAGTTATTAAACTATTTAAGAGCGACAAACATTGAGGTGGGTCTTCTACTTAACTTTGGGCCTGAACCGGAGATTAGAAGAAAGGCATTTCTACCTATCGGCAGACAGGTGATAATCGCAGAAAAAGGAATTTAAAAAATCATATTAATCTGCGAAAATCTGCGTCCTAAAAATAATACTACTGAAAGCATTATTTACCGGACACTAAATAGGAGAAGATATGAAAAAATTGTTACCCTTCCTCATCTCTTTTTTGTTTCTAAGTTGTGGCAAAAAGGAAAAGGGGGTGGAGTTATCTCTCCTCTTCTGGGGTAATCCGGAGGAGATAAGGATCGTTGAGGCGATGAAGAAGGCGTTTGAAGACGAGAATCCCGGCGTTTCTTTAAAACTCGTCCACTCCAATCGCTATCTCGACAAGCTCCAGGTTATGATCGGAGGCGGGACACCACCCGATGTATTCTATATGGGGATAGAGAACTTCCCGGCTTATGTTTCAGGGGGTTCGCTTATGAATCTGGAACCGTTTTTACAGGGAGATACGACCTGGAATCCCGGAGAATATTATCCAGAACTTCTGAACGGTTTCATATACAGAGATAGCCTCTATGGGATTCCGAAGGATTGGAGTCCCCTCGTTTTGTATTATAACAAGAACTTGTTTGATGAGGCGGGAGTTTCGTATCCCGATGAGAATTGGACCTGGGATGATTTCCTCGATGCGGCAATAAAGATTACAAAGGATGAGAACGGAGATGGCGAACCCGATATATTTG
>NGFL01000045.1 GCA_002215665.1 candidate division TA06 bacterium JGI_Cruoil_03_38_101 | reverse complement strand
CTTAGATCTATCTTTTGCCTGGCTAAGTAGCGACAAAGACTCTTCTGTATTACCGGAGTAACTGACAATTATCGTAAGAGTCTTTTTACCCACAAATCTTGGCAAGTCATAATCTCTGACCAATGAAAAGGGTAGTCTTGAATGTTTAGCTGAGAGTGTTACGAGCAACTCTCCTCCTATAGAAGAGCCTCCCATTCCAGCAATGCAAACGCTATTTACGCCTGCATATTTAATATTAGATGATGAACCAAGTTCTATAGCCTCTTTTATATGCTCTGGCAAGTCATCTATAATTTCTATCATTTTCAACCTCCACCAGTATATTTTTGAGTGAAGGGAATCTTTTAAGCAATTCCTTTTTAAGGAATCCCCTCACATTATTTGCTGATTCCTTTTTTTCTACCTTTTCCAACAATTTCTTAGATTCCTTCAGACTCAAACCCCTGATTACATTTTTTACCTGTGGAATAAAGGTTGGCGGCAGAGATAATTCATCTACTTCTAACCCTATAAGGACTGGCATAGCCACAAGATCGCAAGCCATCTCACCACACACGCCAACCCATTTATTGTTATGGTGTGCCCCCTTTACGGTCATTTTCATAAGGGAAATAACAGAAGGGTCAAGGTGATCGAAGAGGGCTGATACTCTTTTATTCCCTCGATCAACTGCCAGTGTATACTGGGTTAGATCATTCGTTCCTATGGAAAGGAAATCAACCTCTTTTGAAAAATGATCAGCAAGAAGTGAAACGGATGGAATCTCTACCATCGCTCCAATCTCAATATTTTCGTCAAAAGGATACCCTTCCTTCCTCAATTCTTCCTTTACATCTTCCACTATTTTTCTGACTTCTATAATCTCTTCTACCTGAGAAACCATAGGAATAAGCAATCTCACATTGCCTTTTGCTGAGGCTCGTAGCATCGCTCGGAGTTGAATCCTGAATATCTCTCTGGCTCCAAGGGTAAAACGGACACCCCTCCATCCAAGGAAGGGATTTGCCTCTTTCTCTTTTGTTTTGAAAACCTTATCTCCCCCAAGGTCAAGGGTCCTCATTATAACATAGTCGGGTGAACAAACATCTGCTATTTCTGAATAAAAACGAAATTGCTTCTCTTCATCTGGTATTTCTTCAGAAGTTAGATAGAGGAATTCTGTCCTTAATAAGCCCACACCTTTTGCTCCATATTTTTTAATAGAAGAAAGTTCTATTGGTAATTCAATGTTTGCTGAGATATCAATAGAATATCCGTCAATAGTGGTTGCAGGAAGGTCCTTTTTCTTAAGAAATTCCTGTTGAATTGCGGCCGCTTCTCTTTCCTTCTGTTCAAATCTTCTTTTAGTGTCCTCATCGGGTTTGATAACAATTATACCACTAATACCATCAACGATAACCTCATCCTCTACCTCAATTTCCTCCTGAACACCATTAGTTCCCACAATAGTTGGAATATTTAATGCTTCGGTTAAGATAGCAATATGCGATGTTCTCCCTCCTCTCTCAGTAATTATACCTCTAACCTTATTTCTACTCATCTGTATTATCTCTGATGAAGTTAGAGTCTTTGCAACTACAATGTTATCTGAACCAGGTAATTCCATATCTATCTCTTTGTTATGAATGTTTTTTAGCAATCTATCCACGACATCCTTGACATCAAGATAGCGTTCTTTTATATAACTATCTTCTATATCCTTAAAATTTATTTTCAGAGACTTTAAAAAATTAATTATAGCTTTCTCTGCTGATTCCTTCTTGTTTTTTATCCTTTTCTCAACACTGTTCAGGAATAGTGGATCCTGGAGAAAGAGTATCTGAACGTCTATCAATTTTGTACTTTCTTTGTTGCCTAATCTCTTCAGATCGGATTTAAGAGCTCTCAATTGTCCTAAAGACTTCCTCCTTGTCTTTTCGAATAAAGAGAATTCTTCCTGGACATTTCCCTTTCTTCTTGAACTGAAAAAGGAAATATCCTCTGCCGAATACAAAAAGGCTTTACCTATAGCAATGGATGGAGAAACAGGAATTCCCCTGATTATCCTATTCTTCATCAAACTTCCTTTTTTCAATTAATTTAACTATTGACTCAACTGCTTTTTTTTCGTCTTTCCCTTCAGCTTTAACTGTAATTTCGTCTCCCTCTTCAGAGGCAAGCATTAAGATACCCATAATGCTTTTAGCATTCACTCCTATATCGTTCTTCTCCAAGCCAACTTTAGAATCAAACTGGGAGGCCAGTTTTACAATCATTGAAGCTGGTCTGGCATGAATACCTAAAGAATTCATTATCTTTACTTTCTTCTTGTACATTTAACTAACATAAATGCATAAGGAGTGTATTGACAGTATCCCGGAGATCTTTCCTGCTAACTACCAGATCTATGAGTCCATGTTCTAAGAGAAATTCAGCACGTTGGAAACCTTCTGGCAGTTCCTTCTTTATAGTTTGCTTTATAACCCTTGGACCTGCAAACCCAATAAGAGCTCCAGGTTCAGCGATTATTATATCTCCAAGAGAGGCATAAGAGGCAAGAACTCCAGCAGTAGTTGGGTGTGTAAGGATTGATATAAAAGGAGTTTCCAATTTGTTAAGAGCAGTCGCAGTCTTTGCCATTTGCATCAAGGAAAGTATTCCCTCATGCATCCTTGCACCTCCTGATGCACTAACTATCACAAGGGGTAGATTTAAATCACTCGCTCGATAGATCGCTCTCTTTACCTTTTCTCCAACAACCGATCCCATAGATCCTCCAATAAAGGAAAAATCCATTATGCATATCTCAATATCCCTACCATATATTTTTGCCTGCCCAGATATTATACATTCATTTAATGAGGTTTTAGTCATTGCTTCCTTTAATTTCTTTTTGTAATTTTTAAAATTTAGAGGATCAAGGGTTCTCAGATTATCGTCCTCCTCCTCAAATGTTCCTTCATCAAGCAATATTTTCTTATAAAGAGAGGAATTTATCTGAAAATGGTAGTTGCATTTGGGACAAACCATCAGGTTCTTCTCTATTTCTTTCCTGTAAAGGATTTCTCCACAGGAATCACATTTAACCCAGACTCCATCTGGAATTTCCCTTTTCTTGCTCTCTTTTTCTATCCCCTTTCTCTTCTGAAACCACTTCATTTTTTCTCCAATATTGAAATATTCATTGCCGGAGGTCGGGCTCGAACCGACACGGAGAAAACCTCCACCGGATTTTAAGTCCGATGCGTCTACCAATTCCGCCACTCCGGCTCACCTATTTAATTTTACCTTATAAAAGGGATATGTCAAGTCCTACGTTCTTGCTTAGATTCCTTTCAAAAAAATCTATTTTTGTTACTCTGACTCTCCAAGTTTCTCCTTAATGCTATGGTTAATCCTTTTTAACTCTTTTTTCATATCCTTCACATCTGGAGCATCGATCTTTAATGCTTCTTCAGAGGTTAATTTAGCGCTTTCCAGTCTCATCAAAGCTAACAGTATCTTTGTTTTGTAATAATGAGATTCGAAATTGGAATATTCATTATCCCGGGAGATTGATATAAGTTTATCTGCAACATCGAGAGCATTTTTATAATCTTTTTTCCCGTAGTACGCTTTGAGCAGAGGCCAATTAAAAGTCCTTGACTCGGGAAAAGAATCAGTTAAAGGCTTTAGAACAGAAATCGCTTCATCGAAATATTTCTCACGAAGGAGTATCTTAGTGTAGGCAAGGCTGGAATATAGAGAAACGTATTTTGCATCTTTACTTGCTCTTTTAATCATCAAAAGAGCCTTTTCCTTCTCAGAACTCATAAAGGGAAGATGCCCCTTAAAATACCTCCACCCTCCCAATCCAAGATATAAATCTATTATACCNGGATCAATCTTTTCAGCTTTTGAAAGGTATTTTAAGGCTGGACCAAGGAATGGTATGGTCCTTATGATTTCGTCCTTCAATACAAAATAAAATATCCGAATCGTGTAAGCTCCCCCCATAAAGAAATATCCCCAGGCGTCTTCGGGATGGATTTTTATCCACTTCTTAGCTTTGATAATTGATGTATCTGAATATGAGAAAATCTTTGTAACAAATGAATCCCTGCCTGTATCAACCCACATCAATTCATACAATGAGGATAGGAAGAAGTAAGGAGATGGGTGATCGCCTGCCTCCTCAATCGAAATGGTAAGGAGAGATTCAGCACTGGAAAATTTCTCCTGATAGGAGAGATTAATGGACTTAAGGAATAAAGAGTCAAGTCTGGGCAAAAAACTGAAGACCAGTAAAATGGAAGTTAACATTTTAGAAAGACTTATCTTTTCCACTAAAAAGAGATGGATAATTTATATTAAATTTCCTCTTATAGTAGATCTTTTGAATTAATAATATCAACAGAAAAAGGGGAATTATAATTGGAGATATTATAAATACTTCTATTGCGAGTATTGTTGGAATTGCTCTAAAAGAAAAAAGGATTGCTTTTTTTGTAGGGCGAGCCCAGGCATATATAAAAATTGGCAGGGACAATCCTGCACCTACCCCACAGATGAAATCTCCTATAGCACAGGATGCAATTATTGCCAAAACATCCAAAATAATTCCAAATAGGAGGGTCTTCTTTTTCCCAAGAAAAACTCCTGTTGTTATCTTGCTTTCAAGTCGGTCGCCCTTTATGTCGGGTATTGTGGTATTCACAAAAACTGCGGAAACGGCAAGAAAATATGGAATCGCGTGAATCCACATCCAGAGTGTTGGGGCTCGGAACGAGATCCATCCTACAATAAAAGCAAGGACCCCATAACCAACTCCGTTCCAGAGGATATCAAGGAAAGGTCTGCTCTTTATTTCAATTGGAGGAATGGAGTAAGTTATCCCCATTAAAAGGGATAGGAGAAAGTAAATTAATATAAATTTCCCAAATAAAAAAGAGAGACCCAGGGGGATAATAAAGAGGAGTATCATCTCAATAAATGCACACTTTAAAGGGATAATGCCGAGGGAGAGCAGGTACAATTTCTCATTTTTCTTATCCGACTCTCGATCAACGATCTGGTTCAGGATATAAACTCCGCCCATAAGAAGGGTGTATAGAATGAAGATAATAGATGACCTATAGGTTAGTGAGCCATCGGCAAAATGAGCCCCGAGGAGGAAGAGTAACCACAGGGGAAGGAATAAAGTTGGTCGCATTAGAATAAAATAATCCATTAAAAAATTATAAGACCTACTTGTAAGATGTCAAGGTAAATATGAGAACTTGACAAATCAGGTGTCTTTAATAATACTATTTTTATCTGAAAGGAGGATAAATGAAAAAGACACCTCTATACAAAAAACATATCGAACTCAATGCCACAATGGTAAATTTTGCCGATTTTAAAATGCCCATCCAGTATTCATCCATATTTGAAGAAGTCAAAGCTGTGAGAAAATCTGTAGGTTTGTCTGATGTCTCTCATATGGGTGAAATCGAGATAAGTGGAGTGGATGCTCTGGATTTTGTTAACTGGATTATCACAAATGATGCATCAAAACTGAAACCCCTTCAAGCTCAATATACAACCATGCTATATCCCGAAGGAGGTATTGTTGACGACTTATTGGTATATCACTTACCGAAACGATACCTGCTCGTTGTCAATGCCTCAAACCAGGAAAAGGATTTTGAATGGATAAGAGAAAACAAAAGGGGAAATGTTGAGATAAAGAATAGGGGAAGCGAGTATTTCCAACTGGCTGTTCAAGGACCTCTGGCTCTGAATGTTATCAGAAAGGTGGTCACGGGAGACCCTTCGAATCTTCCCTTTTACTGGTCTCGGGAAGAATCAATCAATACCAATTTTGTTATCCTCTCAAGGACAGGCTACACAGGCGAGGATGGATTTGAGATATATGGAGATTCAACGAAAGGGGAAGAAATCTGGGATGCGGTGATGGAGGCTGGAAAAGAAGAAGGCGAACAACCATGTGGCTTGGGAGCCAGAGATCTCCTTCGTTTAGAGATGGGCTACTGTCTTTATGGAAACGACATAACGAAAGATACAACCCCTCTTGAAGCAGGTCTATCCTGGCTTGTAAAGATGGAAAAAGGAGATTTTATTGGAAAAAAAGCTCTTTTAGAACAAAAGGAAGAAGGGATTAAAAGAAGACTCGTTGGGATTACTGTCAAGGGGAGAAAAATACCAAGAGATGGTTATCCAATATACAAAGAAGGAAAGAGGATTGGTAAGATAACAAGCGGTAATTATTCCCCTACTTTGAAAACCTCGATTGCCATGGGTTATGTCATGAAACCCTATCATAAAACAGGGTCTATTTTAGAAATAGAGATAAGGAATAAAAAGGTGATAGGGAAAGTTACAGAATTGCCTTTCTGGAAAAATGGCTCTGCTAAGAAGTAATCACCTGTGGGAAAATCAATGGTTGCAACAAAAAGGAGGAAAGATGAAAATTTTGGAAGATCTTTTATATACAGAAGATCATGAGTGGATAAGAAAAGAAAATAGTGAGGTCATAGAAGGCATAACAGATTATGCACAATCTGAATTACAAGACATAATCTATTTAGAACTACCCGAGGTTGGAGCCGAAGTTAAGCAAGGAGAACCAATAGGGTCAATTGAAGCGGTAAAGGCAGTATCCGATCTCTATGCCGGAGTTTCCGGAAAGATTGTTGAGGTTAACTCTGAACTTGAAGAGAAACCAGAATTGATAAATAAAGACCCTTATGAAGCTGGCTGGATCGTTAAAATTGAGCCATCAGACCCGGATGAACTAAACACTTTACTTGAGCCTTCCGAATACAGGGAATTAATCGAAAAGGAAGAATGAACTTTATACCCATAAGCGAACAGGAGCGAGACAAGATGCTCGAGGTCATCGGTAAGGGTATCCAAGAGTTATTTTCGGCAATTCCAGAGGACCTTCAGTTGAAAACCCCTCTTAATTTCCCTTCACCTCTTTCCGAATTAGAGGTAAAAAGGGAAGTTCAAAAACTTGAAAAAAATAATAGAGAGCTTATCCACTTTGCAGGAGGAGGAATTTACGACCATTACATACCTTCTGTTTTAAAACATATAACAGGAAGACCTGAATTCTACACTGCATACACTCCTTATCAACCAGAGGTATCCCAGGGCACTCTTCAGGCTATGTTCGAATACCAATCGATGATAAGTGATTTAACGGGAATGGAAGTAGCCAATGCCTCTATCTATGATGGAGCAACTGCTCTTTCTGAGGCTGTATGCATGGCAATTGCTGTGAAGAAGAGAAAGAAAGTTGTTCTTTCAGAGGGAATTAATCCCCATTATCTTAGAGTTATAAAGACCTATTTGAGGGGGAGTTATCCAATTGAGATGATACCTCTTAAAGGAGGTTTTAGCGAAATAGATACAAAAAAGATAGATAAAGAGACCGCCTGCGTTGTAATCCAGCATCCAAATTATCTCGGGAATCTTGAGGAAGTTTCCTCATTTGTAGAAAAGGCAAAAAGCGTTGGAGCCCTTTCGATTCTAAGTTTTGATCCAATCTCCCTTGCGATACTGAAAACTCCTGGAGAATTTGATGTCGATATTGCAACCGCAGAGGGTCAGTCTCTTGGGATTCCAATGAGTCTTGGAGGTGCACACCTTGGAATCTTTACGACGAAGAGAAAATTCATCAGAAAGATGCCTGGAAGGCTTGCCGGGCAAACTGTTGATAATGAGGGCAGGGTTGGCTATGTTATGGTTCTACAGACCCGTGAACAGCATATAAGAAGGGAAAGAGCCACTTCCAACATCTGCACAAACCAGCAACTCTGTGCTCTATCTGCTGCCCTTTATCTTTCGGTTATGGGTTGTGAGGGTCTTAAGGAAGTTGCCAATCAAACGACCCAGAAGGCTCATTATCTTGCAAAACAACTCAAGAACGCCAATTTCAAGCTGCCTTATAACAAAAATAATAAGAGATTTTTCAGGGAATTCGTTGTCAGGATTCCCTATGGTGCAAAAAGGGCAATCGATTCAGGGTTGAAGAAAGGATATCTCGTTGGAATTGACCTTGGCAAATTCAAAAAAGAATGGGAGAATAACCTTCTCATTTCAGTTACAGAAAAGAGAACAAAAGCAGAAATAGATAATTTAGTTGAGATTTTATCAAAAGCAGGATGAATTTAAAAAAAAGGGACGGCGAACCGTCCCTTTTTTTTAACCGAACTTGATTACTGACCAGGTGTCAGGGTAAGGTCAAGAACTACATTGTCCTTGCCAGAACCAAGTATTGC
>NGFL01000035.1 GCA_002215665.1 candidate division TA06 bacterium JGI_Cruoil_03_38_101 | reverse complement strand
TATTCTCGTAAAATGCCATGTTCATCTCGGTATGGAATCCTAAGAGCGTGCTTTTTGTCCAGTTTCGCATAGGCTTTTACATCTACTGAAAGTTCTAACACATCTCGCATGAAGTCCCTTTCAAATCCTCCGCCTACACTGGAGAACCCTTGTCTGGGGTAAATGCACTTAGAACTCGCAACAGAATATTTCTCTCTCAGCATTGTCCTCCGGCGCCATGCTAACTGTTTTGTTGATTTAAAATTCTCAATTTCCAGGTTCTTTATCATTCAGTGACCTCCTTTATAGTTTTGGACACCCATTCATAAACAGTTTCTGCGAGTTTCAATGCTTCCTCGTATTCTTCTTCACTAATCGGCTCCCTTTCACCGGGATATCTTGCTTCTACTGCATAATCTGTTAAATCTATCACTCTCTCAACTTCTGCAGGTATTTCAATTCCTGCTTTTGTTACCAACTCTAAAAGTCTTGCAATAGAATGTGTCCAGGGGAACTCTTTATCGAGACCGATGAGTAATGCTTTTAATGCTTTTTCCGCTGATTGCTGGCAGTCAAAACAGAGGTCTTCGTATAATATTTCTTCAGATATTCGCCCTACTCTCGCTCTTTCTAAATTGCTTCTCGCCCTCCTCAACCATTCCGTCACAAACTCTTTATTTTTCATATATCACCCTTCCGAACTTAGCAATCTCACTGTAAACCAAGAACCACTTATCTTTCAATTCGTTAAATTTATCTGGCGTTTCTATGATGACATCCACAGATGCCCCTACACCAAAAAGTTTACGATAAATCCTCTGAGCGAGCTTTCTTCTATGCTCAATCCCTTCTTTCAGTACACAAATATCGTAATCGCTTTCTTTTTTCTCCTCTCCTTTCGCTCTTGAACCGAAGAGGATAATCTTATCGGGATCTGCTTCTTCCACAATCCTTTTTATTATTTCATTTAGTATGTCTCCCATTCAAACACCTCCTTTTCAGAAATTTTTGAAATTATAAAAAGGGCACAAAAATAGCACCTTCATATTTTCCCCTCCCTCTTAAAACTATACTCACCGTTTTCACTCACAATAATATGGTCAGCAAAATGCAAATCCAACTCGTTTGCAATGACTTTTATTCTTTCTGTTAATTTAATATCCTCCCTGCTGGGTTCTGGCTCCCCATTTGGGTGATTGTGAGCCACTATAAAACTCACCGCATCGTGAATAAATGCCGGTTGGATTATATCCTTCGGATGGATATAGGAAACGTTTTCTCTACCGATAGCGATTGTTTCTTGAGCTAAAAGTTTGCTTTGCCCATCAAGATATATACCTACTATATGCTCCTTTTTAGCTTTTCTCAAATCTTTTAGCAATTCCAATATCTTTTCATACGAATCCACAATTATTACCTCCTCTGCGGGTTCCGTAAAAATCCTCCTTGAGAGCTCAAACATTGCTGTGAGC
The DNA here is from genome assembly GCA_002215665.1 of candidate division TA06 bacterium JGI_Cruoil_03_38_101. GTDB lineage: Bacteria > Hydrothermota > UBA3072 > UBA3072 > UBA3072 > UBA3072. The sequence continues at coordinate 7,769 of NGFL01000035.1, read as the reverse complement.
TGCACTGCTTTTATTTCACCAATGCCCGGAATCTCTTGCCACCCATCTAAACTAATATTCGGAAGCTCTTCCAGCTTATATTTATGAATGATCTTGGAAGCGATTTTTATCGCATTCTCTCTTTGTGTGCCAGTTCCGATCAATATAGCCAACAAGTCTAAATTACTTAGTTTCTTGACGCCTAGTGTTACCAATTTCTCCCTAGGTCTAAGAGTTGTTGGTAAATCTGAAATCTTTTTATGATATCTCTCGTTCATTTATTACCCCCGCTATAAAGGAACTGAGTTTTTCCTCGGCTTCTTTTAATTTTGCTAAATTTAATCTATATATCCAGATTACTTTTTCTCTCTGGGTAAATTTTTCTTCCTCGGGTGAATCTTCAAATTGCGGATAAATAAGAACACCACTCTTTACGTCGTATACGTCTAAATATGCGAGTAATTGGTAAAAGTCATCTGTTGCCGGCGCTTCTTTATACTTCGCATCTCCAACGCAAACTACTTCACCATTTTTAAGAAAACGATAGTCTGGGTCAACTTTATTTTCTTTATTATCAAATAGTCGTTCTTTTTTCTTCTTTATCCTTATCTCTTCCGGTAATTCATCAATCAATGCCCTTCTCACATATTCCTCGAAAATGTCATTCATATCAATCACAAATGCTTTTAATTTAACCTCTTTTCCAGACTTGTATTCGAGTTTAGAATGCGTAATAAAGAAGATACACAGGTTTAAAATATCAAAATAGTATTGCCGGGTAGTAGGGATTTTATTTTGATCTAAATTATCTTCAACTTCATCTAAAAAGTTTTTTGGGTGAGATAGAGCAATCGATGCAAAATCTCTGTATCTATCAAAAAACGTAGGGATAGCATTGTTTGGTATTAGGTCACTTTTAAATACCGCAGAAAGTGTGAATTTGATAGCCATATTTTCTGGTATGTTTTTGGAAAGGTCATAATAAGAGCACCAGACTTCGTTTTTCTTTCCTAAAGCATGGTTTTTAAGGATTGTTTCCTTCACAAGAATTTTCCCTTTTATACTTTTTCTATTTTCAATCTTTGGAACTGATCTTTTGAGAAACCCTTGGGTCCTAATTTTCTCTAACTCATGGAGAAGCACATAAAGCAAAAAATGGAACATGTTTGGGTATTCCATGCCTTTCTCTCTACCAGTTTTAATAACCCTATCGAAATCTCTTAACTTTGCCTTCTTCCCTTGTGCTCGGAACAACATATACAAAAAATCTTCAACTGCGACTTTTGGACTCACCACCAGCAAATAATTCTCATCTAAAGGAATAAAGCCTACAAAATTCTTCGCTTTTACTTTTATTCCCTTCTGTGATATATCAATTATATCCACATAGTTTTTACTTTCTTCCGTAATCTCGAAAATGGGAAGGAAAGGATCATCTCGATATTCCTCTACTTTGCTTATATCCTCCCATTCATTGAGATTAATCTGTTTCAAGTTCTAAACCTCCAAAATATATCTCTTTTGCCTTTTCGTAGTCCTCTTTTCTTATGTTCCCAAAATATTCGTTAAGAAGAAAATTGAGTTGATGCTCCCAGAGGAGTTTGAGGTCGTTCTTTGTCTTAACATCTTTGAAATAAGCATGTCCTAGAGGAAAAATGCCTTGGATTTTTTCAAACACAGAAACAACTTTCTCTACCAGGTCATCTTCCACCTTGTTTTCTTTAAGTATTTTCCTTAAAATATCGATAGATGGTGAAACTTCAAAGAACTTGAAACGACGCATGAATGCAAAATCAATGTCAACGGTGGATTTATCAAGCGTGTTCATAGTCCCGATTATATAGAGATTAGGTGGGATAACAAAATTCTCGCTTGAATAGAGAAGTTTAACAGGGTCCTCCCTATATTCCAATGCCGAGAACAATTCCCCAAAGACTTTTGAAATGTCTGCGCGGTTTATCTCGTCAATAATTAAAACAAAATTTTCTTCCTTATTTTTTGTGGCTATATAACATAATTTCTTAAAGGTCTTATCTTCGATTTCATATACAATGTTTCCTTTTTCATCGGTCTTGGGGTATATCCCCTCCACGAAATCTTCGTAGCTGTAAGATGGATGGTATTGGACAAAGGCAAATCTCTTGTAAAGTTTTTTTATTTCATTTAAATCGCTTTTCTTAAGATCGAATATGGTGTGCTGGTGCATTATCTTATTTTTTACATCCATGGGTAATGTCTCTATGTCTCGCACTCCGAGATATAACCATTCAACTCTCATTCTTCTCCAAAATCTTCCATTCCAATAATCCAAATCTTTTGGTCGGTCTTTGAGCAGGGTTTCATCATAAGTTTCAACTATCTTTCCGATTCCTCCGATCTCTTTAGATTGAATGAAAGCCACAACGTAATCCCCTTTATTAATGTCTTTAAACTTTTTTACCAAAAAATGGTCTTCGTACTTTTCATCATCCCAGCCTATTGCTACGATGCCATGCCGTTTACAAGGCTCCCAAATATTCAGGCCTAAATCAGGATGTTTTCTTGGTAAAGTAATTCGCCAGAATCTAACGCCTTCTGGTAGATTTACCGTTTTGCTCCTTGTTAGTAATTCCGCCAAGCCTTTGGCAAAGTAGGTTTTACTTGTCCCAGGCGGACCATATAGAATTACCTGTTTATAATTAATGAGATTCTGATAAATTTCTTTTATTTCTGGGTCTTCAATATCAATCTCAACAATCGGTGCTATTTCTCTTGGTGGGTTCCAGACCTCAAGACATATCTTCATAGCCTCAAGCAAAGCATCCCAATCGTAAATCTCTGTTCGTAATCTTCCGTGAAACGTAGGTAAATGCTTTGTCAGGACATAATCAAGATAGTCTCTTTTAACATGACTGGGGCAATTGGGATTATCTACAATACGCCTAACGATGGACGGCTTGTGTTTGAACTTTAGATAAACGGCTTCAAGTTTTTTGGGGTCTTTTGAAAAATTAGAGATTTCTTTAGCATCGCTTTCTGAAATTTCTTCAGATTCTTTTGGAATTCTTGCATAGCCCCCTAACCTTTTGTCACACATCCAATGGCAGAACGTATCAAATACATCGTAATTATCAAAAAGCGGGATTCCAAAATCTCTTATAAACCCATTTAATTTAGTTATGTTCTCCAAATAATTGTTCAGCTCTCGATCAATAAGATTCTTCTCGGCGAGATATTTGACAGTATCAACTGTTTTGTTGTTTACTACCAGAAAATATGGATCCAAACAGTATAACGTTGGAGAAATCAAGCCTGACTGAAATCCTTTACTGTAACCACTACTAACAAATTCTTCAATGTGTTTGGGATTTTTATCTGCTATTAGACCGGCAATCATCTTAAAAATAGCTGTTGCTACCGTAGGCCAATTTTCTCCACTCTGCCACCCTGCTCCCTCGAACCATGTTTTAACGTCTTTAATTATGAATCCCTGTACACTCCTCCTGAATCCCTTTTCCCTCGTTGTTTTGTTGTCAATGTAAGGCAACAACTTATAGAGAACCTCATCAGTAATGTCTTCTCCACGTTCGTATTTCTCTTTAATTTCAGCGAAATATTTTCTGACTTCTTCTCTTTCCCGTTCATAAGCTCGAAGGTGTCTCTGTCCCTCCTCTTTGTTGAGATAGGTTTCCTCAAACTCCTTTACAAATCCTTTTATTTGTTCTTTGTCTATCATTATGATTCGCCTCCTTTAAGGCTCAGAAGTTGTTCTAATTCTGACATTGCTTGTTGATGATAATTTTTTGAAACTCCAGATAATTGAATATAATCCCTTAAATCATTTCCAATTTTAGTCTCAATATTATTTTCCAATCTAGGGACTTCGATTGTTTTGATGTCAAAAGGATAGATTTCAGTTTGCCCTGTACAGCCTCGAACCCTCTTGTAATATTGAATTTTACTATATTCTGTCCACAAAAAAGCACAAACATAATAGGGGTCAATTAAAGCCTCATCTATGGGTATGATTGTAATGTGCCCATCAGCGATTGCCTCGCTTTTATCGGATATGGAAGTTCTTCCCCAAGACCCTTCGCCTGTTGAAGTTACTAATAAGGCATTTTGAGGAATTTGGGCTCTTTTGTTCTTCTGATAGAAATTTATATCAGTTTTTGAGGTACTTCCCCAATCTATGGGTGAATCATTCACATCTCTTGTTTTGATCACTGGGATACTTCCATTAGCATGGTATTCTGGCTGAATGCCTCGATGAATGTCTCCATTTTTTAGCGGGTCTAAAGTTCCTATTTTATATCCAAATCCTCTTAATTTTTGAATATAGGCAACTAATCTTGGGGAAAATGTTTTTGGGTCGTTTCTTCTTTCGTTAGCACAACTGCTTTTCTTATAAACGAAAGAAATCTCGGTTGGCACTTCAAAATTCTGAGGCAAATACTTTGCAAAAAGGGTGTCAATCTCCTCTTTCTTCTTTTTAGCTTCAAGTTTCTTTTTTATCGATTCTTTTAGTTTTTTCCCAATTGTAATGGGACTGTCCTCTGAGAGAAGAGGGATAGGAAGTCGTTTTATATACTTTGGACTAAGATGTCCATTAGATACACCAAAAACACCTTTCCAAAATAATTTAAACATATAAGATGTTTGTAAAACTCCGTAGAGGTAATAAATTAAATTTTCATCAAGATCATCCCTTGGCGTCAAAATAGCAATATCCGAGCAGGCAGACAAACCATTGTCAAGTTGATTTATAGAGAGTTTTCCAATTGTAGCGCCGGTTATAGTTATTAGAATATCGTTGGGATTTATAATGTCGCTTTTAGAGATATAAGTTCTCTCAACGTATACAATGTCGTCTAACTCTACTCCAAAGGGTGTAAGATTCTGTATTCTTACAAAGGGTATTCCATCTGATGAGTAGCTATTAGGTGGGCTTTTTCCAGTAGAGACAGCAAAAAAATCTCTTATCTCATGTTTTGATATTTTTAATAGCTTAGAGTAGGTACTCACGAACTCTGGGTAATAATAATGAGGATCCATTCTACTTTCGCTTTTTGACAAAGTAACGGAAAATGAACTAGAAATTTTAGAAATCTCTTTGTAAATCATTTTACTCCTCCACCTTTTCTATTTCTGCTCTCCAAACACTACAATAGCCACTGGTAGCCCAATCACATTCTTCTTCCGATTTATCGCATAACCTCTCAAGACCGACATATTCCCTGTAATCGCATAACGTCTTCCCTATGTCATTGTTATCAGGGTCAGGAGGCGTATCCTGTTTGTTCAAGACGTAACCCAATTTCTGGGGAAGAGAACCAAATATTTCATAGTCTTCGGGCGGGTCAGATGTTTTTTCGTAGAGAATAACTGCTGTTTTTACACCGGTTCCAGCAGCTTTGAAAGCGTTATGTGGAAATTCTACTACCGCATGTATTTTCGAATTCTTGAAAAGGAAGCGCCTTGCATATTCATCATCATTGTTTGATAACACACCAGTATCAATAACCGTGAAGACTTTCCCGCCATCCTTCACCATTCTCAAAAATTGCTCGAGGAACAAAACCTGTTTCGGCAGTTGGTTTTTGAAAAGCATAGGTTTTCCATCTTGGTCAAAATAGATCGTGTGTTCATCTCCTGTGGCAGAGTCCTTAAGGGTAAGCTTATGATCGTAATCGAACACGTCTTCTATTTTTATCCATTCACTCCTCAATTTCCCGGTGATTTTAGAGGTTAAGAACTCTCCAATCTTCTTAACATTCCCTTCTCCTTCGAAAAGAATTTCATTGGCTACCTTTTTAACAACTGATTTTGGAACGTTACTAATTTCTACATAATCATCTTCGTTGACTATTTCTCGATTTAGAGTGTCCATCAATTTATTGACCAAACTATTTTTATTCTCTGTTCCATCTACCGGGATACTACTGGCACTGGCAATATTTCTTAGAATTCCAAGAGAAAGCTCCTTAAACTTAACATTGTGTTCACTCAAAATATGTTCGATTCCCATCTCTTCAAAGCATTGCAAATAAAAGTCTTCTACCCTCTTGTCAAATTGTTTTTCGAGTAGTTTTTCTAAAAGCGTCTTTGTCAAATCGCCAACCCAAGCTTCGGTTGCCAGTTTGTATTGTCCCAGAATGTAAGGATCGTTAATCTGTAAATTCTCTCCTCTCCCAAAGGGAGGATTAGTTATTATCATATCAAAACCTTTCTCTACTTCTTCATTTATATTACTCCACTGGAACTTCATGATTTCATTAATGGAATCGAAATCTTTTAGCCTGTGGAGTTCCTGAATAACTGGCCACCATTTGATAGAAACTTTAGAATGAACTTCTAATAAACTATTTATTGATTCAATCAAGTCCATTACCCCAAGTGAAGAAATATCTATTTCCTTCTCGTCCTTAAAGGAAAGAATTGACCCTTTCTTGGATTCTATAAGCTCCAGTTTATCCTGCAATTCTCTTTGTTGAATTCTTTGTTTTGTCTCTACAAATTTATCTTCAAACTCGCGGATAAATTGCTGAACCAATTTCCAATGAACTACAAAACCGTAATGGTTTAGAGAATCCGCATTTGCAATATTTGTAGCACCATCCCCGTGGAAAAGCATGTTCCAACAGGCATAACCCGCAACCTCGCGATGGATATCCATACCAAAAAGATGCTTTGCATAAATCTTTGAAAATATATCATTCAAAGTTTCAGGTGCTAAAAAATGATGCTTCCAAAAATGTCTTTTTATGGATTCGACCCAATAAATTAAGAACCGAGCAGAACCACAGCAGGGGTCACAGACATTTAATAATTTAAGGTCAGCGTGTTGAGTTTCCAAAAGAGACCTCATTATCTCGACATTTATGAGAATAATGTTTTTTGGTGTGAAGAATCTTCCATCCTGTTTATCAAATTCAGTACTAACCATAGTTTCATATAAGATGCCTACAAAATCTTCTTGATTCAAACCTTCAAGGAATCTTCTATTTCTCGAAATGTAATCTACTATTTGATTTATCCTTGACTCTGGTTGTGCTCCTATTTCATTCAAATGGGATTCGATAGATGTTCTTAATAAAGGACTTATTTCTGGGTGTTCTGTTTGTAACCTCATTAAAGTTGCGTCAATATCTTGTTTTACCGTTCTTCCAAATTCTGTAGCGATTTCTTCCACAGGTTTTGCGACACCCAATCTTGTTTTTGCTTTATATTTGTCCAGAAGTGTTAGAGCGATTGGTAATAATACCTTGATGTTGCCATTTACCGTTTTGTAAATTTCGTTGTGCACTTTTCCTATTTCTTTGGCTAAGGACATGGTTGGCTATTAATAACATAGATTAGGTGATATAAATAACTGTTGGATACCTCGAAGTCCTTTTAGTAACTTCACTCACTTCTTTTACCAGGGAGCTTACTTCTATGAATCTCTTATTGTCCAAATGCCGTCACCTCAAGAACTCTTCTAATGACCTGACATAACTACCAACCGTCCCTTCATCTATTACTCTCTTCAATCTTTCGGTTTCCATACCTATCTGTTCATAATTGAACGTTGCCTGGGCTTTCCTTCTTCTGTACAAAGAATCATCCAGGAGATACTCCGGCTTAACTCTGCTATCCGCGGGATAAATCTCCTCGATTCCTCCTGCTTCCCGGATCTTATGATACCCGTAGACCTCTTTGTCAAAATTCAAACGTTCAACCGTTGGAACAATGTAGAAATCCGAATATTGCTTTTGTGTCGCTATGATAAAACTCAGTTCATTTTCGCTTGGATTTAAGTAAGTCAGACT
>NGFL01000044.1 GCA_002215665.1 candidate division TA06 bacterium JGI_Cruoil_03_38_101 | reverse complement strand
CTCTTGAGAGTCTTTCAATCTTAATATTAAGGAGGTTTACCATATTCTTTCTCCAGATATGGAGAAGAAAGGGGGAAATAATCAGGAAAATGATCGCTAATAATTTTAATATTCTCATCTTTCAAAAGCCCTGAGATGAGCACTTCTGCAGCGAGGGTTCTCTTGAAACTCAATTCTATCGGGTGTAACAACTCTTTTTGTTAGACTTTTCAGCTCCAATTCTCTCGCTTTCCTACAAATCAATTTTTCCTCTTCGGAGTGATAGGAGACAATAACCAATCTCCCTTTCTTCTTTAATATCTTTGATGCTCCAATAATCCCCTCTTCTATATTCTCCATCTCTTTATTAACAGCTATCCTGAGCGCCTGAAATATCCTGCCGAGGTGCTTATGTCCTTTTTCCCTTGGGAAAGATTTACGAACAAGGATGGCAAGTTCCCCAGTTGTTCTTGGCTTCTTTTCTTTGATCTTTCTGGCTATCCTTCTGGAATTGTGTTCTCCTCCATAATGATAGATTAAATCAGCAATCTCATCTTGATTGCGATTTTCTATTAAATCATAGGCTGTAATCCCATGCTTTCCATATCTCATATCGAGGGGTCCATTCTCTCTGTATGAGAATCCACGAACTGGATTATCCAGTTGATAGGAAGAATATCCAAGGTCAAAAAGAACACCATCAACTTTTTTTGTGATAAATTGGTCTATAAATCGGTAATTAGCCTGAACAGGCAAAAATCTCTCCATAAAATTAGACAATCTTTCTGTTGCTATTCTTATCTGGTCTGGATCAAGATCAATTCCTATTACAGAATTCCTCGAACTGGAAAGAATAGCCAGGGAATGTCCACCACATCCAAGAGTTGCATCAATATAAAGTCCATCCTCCTTTTGGATTAGAAATTTGATTACTCCATTTACCATAATAGGACGATGTAAGGTCTTCTCTTCCATTTTATATCGCGTTACATCCCCAACAATGAGAACAATTCATTGATATCTCCGTTATGCCTGGCATATTCCCCATAGACTGCAGGTGACCATAACTCCATCTTATCAATGGCTCCAAGGAAAAATACGTCCTCTTCGATTTTAGCATATTCACGTAGTTCTTTTGGAAGGACTACTCGCCCCTGTGAATCCATAGAAAGGCGCTCTGCTCCATATGAGAAAGCCCTTATGGCATTCCTTATTCTCATCTGCGAATATTTTTTTCTTGCAAGTTGCTCGATGAACTCGCTCCACCTTGAAAGGGGAAATAATAGTAAAGAAGTCTCAAAACCTCTGGTTATATAGAAACTTCCTTCATCCTCCTCTGTTAAAACCGATCTAAACTTTGCGGGAATAAATACTCTTCCTTTATGATCAACCGCGTAAATATCATTTCCTACGAAGTACATTTTTACCTCCTAATACTGAATTTTTAAAATAATTATCCCCACTTTCCACCACTTATACCCACCATCTTAACATAAAAAAACTTTCTTGTCAAGGGGTCAATCTGATTTTTTTTAAAAAAGGTAAACTACAGAGTTGATGTCGAAAAAATTAACCTAAGGAAACAAGCAATGCTCCTGCTACAGCAAGGACAACCGATATCGCTCGCTTCCTATTAAAGGGTTCTTTTAAAATAAGAATGGCAAAAAGGAATACAAAAACTGTGTTTGTCTGATTTAATGCAGAAGCGATGGAAGCAAGCGTATATTTCATACCAGAAAGCCAGGTAAGCATTGATAAATATGCTCCAAAAAAAGAACCTCCAAGAGTATATTTCCAACTTTCCTTTGAGGTATGAAGAGAAGAAATTATCAAACGACGGGAAGGATGAACCACTAAAATCAGCAGAAGACCAATAATTCCTCCAAAGAGGCGAACCTCTGTTGACCATAAAACTGGATAGTTTCCAAGAAGGGGTTTAATTATCACAATACCTATTGCAAAGGCAAGATTTGCAAGAATGCCAAAAAGAATTCCCAGAATCGTTTTTCTTTTAGAAACTTGTGCTCTACCTTTTTTATATGTTACTATAAAAACTGCAAGAATAATCAGAAATATACCAAACCCTTGCAAAGCAGAAAGGCGCTCTCCCAGGACAATCACTGAAAGACCTACTACAAACGGACTGTATAGGCAATAAACAATGCCTGCCAGGCTGGCGCCGAGTAGATTTAAACTCCCGAAGAATAAAGTATCACCAACTGTTATACCTACTATACCACTCAGGAAAAAGATAAGAAAGTGAGCGATGGGAGCTTTATTTATAAAAGGAACTCCGAATATAATCATAGTTGGAATGAATAAAATAAATGCCATGAAATCCTTAAAGAGATTTAGAGCAATTGGATGAATAGTCTCGCCACTCTTTTTAAAAAGAACTATAGCAAAACCCCAAAGTATTGCAGATATAAAAGATAAAACTTCGCCTGAGTATTGCAAATTTTAATCCTTATTCTTTATTATAAAAATTCAATTAACTCCTTCATCTCTTAACTTTTTTATCTTTAAGCTAAAGAAGAATTCACAACCAAAAACTTCCACTTATAGGGAACTTTCACCTTATACCTTTATAATCAAAAATTTCTAAAAAGTCAAGCAAATAGAATTGGATATCGCAGGATTTATCCAACTGTTAGAGAACACCTTGACTTTATGCCTCGAAGTTGCTATTTATTACCAAAATGTCTGAATTTCAAAAATCAAAATGGAGGTTTATTATGGAAGGTCTTATTGAAAAAATAATCATGGCTGGTCTCGGAGCAATATCACTCACAAGAGAGAAAGCAGAACAGATTGTTAAGGAACTCGTGGAAAGAGGAGAGATCGCAAAAGAAGAACAGCCAGAAGTTGTAAAGAAAATCCTAAAAAAAAGTAAGGCAAGAAGGGAAGAAATTGAAAAGTTAATAAGAAATGTCCTGGACAAAATGAACATACCAACTAAATCTGATATTAAATCTCTGAATGATAGAATTGAGAGATTAGAGAAAGAGATAAAGAAAATTAGCAAGGTCTAATGAATTAATGCTTTCTCCCAGCAGGAGATTAAAAAACATTCAAAGAGTCCGACAGATTATAGGCGTTTTTGTTAAATATGGTTTTAGAGATCTAATATATCGCCTTCCCCAAGCAAGAAGATTTATTCCTTCAAAAGTCCGTTCCCGCATTCTTAAAGGTTCATCTGCAGAAAGACTCCGATTGGCATTGGAAGAACTTGGGGGAACTTTTGTAAAATTAGGTCAAATCCTTTCGGTTAGAACCGATATCCTCTCTGAAGATTTCACATTAGAACTTTCAAAACTACAGGATGAGGTAGAACCAATTCCCTATGAAGAGGTTAAAGAGGTGATCCAAGAAGAATTAAACGCACCAATATCAGAGTTATTTACTTCCTTTAAAAAGGAATCCATTGCTGCAGCTTCTCTCGCTCAGGTTCACCAGGCTACCACTGTGGAAGATGAAAAGATTGTTGTAAAGGTCCAGCGACCCAATGTAAAGGAAACTCTTGAAAGTGATCTTTCAATTTTAAAAACAATCTCAAGGTGGGTTGAAAATGAAATACCGGAAACAAGACAATATGAGCCCCTGGCTCTTGCAGAAGAACTTGAAAGAAACTTAAAAAGAGAGGTCAGATTCATAGAGGAAGGCAGATCCATGGACATATTCAGAGAAAATTTTAGATTTGATGATTCTGTTGTAATTCCTAAAGTATACTGGGATTTAACCACTGAAAAAGTTCTTACAATGCAATATATTGAAGGACAGAAAATCACGAATCCTTCCATTCCCGAGAAAATTGGAATCTCAAAGAAAGAAATCGTTAAAAAGGGAGTAGATTTCGTTTTTGAGCAAATATTTAATCACCATTTTTTCCATGCAGATCCTCATCCGGGCAATTTACTAATCACAAATGATGGAAAAATATCTATGCTTGATTTTGGGCTTATGGGTAAACTGGATGATGAGACTATGGAAATCCTTTCTGATTTGATGATAGCAGGGACCCAAAAAAATGCAGATAGAATAATGGAAACGCTCTTAGAATTAGAAGTAATAGAGAGAAAAGTAAATAAAAAGGAACTAAGATCTGATATTCGATTCTTTCTGGATAAATATTATGGGATCTCTCTTCATAAGATTGATACAAGAGATGTCTCCGACGATTTATTCGGAATAGCTCGAAAACATGGACTTAAGATACCAAGGGATTTAGTCTTACTGGCAAAAACAGTTTCTACTCTGGAAGGAGTAGTAAATCAACTCGATCCTGAATTTAATATAATCGAAGAACTCAAGCCCTATGTGGAAAGCCTGATAAGGAAGCGTTACGATTTACTGAAACTACTTGAGGATTTAAGAAAAATCCTTAGATCTTATTTTCTTTTTCTTAAAAAGTTACCAGATGATTTAACTACTATACTGAGGAAAGCAAAAGATGGCTCAATTACGGTTAAATTTGAACATAGGGGTTTAGGCGAGTTGATCGTTCATAGTGAAAAATCAGCTAATAGACTATCATTAAGTCTTATAATAGCTGCCCTAATTGTGGGTTCTGCCCTCATCATTCAAACAGGAAAACTTTTCACATTTNGTATAGTAGGATTTGTAATTACGGGAATTCTTGGAATGGGCCTAATAATTGCAGCCTTAAGATCTGGAGGGTTCTAAGATTGTCTAAATGGTAAATTCGAACCCTATGTAATTCCNGAACCCAAGATTGAACTTGCTTCTTTAAGCTTAGAATCAGACTGAGAAAAAGAAAGTCTTACTTTATTCTTCCCTTTCTCTTTATCAAAATAGAAAGCTGAACCAGGTATTACAGCTATATTCTTATTTTTTAAAAGATATTTATAAAATCCCCAGTCATTGCCATCCCAGATATCTTCAAAATTAGCAAAGATATAATATCCCCCTTGAGGTTTGTAAAAAGTAAAGCCTGCTTTCTCAAGAGCTCTACATAAAAAATCTCTCTTCTTTCTGTATTTATTCCGAAGAATCTTAATAAAGCCGGGTGAGATCTCAAAATTCTCACACGCCCACTGAAAGGGTGCAGGAGCACAAATGGCATTATAATAGTGGACCTTTTTTATCTCTCTCATTATTGGCTCTCTTGCCACCACATAGCCTAACCTCCATCCTCCAATAGAAAGAACTGCTGAAAAACTACCAACGAGGACTGTTATATCCTGAAGAGCCTCAATCTTTAATGGAGATATATACTCTTTATCGTAAACAACATACTTATATGTTTCATCAACAACTAAATAGCCATCCCTTTTCAGGGTAGCTTCTCCTATCGCTTCAATTTCCTCCTTGTTAAAAACTTTGCCCGTAGGATTATGGGGATTATTCAATATAAAAACCTTAAAAGTTGGTAACTTCTTGAAATCTGTAAAATGAAAGGAATAATCAGGTTCATTGAGGGAAAGAAAAATTGGCTTACCACGGCTCAATTTTGTCACAGGTAGATAATTTTCATAAAATGGTTCAGGGATAACAACCCCATTTTCACCCTCAACCAGACTGAGCATCGCAGAGACTAGTCCTTCACTGGCTCCGCAGGTAATAACAACTTCCTTCTCTGGATCAAATACTATTCCTGTTTCTCTGTTAATCATATCCGAGACCATCGTTCTGAGAACTTTTCTTCCCTCACCCTGAAGGTATCCATTGAGACCTCCTTCAATACCTTCTATAGCCAAGTTCAATAATGATTTTGGAGTAAAGAGCTCAATAGGATTTTCAGCAAGGTTAATTGCCTCTTCTTCTTCAGCTAAACGAACCACCTTTGATATTATAGATTCTTCTATCTTCTCTAAAATAGAATTCATATTTACAATATAGTTATAATTCTCTCTATGTCAATTAAAAAGTATAACATTACATTAGCAAAATAGAACCAAGTCTTCCTACCATCAAATCAACGCATAAATAGAAATTCCTTCAGTTTTCTCTTCGCGGGGCATCTCCTCATTTTCTTGAGAGCATTTTCTTCTATTTGTCTTATCCGTTCTCTTGTAACATTAAACATTAACCCTATCTCTTCAAGAGTTTTCCTTTCCCCATCAATAAGACCGTATCTTAACTGTAGAACTTTTTTCTCACGCGTAGTTAATGCGGTATTTAAAGCCTCTTCCAGATATTCACCGAGTAATATTAGCATTGCATTCTTTACTGGAGAAGGAACGACATTATCTGCAATCGAATCTCCAAGAAGAAGTTCCCCATCTTCTGTAACTGGATCATCCAATGATCTTGACCTACAATCAAGTTTTTGAACTTTTTTTATCTTCTCCACGGAAATTCCGGTGGCTTCTGAGATTTCCTTAAGGGAAGGTTCTACCCCACTTTTTTGAAGCAGGTCATGCTGTGTCCTTTTGACTTTACTTATCAGGGTTTTAGTATGTACAGGAATCCCTATTAGATTTGACTGTTGGACTAAAGATTGTATAACTGCCTGTCTTATCCACCAAATGCCATAGGTTGAGAACTTATAACCTCTCAGATGATCGAATTTTTCCACAGCCCTTATTAACCCTGTATTACCTTCCTGAACAACATCCATAAAATTAATACCGTTCCTATGATACTTCTTAGCAACTGCAATTACCAACCGAATATTCGCTTCTATAAGTTCTCTTCTTGCTTTGTAAAAAAACTCTTCCCATTTTTGAATATTTTGGATCCTCTCTTTGACTTCCTTCCAACTTGAATGTATTTCTCTTTCAAACCCACTCAGGGATTCCTCGCGCTTTTTTATCGCCTCTTTTAAGGCTAATAACTTCTCGTTGGTTCCATTCACTTTCCAGTGGGGATGCTTTGGGTCAAAATCTGTATCCTGTTGTAACTTTTTCTGTAATGATATAATCGAATCAGCAATACCATTTAATCTTTCATATATATTCTTCTGGGTCTTCAAAAATTTTTCCAGGTAAGGAGTTTGAATGCGAAGCTTAAGTATAGAATTAATTATTTTTTTCTCAAACTTTTTGTACCGGAACTTGTATCTTTTTTCACCACTCTTGTAATACGCAACTTTATACCTTATCAAACCTCTTTTCCATTTCTCGATAGCTCTCATAATTCGAAGTAATTTTTTTCTTACCCTCTCTCCTTTATATCCATCGTTCCACTTTTGGTTATTTAAATACAGAAATTGTCCGATTGGAAAAGAAGAACTTTTTACTCGTTTTCTATATGATAAGAATTTTTCAATAACAGGAATAGAGTAAAAGAGAAACTTAGAAGTCATTTTACGCCCTTTTTCCATCCTTTTACCGATCTCGTATTCTTCCTTTCTGGTGAGGAGGGTTGTATCATCAATATTCCTAAGATAGAGTTTCATGGGTTCATCCGTTGCTCTGAAGCGATCTTCCGGTGAATTACTTTTTTGATTTTTCAAGACCTCTTCTTCTGATTTAAGAACATCAATCCCTCCTTTCTCCAATTCTTCAACAATTTTATCCAGGCTCTCTCCTTCAATGTTTGTCATTTCTTTAAGGTCATCGAGATAAATATTCCCGTTTTTGTCCATCAAATTTATAATTTCGTCCCAGGAAATGTGCTCAGTTCCCAATGATTTCTCCTTCTTTAAGCTCTCTTCGCTTATCTATGAGAGCTCTGATCTCTCTTAGTAGATCTACTTCTTCATCCCCTTTTTCTTCAACTCTCTGCAACTCTAGTCTTTTCCTCTCTATTAGTTTATCCAATGAATATTTCTTTAAGTTTATTGCACTTAAGGTAGCTGAAATAGCTGGCTTTTCGCTCTCCCTTATGACATAATCCATAAGGTTTTTAGGTAGCGATTCAATAACTTCCTCTATACTAACAACTTTATTCTCTTTCATCAGTCTAAACCATTTCTTCAAGTGTGGATTCTCGATATCTTCTTCATTCAAAATGGAGAAAACAAATTTTCTCTCCTCAGGCTTCTCGATCATTGCATAGATAAAGCTTAACTCAAACTCATCACGCTCAGGAATCTCATGCATCTTCTGGCGAACCTCAAGATTCTGGGGAGTTTTCTTTACCCCCAGAAGATCTTGTCTTACCGCTAACTTCCGTGATACAGCTTCCTTATAAATCTCATACCTGGTAGGTTCTCTTATTTGACTCAGTATAGAGGATACCTCTTCCACTGCCTTTGAAAGACCCATTGGGGAAGAAAGGTCATATTCATCCCTTATTCTATTAAGAGTCCAATCAACAAAATCGCTCGACTCTTCAAGTAACCCCTTAAATTTTTCTATACCTCTGGTATGGATTATTTCATCGGGATCCTTGCCTGTTTCCGGTTTTCCTATTTTCACATCTACACCTTCATTAAGTAGCATACCCAGGGAACGGAGAGTAGCCTTTCTTCCAGCAACATCACGATCAAAAAATATAACCACTTCATCGGCATAGCGAGAGAGAAGCTGCGCTTGATCTCCGGTTAATGAAGTGCCCAAGCAGGCAACGGCATTCTTTATTCCAGCCTGGTAGATGGATAGAAAATCAAAATAACCCTCAACAAGGATAACAGTCTTAAGTTTTCTTATTTCTTCCTTTGTATGCCATAGACTATATAGGTTTTTCCCCTTTTTGTGGATCGGGGTATCTGGAGAATTCAGATATTTTGGACCTTTTTTACTTAATCTTCTCCCTCCAAAACCAATCACCCGACCGGATGGAGAAAATAATGGGAAAAGAAGCCTCAAGAAAAAGTGATCTTTTATATTACCTTTACTTTCCTTCACAAGACCGCTTCTCATGAGATCATCAACTTTAAATTTCTTCTTTGCTTCAGGTAGAAAATTACTTCCCGAAGGAGCAAACCCTAGTTTGAATTCTTTAATTGTTTTACTTTCAATCCCTCTTTTTCTAAGATAGTTAAGAACCCTTGGAGAGTTAAGCAGTTTTTTGTGATAGAAATCTGTTGCAAATTTATGTATTGTATAAAGAATCTTATTTTCGCCCCCAAATTCACCAATCTCTATACCGGCTTTATTAGCTAATATACGAACAGCTTCGGGGAAAGAAACCTTTTCATACTCCATAATAAATGTTATAATATCCCCACTTTTACCACAGCCAAAACAATGAAAAATGTTTAAGTCGGGAGATACATAAAAAGAAGGAGTGTCATCTTTATGAAAAGGGCAATTTGTTCTGTAATTCTTTCCAACTTTTTTCAGGGGTAGATAATCTTCGATGAGGTCAACAATCTCTATTTTGTCTTTGATTTGACGGGTAACCTCATCAGAGATAGACATGATAATAAAAACTATGTATTTCTCTTTTTTTCGCAACCCCTTTAAATATCAAATGGTATCCCAGGGAAAATAGTACACCGCCAATGAGACCTTGACAAATTCGAAAGTTATGATAGAATCAAAATGGAGGTTTTTTTGTTAGAGAATAAGCATATACTTTTATTTTTTGCTGTTTCAATCTTTTTTCTAACCTCTGTTGGCTTCGCACAGGGGATAGATGAAAATTTGTTAGAAAAATTAAAAAAAGAAAATATCCCAACTGAGAAAGAAAAAGTAGAAGAAAAGGCCTTACCGGAAGTGATGGAAGCCGGCTCCCTATCCACAATCGAAAAGATGTTCAAAAATCAATATTTCATAACTCGTGAGAGAAGAGAACTCGAGAAAGTTAGGGACTCTTTGGCTACGCAGGTAAAAAGTGAATCTTTAAGAATTGAACT
>NGFL01000016.1 GCA_002215665.1 candidate division TA06 bacterium JGI_Cruoil_03_38_101 | reverse complement strand
CTTATGATAAACTATGCCGTATTGTATTTTAGGGTGGGGGCTGAGCTAAAAGAAAAAGGAGAGATGGAAAAGGCATCCCGTGAATTTGAAAGGACACTTAAACTTGCGCCACAAAATGCACGGCTAATGATCCCACTGGGTAAGCAGTATGAAGATATGGGAAAGTTTGCCTATGCCGAGTCATTATACAATCGAGCAATACACATTGACCCATCCTTTTTCTCGGGATATACAACTCTGGCAGCGTTTTATGAGAAAACTGACAGAAAAGCCGAGGCTATCAGGCTCATCTCATCGTGGATAAATAGACACCCAAATGATAAAGCGGCAATAGAACTTCTATCGTCTTATGCCGAATGATGTCGGATGAAGAACTATATCTCAAGTGTAAAAAGGGAGATACGGAGGCATTTCGTAATTTATATGAAAAATATAGTAAATCTCTCTTTAACTATATATACAGGATAATTGGAGACTATGAGTTGTCTGAAGATATTTTTCACGAGACCTTTTTAAGAATGCTTACAAAATCATTCGTTCCAAGGGCTAAGCTCTCAACCTGGCTCTACAAGATAGCAACAAATCTCTGTTACAAAGCGTTCAATAAGAGAAAGAGAGAGTCAAATAAGAATCTTGATTTGATCATAGATAGCGCTGAAAATCCTCAACAGGCACTTGAGAAAAAGGATTTGATGGAAAGAGCGAAAAGAGCGGTGTCGACTTTACCGGAGATACATAGAGCAGTTTTTACATTAAGATTTTATCAGAATAGGTCCTATGAAGAGATTTCGCAGATACTTGACATTCCAGAGGGAACAGTAAAATCAAGAATGCACTATGCTGTGCGATCCCTTCGTAAGCGTTTTAAAGGGAGATAGTTGGTGTCAGGCGAAAAACTCACTTCTTATGTGAATCGGGACGCAGATACACGCAGATTTACCCCATTAAATAGAGTTACCTTATAACAACAAGCTGGTTTTTATTTTAAGTTATTTAACGGGGTGAAGAGGATAAAGAGTTTGAGTATTTGGAAATTGAAGCGATAAATTTTAATATTACTTATTGGACAGGAAAGACACAGCTACTCCAATAACCGGAAATTAAAAGGAAGGCATTTGATAACCGCAGAAAAAGAAATATAAAGAATCTTGACAATCTGCGAGAATCTGCGTCCTAAAAAATAAAAGCATTTTTCATGGGAGGTAACTATGGAATGTAAAGAAATAAGAAATTATCTTGTAGATTACATTTTTGAAGAATTTAAGAAGCCGTGGATGAAGAAAGTGAGAGAACATCTTTCCAGATGTCCAAATTGTTCAAAAGAGGCGCAGGATATAAGAAAGACCTTTGAGGTTATGAACAGGTATGAGGAAGTCCAGGTTCCGGAGGTTTTATATCATAGGTTAAGGCAGAAAGTGATCGAGTTTAAGCCACATGAACTAAAGATAATACAGGTCTTGAGGAGACCAGTCCCCGCTTATGCTTTTGCTGCAATTGTTGTGATTTTCGGCCTCTTGTTTGGTATTTCAAAAGGAATAAAAAGAGAAAAGATACTTTACGAGTCTAAGCCAATTTCATCCTATGTTTTCGCAGATACATCTGTTTCATTCATTCCATCTCCCACAGTAAGGACAAGTCCCTGATAAATTAACCGAGAAGAAAGTTACTTTCTCCCGATTATCTCCATCAAATGTGTGTCAAATTCAATGGGTGTTTCTTGTAACGAGCCATACCCTTGTATTTCTTTGAAACCTGCGGACTCAAAGATTGCCCGTATTTCGTGATAGGAATAAAAACGAAAGTTGGTGGTCCTTTCCGTTCTCTTATCTCCCCGTATATATGTAATTTTCCCCTTTACCCTGCTCTCCCCGGGGATAAATTCTCTTTCTTCAAGGATATAGATTTCATTAAGTTTCTGCCAGTTCTTTGGAGTAAAATGTCTTACAATCCAATCTCGATTTATTATCTCGAGGAGAAAATATCCCTTCTTCTTTAATGCCTTATATACGCTCTTTATCAGTTCCTCATTTTCTTCATCTGAGAAATAGCCAAAAGTGTTCCAGAGCAGAATTACAGCATCGAACTCTTCTTTGAAACTTATCCTTCGCATATCTTCTTTTATGAATTGAACCTTCACTCCAGCAGAATCTGTCCTTTTCCATGCCTCTTTGAGATATGCGGGGTTTATCTCCAATCCCGTTACTCCATAACCTCTTTTGGCGAGTTCTATGGAGTGTCTTCCCCATCCGCAGCCGAGGTCAAGAATTTTTGCACCCTTCTCGAGATTACAAACTTTCTCAATGAAGCTCACCTGAGCCTCAGTTCTACCCTTTGGGATTTTCTCAAACATCTCCATCATTCTTATGTTATCGTATAATTCTTCCCACCATTCCATTATTATCCTCCTTACTCTTCCCTAAAAAGCAATAGTATCCCTTATCATCCTTCCATATCTCTATGGTCTTAAAATTCTTATAGTGGTTTCTCAAAATCTCTTTGTTGTAAATGTAATGAATCATGCCTCTTTCATTGCCCATTGTAGGAATATATATTCTTGGTGCAATCTTTTTGGCAGTTTTAACAAGGCAATATCTGACCTTGTGATTTGAGTATCTCCCGGGTAAGGTCATAAAAAGAATACCCTTCGGCCTTAAAATCCTTTCAATTTCTGCTATTGCGTCTTTGATCTCGTTGAGTTCTCCGTGGTGTAGAACTTGAACACTTATTATGGCATCAAAAAAATTGTCATCGTAAGGCAATCTCTCAAAAACATTTCCGATTTTTAAGTTTGCCTTAAGGTTTTGCTCTCTTAGAGATTCTTTGGCTATTTTTATTCCTTCCGCTGCTATATCTATCCCATACACATTAAAGCCTTGTCGCGCCAGATACACTATATGCCTGCCTGCCCCGCAACCCAAATCAAGAACTCGCCTTACATTTCTTCCCTCAAAAACCCTTGTAACTCTGTCAATGTCTTGATGTGGTTTCATTATATCGTAATATTTGTAATTTTTCCCCTCTTTTTTATATATGTCATTCCACTGTTTCATTCAGACTCTTGATTTGAGAGGTTTATGCTTTTCCAATTATTACCTCTACCAATTTCCTCAACTCCTCCTGTCTTGAATCGACCTTGAACTCTGTTCCATACCCCTCGATCACCGCATTAAAGAGTTCTCTCTTTTTCTGGATCGTGCTATATACTCTGTCTTCAATTGAATCGTCGCTCAAAAGATTGATGGATGTGACCGGCTTTCTCTGTCCCATCCTGTGAGCCCTGGAGATACGCTGCTCCAGAACCGCCGGATTCCATGGAAGTTCAATATTTATCACATACGATGCAGATTGTAGATTTAATCCAAGTCCACCCGCATCCGTGGAGAGAAAGACCATACACTCGGGATTTTTATTAAAATTGGAAACTAACTGAGGTCTTTTCTTTGGTTTTACCCCACCCCAGAGGTATTCATATCCTATCCCTATTTCATTAAGTAGAGTTTCTATGAGGGATGTCATTCTTTCCCACTGGCTGAAGATGAGGGCCTTATGCCCTCCCTCAATGACGATGTCGTCGAGAAGGAGTGAAAGTTCTTTGAGCTTTGCTGAATGGTTTTTTACCGTTTCCCCAACGAGCAACGTGGAATCGCATACCTCCCTCATATAGGTGATGAGTTCGAGAAGCCTTGCAAGGTCTTCTTTGGGCCATTTATCCTTGTCTTTGTTTCTGGCATAGATACTTTTAAGTTCGCTTCTGTAAGCATCGTGAATCATCCTCTGCACCCCGGTTAACTCAATGGTGTAGGTTTCATCGAGTCGGGGTGGAAGGTCATCCATGACTTCATCCTTTCTCCTTCTCAAAAATATCGGGGAAATCTTCTCCCTCACCTCGTCCAGTCTTTTATAGCCGGCAATCCCACCCCATTCATCCCTCTCAGTATATCTCTCCATAAATTTCCAGGCTGGGCCAAGAAGAATGGGATCGATAAATTGCACAACGGAGTAGAGTTCCTCAAGTCTGTTTTCAAGTGGGGTTCCGGTGAGAATAAAGGCATATTTGCTTCTTATACTCTTTACGGTCTGGGTGGTTTTTGCCTTCCAGTTTTTTATTCTCTGTGCCTCGTCCAAAATGACGAGGTCGGGATTCAGGGAGAGAATTTCGTCCTTGTCCCTGTAGGTTAGCTCGTAGTTGAGAATATGGAAAAAGCATTTTTCATTATATAACTTCTTCCTTTTCGCCTTGGTCCCTTCAATAACGACAGCCTTCTCGTCACAGAATTTTTCTATCTCACTCTTCCACTGGTGCTTGAGGGATGCGGGAGAGATCACCAGGACCCTCTTTACCTTTTTCAATTTCTTAAGGTATATACTGGAGGCTATAGCCTGGACGGTTTTTCCAAGTCCCATGTCATCGGCGAGTATCGCCCTCTGGGTGAGGGATAGGAATACGCTCCCAAGAAGTTGATAGGGAAAGAGGGGGTATTTGAGTTTAACAAATTTCTCTTTCCCTTTTTTAATATTCCTTACAAGCCTTTCCCTCTCCTTTTCAAGGTTTTCTTTTTCTTCGTAGCAGTTTATGTATTTCTTTACTTCATCGGTAATCTCAACCTCGTGCTGTTCCCCGAGCATTCGTTTGATGTCTTTGATAGACCCCTTGAGATATCCATCATCGGAAAAGTATTTTTCAATTATTCCTGGAATTGGTGTATTCTTCACAAGTCTTATTCGTGTGATATCACCATCGTAGGAAAGTGTAAGGAAACTCTTCTTTACCTCTTTTTTAGCCATCCTAAATTCTTTTGGAAAATTTTTTCTAAGCCAGATAAGGGTCGCCTCTATATGTTTGCATGTTCCAAGGGCGTTTGTTTCATAGTCCGGGCAGCTGCACCTGTTGATAAGTTCGCTGATACTCCTTATCTCAACACGATAGGTATTTCCAGATACTGACTTCACGGAGAAGAGCGAGAATATGGGTTCGGTGCCAACATTTTTTATCATAAAACGCTGGCTTCTTCCCCTCTCTCTTCTTTTTTCTATTTCAAGTTCTTTTCCGGTCATACTTTCGTCCTTTTTCGCAATGAAATTCATTTCTCAACAAGCCGAAGCATACAATATCATAATATTTTCCGTCGGCAAAATGGGCTTGACGTCTCACACCTTCTCTCTTAAATCCGATATGGTCAAAGAATTTGAGGGCACGCTCATTAGTAGCATAAGTCTCAAGTTCAACACGATGGATGTTTACTTCATAAAATAGCCAATACAGAACACATCTCATTGCATCACTCCCGTAGCCTTTATCCCAAGAGGTCTTATCACCTATACTCATTCTTAGCCAGACTGTCCGCTCAAATGAGGTCAAACCATTGAGACGAATAAAACCGATCGGTTTATTATCTGCTTTCTTAACTATCATAAGATACACCTCATCTTCGGACTCAAGGCTATCCTTTATATCTTTTTCTTCAGTAAGGAGAGAAGAAACCAATCTTGGTGCACCGGACAATTTTCTTAACTCAGGCTCATTGTGCCATCCCTGAATTAGAGGAGCATCACTAACTTCAACGGGACGAAGGTACACACTATTGCCTCTCAGATATGGATTCTGCATAACATCCTTCTTTCATTGAGATTTATTTGGAAGCTCATAAAATAGGATGGATGGTTTTCCAATTCTGCTTTGTCTCAAGATTTCCCCGTCAGCCGACACTACTAATGAGCCGCCAAAACTGGCACCTTCTTCCATTGTTTCAAAAGAATTAACCAAAAAAGAGGTAATACCAATCTTTGCAACCTGCTGGGTATATGCCAATTTTTCCTCTTTTTCCCATCGGTCTTGGTCATAGGTCTGGTTTTCGAAGCATCTGTCCATTGGAATGATTAAATAGCAAGGTTTTGCTTTCTGTATCATAGAAATAA
This sequence comes from candidate division TA06 bacterium JGI_Cruoil_03_38_101, assembly GCA_002215665.1. GTDB lineage: Bacteria > Hydrothermota > UBA3072 > UBA3072 > UBA3072 > UBA3072. The sequence continues at coordinate 3,788 of NGFL01000016.1, read as the reverse complement.
CTTGCTTATCCCACATATCTCCACAGATTGCAAATCCTATTTTGCCAAATGGTGTGGAAACTGCAGTAAAAGTAGAACCTTCCATGTATAAATCTTTTGGGACACCTCGGCTGTGCCACTGGGGATTAATCCTTCGATATTTAAGTATAATTTTACCTCTATTATTAAATAGTATAGCCGTATCATATAGTCTTTCATATTCTTTTTCTAAAAGTCCTATTGCTATATAGAGGTTATGGGATTCAGCAAAAGCTCCAATTGCGGTGGTCATTTCTCCGGGAATTTCTACCGCAAGTTTAATATCGGACTCATACTGCTCGGTTGGGAGTCCTGTAAGTGCACATTCGGGGAAGATAACAAGTCCACATCCCTCATTATGGCATCTTTCCACAATTTGCATTGAGCGTGAAAAGTTCTGTTTCCTATCAGAAGATACCAATAGTGATACTAATGCTACTTTAGGTTGCAGTTTCCCTTTCATAACCATTCCATAAGTACTTACCTATGAAAAAGTACCTTCGGCGATTTTTAGAACACAGATATTTACATCTGTCTGATTGCCGTCAGGCAAGTTGTGTTATGCGAAACATTTATTTTAACCGTATAACCGAGTTTTTCGTACACTCTTTAAAATTAGATCTCTCGTAAAAATTTCTCAATCTCTCACTCGATTGCAAAAGAACAAACCTTACTCCTTGCTTTCCACATTCAATCCTGATGGCATCTAACAATATCCTTCCCAATCCACATCCACGACATTCTTCTTCAATCTCTACTTCAAACAATCTACAGTATTCATCAAAGCAAGCACAATAAATCCATCCTACTATCTTTTGGTTTCTTAATAGCCAATAAGGTTTAAATATTTTGATAAAATTTAATTTAAGTGGCTTTAATCTTTGGAACCATTCTTCCTCAAAGTAACTTCTTGTTTTTTGTTGGTGATGGAACCATTCTATGTATTCACTTTCAGAGGGTGAATATAATGTAAGTTCTGATGAGAGGTTTTTATCTACTGTCGGTGAATAAAAGAAGATTACTGTCGTCAAGTTGTAGCCCATCTTTGAAAGAAAACTGTTCCATATTCCCTCATATAAAGCAGGAGGGTAAATATCGTAACGATCAGGTCTTTCTAATTTCTTTTTTTTGTGGATGTTCTCAACCTGTTCTACCATTTCGCTAAAAGATTTAAAATCAGAGATTTTTGCTCCGACTACACGATTGAAATCTCCGCCCCAGGGTACGGACTTATTGTAGATATAAATGAAATTTCTATATTCTACCGCTTTTCCTCCAAGCGCTTTTGAATATTCTATTTCAGAGTGGAGTGCCTTTTCGTCCCAATTCATTCTCTCCATCATTTGTTTCATCATTTTCTACCCCCTAATAAGCAATTTCGCCTAGCGCTCCCAGCATAAAAGAAGCTTTTGCAAAGCAAAAATTTGGGTGACCACCGTAAGGTACGGACCTCTTATGCTGTGATCAATGTGCCAACCAAATGTGCCAGTTCCTGCCCCCAAATCCAGAACCGTGTATTCTGGCTTGAGCCAATGGTTGAAGACAAATTTCGCCGTCTCCAGATGCATTCTGGAGTCTCTATGGGTCTTATCGTAAAATTTTGCAATCCTTAGGAGCCTGCAAGCACTAACTCTGTATCTAACACTTCTATTCTATCATTCTAACATTTTAGAATCATGGAATGAAGTCTTGTCTTATACCTCATGCTCAACGCCTTTGAAGGAGCGTTTCACAAATAAGTTTAATGAGTTCATAATCGATTTCAGTTCCTTTGGGTATTTTATCCAGTAGATGGTTCCTTTTTCTTGAGTTTCATATCTTACGATTTCCAGGCTCTTAAGTTTAGAAAGGTGATAACAGGTAGCCGATTTGGAGCGGTGAATAGCCTCAGAAATCTCAGATAAGGGCAATGGTCCCTTTTTCAAGAGTATGTCTATTATGGAAAATTTTGCTGGGTTCCCTATTGCACTTGCTACTCTTGATTCACGATAAAGAATCTCCTTCATCGGACGTTTCCTTACCATCTCTTTTCCCATAATTTCTCCTTATTTTATTGTTTTAACATTCTAACATTTTAGAATCTTCGAATGGATGTAAAACCCTGACTTTCCTTCAAAAATTGACTCCTTATTCTCTATTTATCGTACTTTTGTCACAAAAGATACTATAGAGCAATCAATCACTCTCTGACTCGAAGTTCTTCCCGCTTATCATAGGATTTGTGCTTATTTATTTTCTGGCAATTACTATTAACCTGTGAGACTGAGGTTTATATTCCTCATAAGGAGATTCTATACTTCCGTATGCTTTGAGGAATTGTATTCCAGCAGTATTTAGCATATCCCTGATTTCAGGGAGGGTATAAATTCTCGTAAATTCCCAACCTAATTCTCCTTTAAGTATATTCATCCTGCTATCTTTGTCAATGAAGAAGAATCTACCTCCTAATCTCCCATTTTCTGCATCAAATTCATCCTTTATGAACACATATCCATTATCAACCTTGCACCATTTATTACCTAAATTCTCTCTTATTCGATAAGGATTTGACAAGTCAAATAGAAGTCTTCCATTAGGTTTTAATGCCATTTTTATCTTTTTCAAAAGTTTGAGATTCTCCTTATCATCAAAAAAGCCAAAGGTTCCGCTCATTAGAATACAGTATTCAAATTCAGAACAAAAGTCAATCTTTCTCATATCTTTGGGGAGATATTCTACTTCAAGTTTTTCTTCTCTTGCCTTGTTTCTGGAATATTCTACAAGCGATGATGCAATCTCAACACCTACACATCTTATCCCTTCCTTTGCCAGCAGTCTTATATGCTCACCACTCCCGCAACCAAGGTCAAGAAGTGATTCCCCCCTTTTTATATCGAGAACCTTTATAATAAACACTACCGCCTTTTTATCATAATCGTCGATTCCCGGTATGGTCTGGCGATGTTTCACCCTCCAGAAATAAGCCCACCAGTTCCAGTTTCTCTCAATTATATCCATATTGCCTTATTCTTGAAGTTGCAATTTTCTTACACATTCAGGACAGAATTTGGAGTCCTTGTAATCTGTATCCCGAAGGCTGTTTGAGAAATGCATAACACACCCTGGGTTTGCACAATGCAAAAGTCCATAAAGATGACCAAGTTCGTGAACTGCTTCCTTCAGTGCCCTTTCATAGAAAAGATTGGTATCGGGTGGAAGACCGTAAAATTCCTGCCTCAGTCGAGAGAGTGAGATTATGCCAGTCTTCCCTCTTATTCCTTCCGCTTCACCAAATATGAAATTAAGTCCTGGAACCCATAAGTCAGAATCTATAACACCCAATACTTTATCATAACCATTTACCGAATCAGAGATTGACTTAACAATGGGTGTTGCATAGTATTGGTTCCTTTTCGGGTTATATGCAGACCCGGGCACATCGAGCTCTGATTCAATTACAACTTCTCTCGCAAGCCTCACCTTGAGCGAGTCCTTGAGATACTCAAGTATATTTGCCTCAATTTCACCCACCGGAACCAATGCAATCATATTCGCTGTAATGAGATTATAACAGGGATTTTCAAGAGATTTAAAAGAGATTTTAGATTACAAAAACCATTTGTTTCTTACCCGCCTACGGGCGGCGCAAGTCACTGTTTTATTTTCCGGCTGACGATTTTCATTCTCATAGAGTCAAATGTGAGTTCTCCCTTCTCAAAACTTCCATAGAATGCAATTACCTCAAATCCCACCGATTCAAGCATTGCTTTGAGTTCATGAAATGAATACAT
>NGFL01000019.1 GCA_002215665.1 candidate division TA06 bacterium JGI_Cruoil_03_38_101 | reverse complement strand
ATCTCTTTTGGAGAAAGTCTGTTTAATTCATCTTTAAGGTTTTTAACCTCTCCAGATTGGAATTCACCAGTCGAAATATCAGAAAATGCAATACCATAGGTATATTGGGATTTAAGAACTGCTACGATATAATTATTGGATCTTTCTTCCAGTAGAGAAGGCCTCATCACAGTTCCTGATGTAATCACCTCAACAACTTCTCTTTTTACAGGACCTTTTAATAATTTTACATCTCCTACTTGTTCACAGATAGCAACCTTATGTCCCGATCTAACAAGTTTTTCTATATAAGAATCTGCTGCCTTTATCGGTATTCCAGCAAGAGGTGCTCTTACTCCTTTACCCATTGGTTTTGAAGTTAAAGTTATATCAAGGGTCCTTGAGGTAATTTTAGCGTCGTCATAAAATGTTTCATAGAAATCTCCTATGTGAAAGAGTAATATTGCGTCCTTATATTCTTTCTTTATGCCCAGATATTGTTTAAGGAGTGGTGTCAAGGTTTTAATAGAATTACGAAACCGTCAAATCCATTATCCTGAAGGATTTTGAGATATTTCTCTGCATCTTCCTTTGTTGGAAATTTTCCTGAGAAAATTCTTATATATTTACCCTTTTGGATAGTATAAGATTTTACGTTATGCTCTTTTAAATGGCTAAGAAAAAGGTCTGCCCATTCTTTATCTCGATAGGCACCCAATTGAACAGTGTAAAATTCAGTTTTTTCCTTGCTTTCTTCACCTTCCAGAGTGATAGGCTTATCACTGGGCATTTTTAGGGTGTCAAGTATTTTACTAAATTCTTGGGTCTTGCTTGTATCTCCAATATTTTGATAACTGACTTTCAGCCAGAAGCAAGCCTTCTGGTAAAGGGAAGATACCTGACCTTTATTATAAATAACCTCAAGAGTATTAATTGTCTGTTCAAAGTCACCCAAAAGATAATAAAACATTCCGATTCTGAAAAGAGAAGAATCGGCATAGGCTGTTTTAGGCGCTTCTTTAATTATTTGACGATAGTATTCAATCGCCTTTAGAGAATTCTGGATCTGGACTGCCTTATGATATTTCTCTCTTGCTTTATCCAAAGGACTAAGAAAGAGAAGTAAAACAATCAGTAGTTTCATCAGTAAAGTTCCCTATTATCATTTTCTGTTTGAATAGTCCATTTAAAACCGACAGTGGCAGTTGAATTGACTAATCGATAGTTTATATCGATTCTTCCATAATGCAGTGAATCAGGCTTAAAGAAATAGGAATTTCCTAAGATGACATCTTCTTCTGACAATGTGTAACCAGTTGCAGGAGCAGTATTCCCGCTTCCCTGTTTAATTCCGTAAGGGGAGGATACTGTAAGTTTCTCCCAATTGTTACCTTTCTGATAATAGAATGTTATATAACCATAGGACTCTCCGCCCTTCTTAAAATAATAATTCTTAACGCTTAAATTAGTTACTTCTACGGTTCCAGATCCAACAATAGTTCCCGGTGCAGGTGCCGGATTATTAATACCGCACTGGATAGAGACTCCCAAAAGAACTGCAATAAGGACATTTCCAGCTAAATTCTTTGACTTCATTTTTACACTCCGTGCACTCAAATACCTCGTTTTGCTGGAAAATTTTTTGCATGGCGGAAAGGTATTCAAATGCTTTATCTGTATTAATACCATTATATGCTAAAGCGATAGAAGACAGTATACAAGGATTTTTCAAATCAAAACCATGGACGGATTCATCCAGAATCTTCTCTGCTTTCCCCACTTCACCTTTTTTCTTGAGCATTGAAACATAAGAATTAAGAATATTCCAATTGTCTGAGTTTTCTTCAAAGAGGCTCTTTAAATATGGCTCAAGGACACTGAATTCTCCACTCTTGAACATATATTCGAAAAGTTCAGGAAGGTATGCAGAAGCTCTATCTGGTTCAAGAGAGATACTTTTCTTTAAATATTCAATACCGCTTTTCTCCTTGCCTTCCGAGATTAATAACTTTCCATAGAGGTAGTGTGCATAAGATATATCCTCTTTTTGTCCAATGGATAAATATCGTTCTGCTTTCTTTGGATCCTCGTTTATAAGGTGGGAGGCCATAAAGGTGGCATAATTGGCAAGGTCTTTACCTCTGGTATATATTTTCCTGGCAATATTATATGCTTTATCCCAGTCATTGAGTTTTTCATAGAGATTGAGGAGAACCATGGAAAGTTTTCTATTTTTAGGCTCCCTCTTGTAAAGAGATTCATATAGGGATACTGCTTTCTTAAATTCTTTGGTTTCAAAGTAATCCTTTGCCAGAGTTTCTTTTACTTTCTTTTTTTCTTCATCACTTAAGGAGGGGTTAACCGATAAATTTTTATGGATCATCATGGCTTTAGAAATCTCTCCTTTCTCTCTCATAAGATCTCCCAGATATAAGTAGGCTCCTGTGTTTGATGGTTCCTTATCTATCACGTCTCTCAGTTTATCTATCGCCTCATCTGTTTTCCCATCCGCTATAGCTTCGAGCCCCTTGATATATAACTCGGTGTACTTTTCTTTTTTAGGTCTTTTCAAAACCGAAAGACCCACTATTAAGAGTATAAAAAAGATTAATATACCTATTAGCCAGAGCATTCTTCTGATTTCTCCTCTTCAGTTTCCTCTTCAGTTTCTTCAAATGGCATACTTTTTAAAGCCTTAATTTCATTCTCAAGTTCTCTATTTTCTGAAGTTAAGGATCTCATTTGAAGCCTCAATTTTATTTGGTTAATACCGGCTATTATAACAGCGACTACGATACCAAGGAGAAGTGATTCAATAAGTAATAAGGTCAGAGAAGTATCCTCAAATTTCCATTTCAAGAGGTAGAATGTGACCAAAGTATTGCCATTCTGTGTGCCGATGATTATACCAAAAACAATGATTATTCCTGCTATAAGAGCAACTAAAAATGTCATTTATGCCTCCTTTTTTATTCCCCCAAAGGGGACCCAGCCGTTTACTTTATTTATCTTGATGATATACTCGGTTCCGATTTTTGCAACCCCATCAGTCATGATTATTCTACCATTTCTGTCTTTCCCAAGTTTACAGCCTTTTTTACCTTCTCCCAGGATTAGAACTTCCCTCTCCTTTCCAATTAATTCTCTTGCCTTTTCCCTGGTTATTTCATTTTGTGTATAAATGAGGCGTTGCAATCTTTGTTTTCTTACCTTTTTTTCAACCTGGTTGGGAAAGAGGGCTGAAAGAGTTCCTTTTCTATTTGAATAAGCAAACATATAGGCTTGGTCAAATCTTATTCTCTTCATTGCATCCAGAGTTTTCTGGAAGTCTTCCTCTTTTTCTCCTGGAAATCCAACAATAATATCGGTTGTAAGATTTGAATCAGGCATTAAATTTCTCGCCTCCTCAATTATCTTTATGTAGTCTTTCAATTTATATCCCCTGTTCATTCTGGTGAGGATTTTGTCAGAACCTGACTGGAGTGGGAGATGCAGGTAGTTGGTAATATTATCAAAAGCTGCCATCACACTAAAGAGCTCTTTTGGTAAATCTCCAGGATGGGAAGTTAGGAAGCCAAGACGTTTTACTCCTTTAATAGAACTTACTCTTTTGAGAATTTCAGGAAAATCAATTCCATTATAATGATATGCATTAATATTCTGCCCAAGGAGGATAATTTCTTTTGTTCCTGAATTAACAAGGCTCTGGGCCTCTTCCAGAATGTCTTCAGGGGGTCTCGACCTTATTCTTCCTCTTGTATAAGGAACAACGCAATATGAGCAGAAATAGTTACAACCTCGTGTAATTGACAGATAAGAGCTTATTTTGTTAGGAGAAATAAATATATCGGAATATTCTTCATTCTCATTTTCTGGGATTGTGCCCTTTCTCTTCGTTTTTAGCCATTGGATTAAATTCCTGTATGAATCAGGAGGTGCGAGGAAATCAACAACAGGATGACCAATCAATTCTGGATGATATTTTGCCACACAACCAAGAACTCCAATAACAGTGTCAGGTTTGACCCTTTTTAACCCCTTCAGGGAATCCAATCTCCCAAAGACCCTTTTTTCAGCATGTTCTCTTACAGCACAGGTATTTAAGAAGACATAATCAGCCTCTTCAGGACTTGAAACTTCCCTAAAGTTTAGCTTTAATAAAAGATTCTTAATTACCTCTGAATCATATTTATTCATCTGACAGCCGTAAGTTCTGATATAGAATTTATTCTTCGATTTCTCCATAAACACGACCTTCTTTGAAATCTTTAATCCTGATAGGGAGAACGTTTTCTTTTTTACTATTGTGATGAAAATGGACTCTGATATAGTTGGGGGTCATTCCGGTTTGCCAATCTTTTCCTAAGGGGCTTTTTTTCTCAATTACAACCCTATAAATCTTTCCGATTTGTTCCTGAATGAATCGGGCGCGCTGTTTCTTCCAGAGGCTTTTCAAGACTTCAGCCCTCTCTTTTTTTATTGAATCCTGAACCTGATCAGGGAATAAAGAGGCAAGAGTATAGGGTCTTTTTGAATAGCGGAAAATATGTAAATGAGTAAAGTTTGACTCTTTAATAAGATTGACCGTATCCTGGAATTCTTCCTTACCTTCTCCTGGAAAACCCACAATAAAATCACCTGCCAGGCGAACTTCTTCTCCTATTTGGCTTAATTCCCTTGAAATCCAGAGGGTTTTCTCTTTTGTGTATTTCCTTCCCATTCTTTTAAGAATTGAATCACTTCCACTTTGCTGCGATAGGTGAAGATAGGGCATCAAGTTTTTGTTGTTAAATAGTTCAAGGAATTCTTTATCCACACAACCGGGTTTTATGGATGAAAGGCGTATCCTGATATTGTATTTTAGGAGTTCTTTTAAAAGACCTTTTAGACCTATATTCTTATATTTATAACTGCCAATATGGATTCCAGTTAGAATCACCTCTGGATAACCTGCATCAATTCTTTCCTCAATGTTTTGAATGACTTTGCTAATTGGAAGAGAATAATTTTCCCCTCTGGCATAAGGCACAATACAATAGGTGCAGAAATTATTGCATCCTGATTGTATTGGAAGATAAGATCGACTCCTATTCTGGTCTGGATTAGAATATTCTTCAATCAACCCGAATTCATCTATAAAGTAGTTTTCTTCAAACTCTTCGGGAAAGAGTTTTGCATGGCAACCCATTAACCTTACTTCATTTGCATATTTCTTTGCTCTCCTGTATAGCTTCCTGGATTCGCTACCTGCATGGGTAGTAACAGAACAGGTATTGAGATAGGCAATATCCGGATGCTCTCTTAGAGGCACAATTTCGTCTCCATTATCAATATACTTTTGCCTTATACAATCAGTATAAAACTGATTGATCTTACACCCAAGTGTGATAAAAGATACCTTCATATTATTATTTTAGAGAGTTTACACCCTTTGTCAATGATAATCTTATAGTTCCGTTTCACTTTTTTGGAGAATAAAAAAATCTAACAACTCTCTTACAATCAAATCGTGCGAGAGAGAATATAAGCCTGGTAATCAAACCTTATAGAGCAGAATTCTCTACTTTTTCCTGCCCCTTGAAAAAAAACCTGCAAAAAAACCCACTACAAAACAGATTAGTATTGCAACAATTTTTGGACTTTCAAAATTCCTGAAAAACCACAGATTAGTTGTATCTCTATTTCCTACTGCAAATATGATAACGAGTATAAGAATAATCGTCCAAACAATATTTCTTAATTTCATATTACCTCCTTTAATTTTCTAATGAACTCATCATTTAATTTTTATCTTTGCAACCGCTAATTTAATTATAGCACCAGTTGGATTATTGTCAAGAAAGAAGTATCCCGCATAATTCTTTATAAAAATCATGGAACTCCATAGAAGTAAAATATCGAAAAGTTCAGAAGAGTTCTTATATCGATTTTTTTTACTTCTTTCTCAATAATTGAAAAATCCTGGATAGGCGAAGAGGTTCTCCCACCATTAGCATTGAAATTCGATAAACTTTACCTGCAAGGATTAAAAAGGCCCATGCAGTTCCAAAAAGCAGAACGAATGATCCAATGGTTTGCCAGAGAGGAACTGTTGAAATGGAAAGGCGAAGTGGCATAATTAAAGGAGTAAAGAAAGGAATTAAAGAGGACACCACAGAAACGATGGAATCAGGCTTATCCTTAATCAGGAGAAAGGATAAGAAATAAGGTATAAGAATAATTAACACCCCAACGCCCATTGCGTTGTTTACTTCCTGCTCGGAGTTTACAGCTGAAACAGATAGAAGGATAATGGAAGTGTAAAGAGTATAACCAAAGATAAAAGCGCCAATAAAGTAAAATAAGATACCCTTGGGAATGGAAATATCAATGGAACGATTGATAAAGAAGAGAGCATTACCCATAAATGTCATTACAACAACAAGCCATGCAACTAAGAGAAGTACAACTGCAGCGGTAACTCCGAGGAATTTTCCAAAGAGCAATTTTGTTGGCGATATGTCAGAAATAATAAGTTCTATCATCCCGTTAAGTTTCTCTTCAACCGCACTCCTTGCCATTATTTGAGATGCCATAATTATGAACATATAGAGGAATACGACCATAAACATCCCAAAGACAAATAGTTCAATTCCGCTTCCTTTGCTCCCCTTTTCTGAAATCTTCTTTGTTGTTATGTCAACCTTCTATTCAGTTTCTCTGCAAGTGAAACACTCAGCCCTCTTTTTTTCAACCTCCATTTAAAAGCTGCGGAAGAGAGAGTATTTCTCAATCTACTTATATCGGAAGCAGTTCGGCTGTAGTATATAGAGCTGTTCGAATCAGGATTTTCTGGAATAATTAAAAATCCATCAAAACTCCCTACCATAACACTATCAAAAGCCTGAGTAGAATCTGCTATTACAAATTTAAAATTCTCTGTATCTTTAAGAAAGTGGATTATCTCTGTAGAGCGGTCTACCAACCCAATAGTTTTCTTCTTTTCTTTAAAAAGAGAGATTCCCCCTGGTGTAAATGTTAAAAAAATATAAATCAGAGCAACTATAATTAAAGGCAGGAGAAAGAATACTCTGAACCATTTACTCCTTATTAACCTGATAAACTCTCTTTTTGCGACAATGATAGATTTATTCACTTTGAACCTTTTGAACAAAGACTTCTTCAAGGCTTGGGGTTATTAATTTAAACTCAATTACCTCTGTCATTCCAGCTAAAATTCTTAAAAATTCCGATGATTCTTTTTCGGTTTTGCCAACAAAACCCTTTCCCTTCTTTTTCACCTCACCTATAATTGGCAGTTGGTCAAAATCCACTTCTCCTTCAACTTCAAGGTAGAATTCATCCTTTCTATATGACTCTTTCAACTCCTTTAAATCTCCTACATAGATCTCTTTTCCTTCTTTTATAAGGCAAATCGAATCGCAGAGTTGTTCTGCCTGGTCCATCCAGTGGGTCGAGAGCAGAATAGTTTTTCCTCTGCTTTTTAATTCTGAAACCAAATCTCGTAAACTCATAACTGCGATAGGGTCCAAGCCGGTGAAAGGTTCATCAAGAATCAAAAGCTCTGGGTCATGGAGAACACTAATGATTAAATGCAATCTCTGTTTTAAACCTTTGGAAAGGTCTTTCACCTTGTCTTTTTTTCTATCTTTTAATTCGAGTCGCTCAAGCCAAAAATCCATCTGCTCTTCAATATCCCTTTTCTTCATCCCTCTGAGGTTTCCCAGGAAGCGGATTAGTTCATCAAGACGCATATCAGGATATAAACCTCTTTCTTCTGGCATATAACCAACCTTATTGAAAGAATTCTGGATTTCTCCCTTATCTGGATAAATAATGGATAAAATTATTCTTATAGCGGTAGTTTTCCCTGCGCCATTTGGTCCAAGAAGCCCAAAAATACAGCCTTTTTTTATATCAAAAGAAACACCATTTAAGGCCTGGACATCCCCATAAGATTTATAAATATTCTTAATGGAAAGCATAATTCATTCTATAGAAATAAACTCCAAAGTCAAGGTTTCGAAGTTGGGGCAGGGAAAACTTTAAATAAAATTTTTACTCAAGCACCATAATAGATTATTATTTTGTAAATTCTAAGACAAAGGCCCAACAAAACTTTTTCAAGAAATGAAATTTATTGATTAGATAAGAATCGATATTGTCTGATTTAGATTCAAACCTTCTTAAAATTGGGAATCTGAATGTTTTTCTCAGGAATAAAAAGTACTGTGCTCTAAAGGTTGAGAAATAACGCGAGAATTCGTGTGCTTCACGATCACTTAAAGACCCTCCCCCAGGAGATTCAAAACAACGAATAGGAATAAAGCTACGAAGTAACATTATCCATTTAATTAGAGATAATAAAGCAGTTTCATTATAACTTCAAGGTAATGGCTGTATTAGGTATAAGGGATATATGCAATGTTTTGAAACACCGGCTTGGAATGGAGAAAATACCCATTAGAGGACTGCAAAAGATGAACTACTGGGGTAAATTAAAGGGAATAGCCTTCAATTTTGGGAGGATACACCGATATATAAGGGGTAAAAAGGGTAAATCTGGAGATAAAGAGGGAAATAATTTTGTTTCCAGTATATTTAGGCTCTTTTTCGACAAGATTTTCGGAATATTAACTGGTAAAGTGCAATTTAAAGAAAAAAGTCCCCATTCTTTACCTTATTTTGGATTTTGTTTTTGCAGGTAGTTCAAGCCTAAGTTCTTAATATTATGTTTACATAAAATAATTCTCTAATTTTACACTTTTGCACCGAACAAAAATGTGTAATTAGGGGTGTGGGTGAAGGTTTTTTTCGGAGTTCAGGGAAACGCTAAATTAACGTAGTTTTACTCACTGGTGGTTAAAAAGAATATGAAAATTAACTTAGCAAAAGGAGGCAAGTTCGCTTACTATCAATGAACTCGATGAACCCAATAAACTCCAGGAACCACACGAATCCTAAGAACCCCACTCCCCTTGACTTTATATACATCACCTCCGCCCTTCTATATTTTAAGAAACACATACATCTTATTCTTTTATGATAGTGTATTTTTATTTAAAAATTGTATATAATAAATCCGCCAGAGAAACAAGCGAGACTGCATAAAATCCACCATAGTAGATATCGCTTCTCGTCTCACTCCCAAGTGGTTGAAGCACTGAAAACAGGGTTCCAATACCGCTGTAAATTAAGCCTCGTTTTGTCTCTCCCATATAAAGATGACCCCCTCCAGGAAAAAGAAGTCCAGCAGGGATTGCAAGATATTTGTTAGGGTTCCCCCCTTTTTTAATATTAATAGTGAGCCTGTAATTATACCATCCATTTCCTGGACCCCTTGGACCATCCGAAAAATCAATTCTCGCATCTGCCAGAGATAGACCAAATCCTCTGCATTTCCCCGGTCCTCCCTCTATATTTCCGTCGAAATGACCCTGCCTGAAATAAATAGAGTTTAAAATGGAGAGTTCCCAACCCCAGTTATCCCATTCATCGTAAGGTTCAGATACTCTATCAGTTATTCTCTCTTTGGAATATCTAAAATCAAGATAATCTCCGATCCTCAAATTGAGATTATTATATCTTTCAAGGAAATAATCAACAAGATTTACAGGTGAAAAAGAAAAACCCAATCTTATTGTTTTCGGAAGAGGATCCCAGCTACTTCCCTCCAAATACCTAATCCTTCCCTTTACATTACAGTAGGAAATACCTGCTGAAATTATATCTTCACGGTCACTGATGAGCAAACCGCTATCAAAGGTAAATGCTTTACCTGAAGCGTAAGGAGTCAGGTCTTGATTTTTGAATTTTTTAAATTATTATGTTAAGAAATGAGTAGATTATTAAGAATAGAATTTACAGGAGCAGTATATCATATAACATC
>NGFL01000028.1 GCA_002215665.1 candidate division TA06 bacterium JGI_Cruoil_03_38_101 | reverse complement strand
CTCCCGCTTCTTCCTTTTATTGCCTTATGGATAGGAATAGGATTAAAAGAGATTTCTGTGCTTATCAAGAAAAAGAAATTCCCATTTATAATAGCATATGCTTTTGGGCTTCATAGTATTTTTCTGGGATTCAGTTCATTCGGGGAAACTTGGGGAAACAATATCAATTGGATTAAATATAAAATTCCACCCAAAGAAGCATCTTATTTTAAAACTTATCTGTCTATAAAGGAGAAGGCAGAGAAAAAGAAAATTCCCAAAGGAACTATTTTTCTAATTAGAAAGAAAAGAGCCTTCTATTATTTTACAGGATTCCCTGCTATCTGTCCCTGGGAAATTCAAAAAATTAAAGAGCAAAATAATAATGGATAGAAGGAAATATTATACACCAAGAGAAATCGCTAAAGAAATGGGAGTCTCTGTAAGAACCTCCGGCATTTTTTATAAACCAACTTTTTCACTATAAAGACTCAAAAAATGATATAGAAATTCAGTCAGACTCCATGTTAAATTTTGAAGGTATTAGATTTGTAGAGTTCAGTATTCACGCAAAGCCTTTACTATGGGTAAAAAGACAGCCCTGAAGGATGGAGGAATGGTTGCCAGAATACTGGCAATTACACCGAGAAAGAATGTGCGTCCGAAAAATTCTGGTAGCATTTTACCATAGATATGGGTACTCATTGGAAGATTTATCCCAACTAAAAGTTCTTCTGGCAGTGGAATCCCGAAATTTTTCAAGATTAAGGAGAGAAAAAATGCGATTATACAACCCAGCAGACTTCCAAACACACCGAGCCAGAATCCTTCACACAGAAACATTCCTGTGATCTGCAATTTACTGTAACCGATTGTGCGCATTGTGCCTATTTCTTTCTTTCTCTCCCATACAGAAATCATCATCATATTTACTATACCAAAAAAAGCAAGGGTCAAAAGTATAAACCTTATATAAATTATAGCGCTCTGCTGCATTGCGCTGATATTCTGGACTTCGGATAGATAATGGTGATAAGGAAAAACTTCCATATTAAATCCAGCAAGTTTACTCTTAATTGAATCAGCTATAGCGTCAACTAGGTTTTCATCTTCAATCATAATTGTGAGTTCTGAAACAGAGGATGAGCCTATGAGCTCTTGTAATATATCAATGGGCATAAAAATATTGGATTTTTCATAAGTAGAAAACCCAATAGAGTAAATACCGGAGACTTCAAGGTCTATGACATTGTGGGTTTCGTAGCGTGTTCTGCTGTATAGAAAAACAATATCTCCCGGTTTTACTTCAAGAAGAGATGCCAATTCTTTACCTATTAAAATACCATATTCTCCTTTTTTAGGAATATTCCCTTCAATATTTTTTTCAGTTATTAGCTCTATATCTTTTTCTTTTTCCAAATCCGCTCCATTAATAACTACGGGAGACTGTTTTTCTCTGCAGGAAATGAGGCCCCCAGCTTTTAATCTTGGATATATATCCCTTATGTCATTTATATCCGAAATTTTTTCAATTGTCTCAGGAGCATTATTGATGAGTATATCAAGAGGGAGCCTCTCAGATTCTTTATCATAACCTTTCTTGTGAATTTTTATATGTCCTATTCCCATTCTTATATAGTTTCCAACAAGGTCATTCAATTGGCCCTCAACAAGGACATCAAATAAAATAATAGCAATGACGGCAGCAGAAATTGTTAGTGCATTAATCAGAGTTCTTTTTCTATTTCTTCCTGTATTTCGGAAGCCTAACTTGAAGATTTCCATTATACTTCTCTAAGGGCTTCAACAGGCTTCATCCTGGCGATGTAAAAAACAGGATATGCAGACCAAATAATAGCCCAGAGTATTGCAAATCCAATATTTCCAATCCAGTTTTTCCATATGATTTTCGGATAAAGTGTGCCTTCAAGATAATCTGCCATACTCGATAGTTCTCCCAGATTAATACCTGTTCTGGATATAGATTCAGTTATAAAGTAAGAAATTCCTGTGCCTATAAGAGCACCGATTAAGGAAACGAAAATTATTTCAAGTATTGTAAGTTTTATAACAAAGCTACGGGAAGCACCAATTGAACGCAAAGTCCCTATATCTTTTTTTCTCTCAAGAACACTTGTAAGAACAGTATTCATAATAATTCCGGCAACCACAATTAGAATTATAGCTGCAAAGATATTCATCTTAATATCAGTTACCTGAAAAAGCTCCTCTATGTTCGTCAAACGTTCTTCCCAGGTAGTAATTTTAATTTCAGGGAAAATACTTTTGAGTTTATCTGCGTATTTATCTGCATTCCAGTAATCATTAAAGTTTATCTTGATTCTTTTTACTTCCTCCTGACCCCAGGCAAGTAAATCCCTCGCTTTGGAAATTGGAATCATTAATCCTTTTCCATTTCTTATCGAACGGTAGTCCCTTGAGGTAGTTTTGATAATCGCGGGTATTACACTTAAGCCCCCGTATCTATTATTCCCAAAAAGAATTATTGTGTCTCCTGGTTGAGCCTTAAGCATCCCTGCCGTTTTTATTCCCAGAACTGTGCCCGGAAGGTCTTCCTCCGAAATAATGGATGTTTCAATAGAAAAACTATCCTTAGCAACAATAGCAGGACTGAAGATTTCTCCAGAGATTGTAGCATCTGGAATGATTTCTTTGATAACTGTTTTAATCCTTCCGTATTCATTTATTGAATGAACTGAAAAATCCAGAGGCTCTGAGGTAAGTGGTTCAAAGAGAATCATTCCCTCTTTTTTAAGAAGTATTTTTAAGGCTGATTGTTTAAATCCTTCTCCAACACTATTCATTGTTTGCATTGCAATAGTTGAAATTGCAATGCAAGCTGCTATAACAATACTTCTGCGCAGATATTTTTTGCTATTTCTTATTGCTGTTTTGAACAACATCTTTAGAAATTTTCCCGTCGTGGAGTTCTATTTTTCTCTCTGCAACCTTGAATATCCCTGGATCATGAGTAGAGAAAACGAATGTAACTCCCTCAATTTTATTCAACTTTTCCATTAAATGTATGATCTGGAAACCGGTTTCTGAATCAAGATTTGCTGTAGGCTCATCTGCAAATACGATATCTGGATTGCCCACCAGAGCTCTGGCTATTGCAACCCTCTGCCTCTCTCCGCCTGAAAGTTCATCGGGTTTGTGTTTTGCTATATCGCCAATACCCGTTTCTTCAAGTATGTTAAAGGTTTTTTCTTTTCTTTCCTTCTCTTTTATCCCCTTTAATAAAAGAGGCAGTTCTATATTCTCAAAAGCGGTCAAAACTGGAATTAGATTAAAGGTCTGGAAGATAAAGCCGATTCGCATTTTCCTTATTTTTGTAGCCTCACTTTCTGAAATACCACTAACATCTCTGTCTTCGAAGCAAATTTTTCCTGAGGTGGGATGATCTAACAAACCCATAAGGTTAAGAAGGGTAGTCTTACCACTGCCTGAAGGTCCTGCAATAACTGCAAACTCACACTCTTCTATCCCAAAGGAAACGCCTCTTATTGCATGAACTGTTGTTTTTCCAAGCGGGTAATCCTTTTTTACCTCCTCAAGTTGTATAAGCATATTTCCTCCTTAAAAGTAGTATCGAAATTCCAGGGAATATATATATTTTGAAGGCACCCATTCAAATTCCCTGCCTTTAATGACTCTTATCAGATTAAATATTACCATTGAATTCTCAAACAAACAATTTGAAAATGATAATCCAGCCAAACCGCTTTTCCAGAATGGCTGTATGATGGAATAAAAACTAATTGTGCTTTCCCTTTGATTTGTCCACTGTAAAGTTGAAAATAAATAATTTCTTCCTGTATACCCCGGGGATAAATTCTTCATAAGATTTTCCGGNGAGAGATTATCATATTCTTCGGTTGAAAGCCCTTTCTGGTTATAAAAGTATTCGGCCTGAATGTATAAATTATTGCCTACAAATTTATTGAAGCCTAAAACTGAGCTCATAAGTAGTTCTTCTGCTCTGTAAGTAAGAGAATAATCAACGAATAAAGTAAAATCAAGAAGAGAAAACCTCGCACCAAAACCTGAGAAGATTGAATCTCTGCTGAAAACAAGAGGGGTATGAAGTTCAAGATTACCTGTAAAAAAAGTGGTCCTGAGACCTATTTTTGTGTTATCTCTTTCAGGCGATCTCTCTGGTAGAAAAACTATAAATTCCGGGGTCATAAATGGGATATTATTGTATCTTACTCCTGCTATATTCTTTCCTGTTTTTAATAGTTCTTCGTCAAAAGGAGACATTTTTGAGCGAGCGTAGGAAAATGGTGAATAAAACATTCCATAACCCCAGGAAATGCATTCCCGGCCCATAAATATCTCAAAACCCCGATACCCGAGGTTTACAATAGCCCTATCAATTGAGAGGTAAAATGAATCAGGAGGAGAAAACATACCAGACCTTAGTGAAAGCGCAAGGGATGAGTTATCACCTTTTTGAGTGCAGAGAGTCCTCACTTCAGCATGGTAGAATAACTGGCTGTTAGAATAAATAACCTCGTTCCCTAAGGATGTCTTGAGTAAAGAAATAAGCAAAATTATCATCTTTTGAGGTTTTCTGGCTTAAAAAGAGAAGGAGGAATGCTACCTAAGGTTTTGATTGAAAGAACTTTTACCTCTGTATAACTAGCAGGTGTTATAATATTGGACATTTTTAGATAGGTTGCATAGGGCTCTCCATTGAAATATTTAACGCTGTCCATTGTCATCTCTCTAAAAAGCCTGCCTGATAGTGTATAGAATTTAAGTTCAGAGGGAATAAAGTTGGTCTTTCTAACCTTCATTGTAATCCTTTTGTAAGGGGATTCNCTTGTTTTTCCTTTAAGTTCAAGTTTATAATAACTGCTCACCGAGTCGAGAGAAACAGCATTATAGTTATTTTTATAACTACTTTCCATTAAATCACTATTTGAGAATTCACTACCGAGAAATCTATCACGGGCGGAGAGTCTTATTGATTTGCCAATCTCTGGTGTAAACATCCATAAATTCGAACCAATTAACAGGAATTTTCTACCTGCTTCCCTTGAAGGCTCTAAAATTTCTAAGTAAGTTGCATTTCCTCTATCTGTAATTGCCAGGAATTTATAAGTTATCTCGCGATTCCCTGAAAGATGGTTACGCATAAGCATTATTGTTTCATACTGCTCTGGTACCCTAATAGTGTCGATTTTCATAAGTAATTCATCAGCAGTTAGTGAAAACAATAAAGTTAAAAAAGGTATCATATTTGATTATTTTATGTCTTTGTGTTAAAGAGTCAATAGTTCCAATAGCAAAAATTTTATTTAGGAGGTATATTAAAAGTAAACTTTACCATCTCTTCCCATTGCAAGTAGTCTATTTCTCCCACTCTCACATCGGAGATTGTCATACTGGTCTGACCAGAACTCTAATTCAAAAATTTACACCTAAACCAAGACGGATGTGTCTGGCTCGTTGCCAGACTGTGGGATCGTTGAAGGGTCCTGCAGGGTTCTCAAATCCCGCATAAGCTTTTTCTAAGGGTTCCCTGCTATTGAGAAGATTCTGTATATCGGAAAAAAGTTCAAATGAAGCCTTCTTGAAAACAAAATTCTTCCTTAGGCGCATATCCACTTGAAATCTTGAAGGAAGTCTTTTGTCATTTATTTTTACAACCCTCCCTTGATAGTTAGTAGAAGTATATGGAAGTCCACTACCGTATTCAATTATAATTCCAAGGGAGAAATTGCTTAAAAAACCGGGGCTTAATAAATTCTCATTCTTTGGGACAGATAGGATTAGATGGGAAGTTACCCTGATTCGTTCGTCCCAATCTAAAGGAAATTCAGGGAATTCTCTTTCGTAATTTCCCCATGTTTCTTCAGGGTTTCTTAATTTAAAGGAATTTTTCCCCACAGCACTTGAATAGGTGAAATTTATTATGCCAGATAGGTACTTAAATTCTCCTCCTGGCTCCTTACGAAGAACTATCTCAATCCCTCTGGCTCTTGCATAGTCGCTATTTAAATAATAAAACTCGTGAGATACAGGGTAATTCTGAAGACCTACAAGACCTGTAATATCTTTATCATAAACAGTCATATCTGTGTATAAATTATTAGCAAGATAATGAGTAACTCCTAATTCGTAGGTTGCAGTGTGCTCATATCCAAGTTCTGGATTCCCTATGTATGGATAGAAAAGAGGGTTTTCATAAAAATATTTGAGTGCTGGAATCTGAAAATAATGGCCATAGGTAACATGGGCAACGTCTCTCTCTGTGATAAGGAAAGAAAGCCCCAATCTTGGGCTAAATTGGGATGCAGATTTTCCATCATTCACATTAGGATTGAAATAATCGTATCTTAAACCTGCCATAATTTTTAACGATTTGAAATCCATCTTATCCTGAATATAACCACCCAATTCATAAGGACTTACTCTGCAGTCATACATAAGGAGTTTAGTAGATTTGAAATTAACTCCTGTTTTTAATTCATGAACCTTATATATTTTGAAGAGCAGATTTGCCCTTAATAAGTCAAAAGTAGATTTCCTATAACTCCACAGCATAGGATAATACCCTTTTATTACAAAACCCCAGGGGAAGCCTGCTGTATCTGTTTCTATAATTGGCGGATATGACCAGAATTCCAGATCCTTCCAACGGAGCTTAGAATCTTTCCCATTTATTTCCATCAATCCATCATTATTATAATCACTGAAATCATCAATACCATCTATATCAGAAGGATAGCTTATCGTGTCTTTTGTATCCTCATTTACAATTATACTGTCGTAAGGATTGGGATTTGCTATACCATCACCATTGATATCTACCCATCCATCTTCAAATACGTTTGACCTCTCGAAAGTTGAGTGGTGTTCAATCTGGAAGTGGGCGAGAGAGTTTTTTCGAAGGAGCCTTTCGAGAATAAAGTTGTAATCCTCTGTCTGTTTTGTGGTGTAGGGGCAATGGGTGTGGAGTTTTTTCCATCTGGCTGGATAATTATGGAATGAAGAATTTGAAAATATTCCGTTAAATCTTAAAGTTGTGTTATTTGATATCAGATAAGTTAATTTTCCAAATATACTAAAGGTAGAATCGTAATCATCGCCCATTCTTCCATTTTCTGCTCTAAATTCCCCTGCTGTAAAAAATGCTATTTTATTACCAGGAAGACCCATTTGCGGAATTATCCCACCCATACGTAAATTTAATCTGTTAAAATGCTCTTTATATGGTTCCTGATCAAGGAAATCCTGGATTGGCTCTGATTTTCCCCTTAAATCGTTGGTCATTATCATTGCTTTAAAACTTGGTCCACTTAAACCACCCCTTGTGGATATATCGATAATGCCCGATTGAGCGCCTCCATATTCTGTGCCGAAACCTCCTCTATAAAACGTGAGTTCTCGGATGCTATACTCTGGAATAAGAACATCCAGGCTATAATCATATGGGTCCTGTAACAGAGAACCGTCGAGACGAAAGGCGGATTCCCCAGGACGTCCGCCTCTAACATAAAGTTTTCCTTTTAATTCTATAACTCCTGCCTCTCTGCTTAGGAAATCAGTTATTGTAGACACCGGGATTTTCTGGATCTCCAGTAAATTTATATGAATATGAGTAGCAGATTCCTCAACATCAATCATAGGCCTTCTGCCTGTTACAACAACGCCTTCAGATTCAATCGGTTCAGGTTTAAGAGCTATCTTTATTTGTATGAGAGAATCCTCGGATACAGATAAACTAACAAACTTGTTTTCATAGCCAATCATAGAGGCTTGTAGTTTATAAACCCCTTTGGGAACATTTTTTATTGTGAAGTAACCCATAGAATTTGTTACATCCCCAAGATTTGTTCCCACTAAAAATACATTTGCACCGAACAATGGATTTCCTGTTTCTATATCCATCACCTTACCTGAAATTCCAGAACCTTTTCCCCATAAAATAGCGGGAAACAAAATGACGGAAAAGATTATGAATGTGAATATATCTTGGTGTTTGACATTTGACAATTTAATCTTACAATACCTCCGGATCCAATCTAATGGCTTATATACATCTTCGAATTTCATTTCAGATAGTTCCCCTTTTTGTCCACTATCTGAAATAAATATGTTGAAATATTTTATTCTGTCAAGCGTATCGTTTGGGAAAATTGTAGAATCCAAAGCATATTGTTTATCCTCTGTAACATCGCAGTATTGAGATATTCTGATGATTTAGGATGCTTGACCGTGGACTATTTATTTATGACTGGTGAGGGCGTAAGGGGTGAATGGGCAGAATTTATAGTAATTCAAGCAGGATTTGTTTCTGGAAAAGTTTTAAATCCTTGGGATTCTGGAGGAATGGTTCCACATCTTTTCTAATATTATCCCAGTCGATTTCTTTTATTCTCTTCCGAATAAGTTTTTTCCAGTTATCCGCATTTAATTGTGGACCTTTATAATCAGTCTGGCTTAATGCGTTATTTAAAAAAGTGAAATTGGGAACTGGATTCTTCCACCTGCCCAGGTAAAACCACAGGTCATAATAATCTCTTCCTTTTGTATAGGAACGTTGCAGAATAGCATGTAATTTCCCGGCAATGAAAGTAGGTCTGTCATGATGAACTAAAACAAAGGGGAAATATTTATTTATAAGGGAAAACTCTGTTCCAAAACCTTCCGGTGGATTAGTATCTATTTCCAATTTAATACTTAGTTTCTCTCCAGTCTGTCGGGTTAGATTTGCCTCGTATAAAATATCCTCAAATTTAATAAAACTCGATTGAACAGTACCTTCTAATTGAATCTTGTGAGATAAATGATACCCCTGAAGTGTTAAATGATTAATTATTCTCTCTACAATTCCTTTAAGATTTAATTTATCCCCACTTTTTTCCAGGTGAAAATCTAAATCCTCTGAAAATCGGTTGAGTCCAAAAAGAATTCTTAGCGCCGTTCCACCATGAAAAACAAGCCCTTCAAGGATATCCTGCTCGAATAGTTCCCTCAGAATTAAATGCTGTAGATATTCCCTGAGCAGGTTGGTTGCAAGTTGTGGATCGGGTTCACCCATTGCAATCGATAGTGCCTGGTCTTTCAATTAGACCTCCTCTTTAAAAAACAATGATAGGAAATTATTGGTTGCTCTGGTTACTTTCGGGCTTTTAAATCGTTTTTCGAATTCCTTAAGTCTTTCAGGTTTAACAATTTGCATGTTTTGAAATCTCATTTCTTTAATTCTATCCTTTGACCACTCTCCTTTCATTAAATAAAAGAGATCCAATAAGACTTTCTCAGGTAAGGCTAATAGAAATTTCTGTTGTGCTAAAGTTCTTTCATCTCTCTCAGGATACATCCTGTATCCCCAGAACCTCTCATTTTTGATAGAATAATACTTAAATACACCGATATCCGTTTCCCATCCTGCAGTTTTCCTGGGTGTTACTGATTCATTGATATAAACTGCCTCGGGAATCATATCGTAAATCCTTAAAGATGTTCTTAGACTTACATATGAAGGACGATAGAGAAAATTAGATATATACCCACGGGAAGGTTCCGCATGCCTGTATTTTTTGCCTAACAGATATCGCTTATGACGTAACTTCAGTAATTTACCCATGTGAACCCAGCGCGAAAGGCGTGCTTCAATCTGTTCGGTTGATTCATCAAAAATAAGATGAACTTCACCACTCTCGAAAAAAGGACGATCTTTGAATAATTCCACTAATTCATCAAATTTCATTTCTATTTCCTACCAATTTTGGTAAGTTTCGGAAATATATTTAATTATAAAAGATTTAACCTATTTGTCAATAGTAAAATAGGGGTCAGATCTTGATTTTTGAATTTACTACAATAAACCCAAATTCCATTCAGATTAATGGTGTTAACGACTACGGTTCTTGATTTCATGACAGTATCGATTTCAAGATAGGAGATTGGAATGATAATTTATCAAAAGTTAAATTAATCTCGGTGCTAATATTTGACAATTTAATCTTATTTTGCTCTCTTGGATAGGTGGC
>NGFL01000022.1:3232-10428 GCA_002215665.1 candidate division TA06 bacterium JGI_Cruoil_03_38_101 | reverse complement strand
GACTACGGTCTTAGGTGGTCTTGGAGTACTAATGCAGGCGTAAACTGGACACCTTATACCGTTGTAAACAGCTTCAATGATTGGAATGAAGTTCTACCGAGCATCTCAATCTATGATGGCTATAATTCTACTTATGATGATCCATATGTAACATTCATAAAGTCTTATTATGACTGGACCAATCCAAGTGTCAATTCATTCTACTGGAATGATAGCGATAGTTCGTGGAGTGTAGATACAACCTATAACGATTCGGTGCCAACGTTCACAAGACCAATCCAGACCTGGATGCTTAGTTCTTATGGAATACAGCCAGCGATTGCCTATGTTGGTTCAGGAGGCAATAATGTTTATTTTGATTCATGGTCAATGTCTGGGGTTGAAGAGGAAGAACTTGTTTCTGGTAAAGAACTTTTAAGCAGAGTCTATCCAAATCCATTCACAAGTTCTACCCGAATTAAATATTCCCTGCCAATAAAAAGCAAAGTCTCAATTAAGGTCTACAATATCGTTGGTCAGGAGATTGCAGCTCTATTTAACGGTATTAAAGAAAGTGGAAATTATGAATTAGAATGGCGAGGAGTAGATAATAAAGGAGCTCTCCTACCAAAGGGTATCTACTTCCTGATGATTGAAACAGCCAGTGCAAAGGCGAGAGAAAAAATAATAATCATCCGATAAACTCTTAAAAAGGGGGAGGATTTTCCTCCCCCTTTTTATTATAAATAAGGGTAAATTTAAATCCCAAAATAGAGAAAAAAAATGCGGTTAAGAACTCTCATAAAGAGAATTGAAGAGGAAGAGTTTTCCTTTCCGATAGGTTTTTTATCCCTTTTTTCTATTATCCTTTGCAGGAACATTTTTGAAAGCGCTTTTGAAGGTTCCCAGATTCTTGGCTTTTCCCCGATTTCTTCTCGTTCTTTCTATATGATGTTCATCCACTTTCCTTTATTTTATATCTCAATATTTTTATGGGTTCTTTTAGTTTTTATCCTATTAACAAAAGAAAATTGGATAAAAATATCAAAGGCTTTATTGATTGGAATGGGAGTAATTATAATTGCCCCAATCATTGATATTATTGTCTCTAAAGGAAGTGGCTATGAACTAACCTATCTAAAAGGTTTTGGAGAATTCACCGAAATACACAAATTCTTTGATTTTACCAGGGACCTACTTCAGGCAAGTTGGGGTCAGCGAGTTGAAATTCTCCTGGTTTTAACTGGAGGCTTTTTATACGTTTTAATAAAAACAAAGAATTTTTTCAAATCTTTTTTCGCTTCAATTATTATTTATCTAATCATCTTTCTGCACGGTGTTCTACCAAATACTATTGCCAGAATACCTTCCTACTTAGGTTTTAATAAGCTCCACTTCAGGACAATAATAACCGATGGAATTCTTCCGATTGATAGTCAGAATTATGCGGTGATTTTTTCAGTCTCTATAATCTTGGCCGGGTTTCTTATCTGTTGGAAGAGCAGAAAAGAACTCATCAGAAAAATATTTAATTTCAAATCCCCACTAATCATTATTCCACTTTGTTTTGGAATCCTCTACGGTATCTTTCTTATCTTTCCCTATTACCAATTTATTTTCTATAGTCCAATTTCATATTTAATCTTTTTACTGGCAATTCTTTCATTTATCTTTGCCAATAGAGCTACTATCACGAGTGGAAACTCTTCAGAATTCAAAATACTCATTACAGTAAGTATATTTTTTTCAATTGCCCTTGGCCCCGTATTTCTATTTTTAATAGCCGTTTTTTTCCTGTTTAAAAAATTTTTAACAACCAGATGGCTTGTTGTTGTTCCGTGTTTTCTCGCTGGCTTTTCTCTCATTTATCAAGGAGATACATTTAAAACAATAATTCCCATAAACAAAACTTCTCTTGAGATTAAAGGTAGAAAATTAGCTGGATGGTCTTATTTTCTGAATGCTGATTATAAAAAAGCTCTGAATCAATATCTCAAGTTGTATGCAATAAATAAGGAAGACGAGATTCAACTACGGCTTGGGCAGAGCTATCTTAATCTTGGCTATATTGATAAGGGAATAGAAACATTAGAGAAAATTAGAGAACCAGGATACGAAACAATTCTTTCACTTGGCCAAGCTTACACTCAGAAAGGGGAACACAAAAGGGCGATTAAAATTTATAAAAAGGCAATTGAAGAAAATCTCGAACCAGCAGAATTTTATATCAAAATCGCTCGTATTGCAGCTCGTAAGGGGTTGGAAGAAGAAATGGCTTTGGCAATTGAAAAGAGTTTATTATATGGGAATCCTGCCTATAAAATCTATCAGATAAAAGGAGATTACTATTTGGGCAAGGGAGATAAAAAAAGAGCGCTTGGGATGTATAATAAGGCTCTGAATTATAATTCTCGGTGCACCTCTGCCTTGGCAGGCATAGGAATAATCTACTATAGTCAGGGTAATCTACCTCGCGCTCGGGAACAATTCTTAAAAGCTTTAAGATTTGAACCAGGTAATGAGGCTATTTATAATAATTTAGGAGCTATATACCTTATTACCAAAAGTTATGAAAAGGCTGAACAATTATTCAAAAAATCAATTAAAAAAAATCCAAATCAGACTGAGGCTTACTATAATCTTGGTCTTTTATATGAAAAAATGGGAAGAATAGAAGAAGCTCTGGAAATGTTTAATAATGTGTTAAAAGTCAATCCATCCTATGCTCCGGCAAGAAGGAAAATTGAGGAACTAAAGGAATGAACTTCTATTCATTAATACCAATTATAATAACCATTATTAGTTTTGTTGTTATGAAAAAAAAGTGCCAAGGGTTTATCAAAAATTGGATATCAGGTTCAAGGCCCCTCATTTCTATCCACTATCTTTTTCCAACAATTTTCGGAATCTTACTTGGAAATTATATTTTCCAAAAGCCAGTAAACTATCTTGATGGCTTCCTTCTAATCTGTTCGGTTTTTTTCTCTTTTCAGACTTCTGTAATTGTTAATGACATTAATGACATCAAGACAGACAAAATTGCCCTGAAGAAAAGCCTTTTAAATTCAAATTATTTCGGGCTCAAGGTTTACCAAAATCTTGGAGGGTATTTTTTTATTCTTTCGCTTCTGTTTGCTTTAGTTATTGAATATCGAATTTTACTTATTGTATTGCTCGGGCACATTCTGCATTTTACATATTCATCAAAACCCTTCAGGTTAAAAAGATTTTTCCCTGTATCAATACTTATGCTCGCTCTGGGAGCTCTTCTCTCTGCAATATCTGGCTATGCCCTTTTTGAATCATCAAAACCTTTTCTGTCATTTCCTATAAAACCTGCACTATTTATTGTAATTCCTCTCTTTTTAGCCTTAAACTTCCGTGACCTTGCCGATTATCGCGGAGATGAAAAAACTGATGTAACAACTTTATTCACTTTATTTGGTCTTGGGAAGGGCAGATTGATCAACGCATTTTTGGTTCTTTTGGGTTATCTTTCTGTTCCATTAATTCTTAAATTCCCTCCGCTATTTTTTGCCGTGGTTCCCCTTGGGATTCTAAGTTTTTATTTCTGCCTGAAAAAACCGTTTAAAGAAAAGTATATTTTCTATATATATTTTATTTTAATCGCAATTTTACTAATTATTTTCAAACTCAATCCAGAGATTTATTTAGGGCCAGTTTTTTAAAAAACTTTAAGTTCTTTAATTCTAAATCCTTGACTTTTTTTACATTGACAGTAAATTAGTAAAGATAATAGACCTGGTAGAAAAAGTAAAAAATTAAGTTAAAAGAGGTCAATTTTGAGTAAGATAAAATGCTAAGGATGATATCTATAATAATTCCTTTTAAATACAATATAGATATTGAGGGTACCTATGAAGGGTAGAGTTCTATTAATTGCAGTTCTTATTATAAAATATATCGGTTGTTCTTCAATATCTAACAATGTAAGAGATACGGAAGAGCGAATCCATAACTGTGGTTCAAAAGCAGTAAAATTCCTTGAAAGTGCTCAAATGAAGGATGGCGCAATAAGAGATCCGGATAATTCTATATTCAACGTTTGGGAAACTGTAAATGCAACCCTTGCAATCTCACTATGGTCAGATATTACTGATTTAAATGCACAAAAAGTAATTGAAAAAGCAATCCATTTTCTCACAACTTCTGAAAACCCTGATGGTATGGTATTACATAACAAAAATCACCATGGTTCTTTCTGTCTGGAAACTTCCTCTGAATATGTTTGCCTTCTCATAAGAGTATACTCAGCAACTGAGCCAGCGATAAACGAAAAATTGAAGTTTATCAAGAACCAACAATTATTATCGGGTTGCTGGAAAATTGTAAGTCCAATTATACCATCTAATCTTCAAAAATTTCCTTCGGTAACAGGGTTTGCATTAAAGGCTCTTTTAAAGGGTGGTAAAATGCCGAAATATTATGAAAGTGCAATGAAGTTTCTTTCAAATTCACAAAATAAAGATGGACACTGGGGTATGGTATGGCAATTTTACAACACACCTTTCTATGCAATGGCACCCATATTATGGGTATTTGATAAAAGTGAGGAGGAATATCCAGATATATTAAAGAAAGCACAAAAATATTTAATTGAATCCCAGAACGACGATGGAAGCTGGTTCTATAAACCAAAAGATTCCTCTAACGCACCTTCATCAGAACTACAGACGGCATTGGCTTTACAAAGCTGTTTTTCCTGTGGTTTAGGTCCCAAGAGTAGAGTTGTGAAAAGAGGCATTCACTATCTTCTGGAAAAACAGACATTAGATGGATATTGGGATGGTGGATATTTCCCTTGCCTAGGCAAATTAATCCCTAAAAAAGAGGATATCTACGCAACATCACAGGCTCTCATTGCTCTTCACCAATACTGGATTCTTATGGAGAAAATAAGTAATTGAAACAAAACTTACCCCAAAAATATCCTTTAGATATAGAATGAGAAGAATACTTGACTTAAAAGGTAAAAATTTTATTATAACAAAAAGGAGGTTCAATGGAATTAGAGAGTTTTGCTCAGGAGGAGGTGATAAATCATACAAGAACGATGAGTGGTTGGCTGAGACTACTTGCGATTGCGAACATTGTCTTTGGAGCTTTCTTTATAATATCAATAATTGGAATAATACCAGGGGGGGTTCTTATCTGGCAGGGTTTACTTTTAAACCGAGCGGCAAATGGTTCCCGTGGGGTTTCTTCTGGTAATCTAGATTCCTTAACAAAATTACTCAGTCCATTAAAGATATTCTTCATCATTCAGGGTGTATTGGTTCTTCTTGGAATATTCGGGTGGATCTTAGCTTTGTCCATAGTTGGTATAAGCGGAATACCAAATATTTTAAAAGGCGGCGGCTTTTATTGAGTGAAAGTCAAAAATTCATCTGTGATTTTATGCTTGGCCGCCTTGCAAAATGGATGAGGTTGCTTGGTTTTGACACTTTATATCATCGAGACACAGATGAAGTTGGGATTCTTCATCAAGCCAGGAAAGAAAAGCGCATGATTTTAACGAGATCAAGAGCTTTGGCAGAATATGAAAATGCTATCTTAATAAAATCTGAACAGCTTGATGAACAAATGGAACAGATAAAGGAACTTTCCCCAATAAAAACCCCCTTTACTCGCTGTCCAGAATGTAATTCAAAAATAGAATGCGTAGACAAAGAGGAAATAAGAGAAGATGTTCCTGAATACATCTATAAGGTGCATAATAATTTTAAAAAGTGTCCTTGTTGTGGAAGAATTTTCTGGAAGGGTTCCCATTATAAGGAGATAAAAAGGAAGATAGATGAAATCACAAAATAGATTGCTTTTACTGCCACTCCTTATAATCATATCCTGCGCGCCTTTAGTCTCTATTAGGAGAGCAGGCGAGGAACCAATAGTTAGAATCCTCCTTTCAAGGAATCCAGAAGAAATAACTATTTCATCAGATTTTGAACTCGAAATAAAAACGGGTAAGGAGAAAGGAATTGTAAAAGGACCAATTCATATTTTCACCTGCCCATTAGAAATTTCAACTTCTAAAGGAAAAATTAAGAATCCAGGTTTCCCAATTTTTATTACATCCAGCAAAGGAAATATCTATTTAATGGGTAAAGCATATCCAGGAGGAATAAAGATATCAAAGGGTAGTGATATTTTAGTTGTGAGCTACGTTCCTATAGAAAAATACGTAAAAGGAGTCCTTCCCTATGAAATGGGAAAGCTACCTCTGGATCAGATAGAAGCTTTGAAGGCTCAGGCGGTTGCCGCAAGATCCTATGTGATGGCAAATAGAGAACCACATAGGGAATACGACATTCTCCCTACCATCTCTGATCAGGTTTACGGAGGTATGGAGGAAGTGGATAATGTGATAAATGAGGCTGTAGAATCAACCAGGGGGATTGTTGCCACATACAATGGGAAGATAATAAATGCAAAGTATTCGTCTACCTGTGGGGGGATCACCGAGGATAATGAAAATGTTTGGAAGGGTAAGCGGTTGTCATACCTTCGATCAGTTAAAGATTCTGGATGGGATGGGGAACCTTTTTGTAGATTCTCACCCTATTTTCGATGGGAGAAAAGTTATAACAAGGATGAATTCTTTGAAGTTGTAAAAAAACAGATAAAGGAGTTATTCGGGCAGGCACCTCATGAGATCCAATGGATTAGGATTGCAAAAAGAACGAAAACTAGGAGAGTAAGGACGATCGAAATAAATACAGAGATAGGGAAATTCTATCTTGATCGGGATCAAATACGGCGTCTTTTTGCTGACTTCAGGGGTTCCATTAGGTCACTCTTATTCTGGATAAAAGTTAAAGGAGATAAAATCATTATCTATGGTAGGGGTTACGGGCATGGTGTTGGAATGTGCCAGTACGGAGCAATTGAAATGGCGAAAGAAAACTTTGATTTTCAGCAAATACTCTGTCATTACTATACAGGAATTAGATTGAGGAAACTCTGGTAGATGAAAATACTGCACACTGCTGATATCCATCTAAAGAATTATAAAGACGAAAACTGGGAAACACTTCAGAACCTAATTCAGATTGGCAGAAAGGAAGAAATCGATATTTTTGTTATTTCAGGGGATCTCTTTGATAAAAAANGTAGTTCTGGAGAACTCTATCCTAAGCTTCGACCCATTCTTAATGAAAATGATTTTGATGTGATNATACTTCCTGGTAATCACGATG
>NGFL01000022.1:2158-3221 GCA_002215665.1 candidate division TA06 bacterium JGI_Cruoil_03_38_101 | reverse complement strand
GGCTTGAATANGTTCTTCGGAGATAAAGTTAAGATTATAAGAGACTTAATGGAACCAATTGAATATGATTCAGTCAGGATATTTGGTATGCCCTTTAAGAAGACGGGAAGTTCAGAAGTCCGTTCTGAGATTAGAAAAATCACTGATATAGCAGAGGATGATAAGGTGAATATCCTGCTCTTTCACGGAGAATTGCTCGATCACTCATTTACAAGAGATGATTATGGTCCAGAAGAGGGTAGGTATATGGGGGTGAGACTCTCATATTTTGAGAATCTGAATCTTAAATATATACTCGCAGGTCATTTTCATACGAATTTTCAAATTTACGAATTCCCACCCGAGAGTTATTTCATATACCCAGGCTCTCCAATCTCAATAACCAAGAAAGAAACAGGGAAGAGGTCGATTAATTTATTTGAAGTGGGAAAATCTCCAAAACAATATCATATAATTAGTCCATACTACGAAAAAATCGAGATTATCCTTTCTCCAAACAGTAAGAAGGAGCCAGTGAAAATGATAGAGGAGGAAGTGGAGAAAATCCCTAAAGAAGCAAAGATACTTCTTTCTGTAAAGGGTTATACTGAGAGAGATGAAGAAGAAATCCACAAGGAAATCAAAGAGTTTGTAAAGAAAGAGGGTAGGATAGAATTGGAAGATAGCTTAAGAGGCATCAAAAATATCCTGGAAGATGAATTATTCAAATCTTTCAATGAAAGGCTAAAAGGATTAAATCAACCAAGGGAAGAAGAGATAAGAAAACTCTTTATCGAGGGAATGATTCAGGTATCCTTGGAATGAAGATTAAAGAATTCTGGATTCAAAGATACGGACCCTTACCAAATAGGGGAGAGATTAAATTATCCGATTTTAATCTTATCTATGGAATGAATGAAGTAGGTAAGACCCTTACAATTGAAGCTTTAATTCGCTTGCTTCTTGGTAAAACCTCAAGGAAGTTCTCTAAGATTGATAGAGTAGAAGAAGAGCCCGAAGGTTATATAATAATAAATACAGAAGAAGGGGATAAGAAAATTGGTAGAGAGATTCGCTTGTTTGA
>NGFL01000022.1:0-2147 GCA_002215665.1 candidate division TA06 bacterium JGI_Cruoil_03_38_101 | reverse complement strand
TTAGGATGACAGAGTGCAGAAATATCTTCATAATCAGGAATAGTGATTTATCAATTGAAGAGCCCGATTTCTATACAGAAATCACTGATCGACTGACTGGCCTTGAAACAAAGAAGATCGAAAAATTAAAAGAAAAGATTCTTGATATTGCAAAGATAACTCCTACTTACCTTTTCTTCGATAGAAAGGAAGATAATAATCTTAAGTCAAGAATGGTTAAGGCGAAATCTCTGCTGGAGGAGATTGAACCTCTAAAGAAAGAAGTAGAAAAAGAAGGTCTTGACCAACTGGAAAAAAAGCGGATAAAACTATCCAATGAGATAAAAACAAAAGAAAAACTTGAAAAAAAATATGATGACGCAAGAAGAAGGGAAAAGTTTGAGAAAGGTGATAAAGCTCTCGAATTGAGAAATAAGAAACTTAAAGGCAAGGAAAAATTGGAGAAGTTCATCCGGGAAGACTATCAAAAATGGAGGGATGCTGAGAAATCCATCCAGATCTTAGGAAAAGAAGAAATGGATGAAAAAAATGAACTTAAGGAAAAAGAAGAAAGATTGAGAATTTTAGAAGAAGGAATAAAGGAAAAAGAAATAGAATTTGATACATTAAAAGAAAATAATAAAATAGTTGATGAATGTAAACTTCAAGTTGAGGATCTAAAGGGAAGGAAGGTTAAGATAACAGGGGATGAAGAGTCTCTTTCTCTCGAGAACCGATGGCTTTGGTTTTTTTTAAGCCTCGCCATTCTTTCAATCATCGGCCGTATCTTCCATCCTTCAATTCCTTTATTTTTTCTTACTTTATTATTCTTAACAATCATCTTTATCTTCTTTACTCTAAGGTGGAGGATAAAGAAGCGAAAATCAAAATACAAAAAGGATCTTTCAAAAATAGAGATGAAACTTGCGAGCTCTGGCCTAAAAGCTCTGACAATTCAAGATTTAATAAGGGAGATCGAAGAATTCAATCGGCAATATAAGAAGATGGAAGCTTATCTAAATGAAGAGAAGATGAGTAGGATTTCTTTAAAAGAGTCTATTAAAGAGAAGAGTTCTAAAAAGATACCAGAAATTGAAAATAAAATACAAAATAATAAGGAAATTATCCAGGATATAAAAGATTCTTCATTATCAAAAGACCTAAAAGAATACGAAAGAAAACTTAAGGAAAGGGAGGAATGTGAAAGGATAATTGGTGAAGAAGAGAGGGCCTTAGAGGAGCTTTTCCCCGGGGGGAATTGGGAGGAGGAAATAGAAAAAATAAGTAATTATGCCAATAAGGCAACCTCTCTTGTTTACAGTGAAAATGAATATAAAAAATTAGGGGAAGAATTGGACTCTACTCAAGAGAAACTAAATGAGTTAGAAAATAAGATAGGAAATTTCGAAGAAAAATTTAAGGAAATTGAACGAAAATCGAATGAAGTGCTCCTTGATAAGGATATTCGTTGTGATGGAACAAATGACCTGAAAAGAGTAAAAGATGAAATTTTAGAGTTTATTGATTTGAATGAGAAGAGAAAGGAAGAAGCCAAAATTGCCACAGAAATACTTGATGAAATAAACAAGGAAGAAAGATCAAAAATTGCCGAACAGTTTGGGGAGGGAAGTTCGGTTTCTAATTATTTTTCCTGGATAACAGAGGGTCTGTATAAAAGAGTTGATTTTGATGGAGAAAGTGGGATGATTAAAGTTATGATGAAAGATGGGATGAGTCTTCCCGCTTGGAAACTTTCAGGTGGAGCTTACGATCAATTATATCTATCTATAAGACTTGCCCTTGGGGAGAAACTCCTTTCGGATAAAAAGGGTTTCTTTATCATGGATGACCCATTTATTAAAGCAAGCCCTGAGAGATTGGAAAGAGAGATAGAAACCCTAAGGAATATATGCAAATCTGGATGGCAGATAATATATTTCTCTGCAAAGGGTGAAATAAAAGAGGCCTTAAAAAAGGATATCCAGAAGAAAACTCTAAACTTCGTCCAACTACCGAAGATTTTTTAAGGGAGAAAACCTATTTTTAAAATTATCCTTTACAAAAGTAAATATTCTTATTTTAAAAAGGTAATTTATGGGGAATTTGATTTGCAGGAATTGTAATAAAGAATTCTCATTGAATGAGAAAATATGGAGATGCGAATGTGG
>NGFL01000058.1 GCA_002215665.1 candidate division TA06 bacterium JGI_Cruoil_03_38_101 | reverse complement strand
TAAGTAATAACAATGAACTAAAAGAGGGTGAGCCTTTATTCATTAATTTTGGGATTATCCGTTCAGGAATTGGAATGGAAATAGCAAAGACATATATAATGGGAAAATCTACCGAAGAATTAAGACTTGCTTACAAGAATACCTCTGGTATTTATAAGAAATTTCTTGAGTTCCTCAGTCCAGGGAAGATAACAGGGGAAGTTTATAATTATGTATGGGGTCTTATTAAGAAGAAAGGCTATGATGAAAATTTTATCCATCCAATGAGCACCCCACTCCCCCCTATTAGAACCGGAATAATCATCTCCCCCGCGAATTCATCAATACTTAAACCAGGGGCTATTCTATCATTAAAATTAGACTTTTATTTTCCCGGGAAGTTCGGTATAAATTTCCAGGATGTTGTCTTATTAGGAGAAAAAACTATAAACCTAACTGATTTCCTGAACAAGGGGAGTCCCAATGTTATTACCGATAAGATCTGAGAGTAAGGTTCGCCGATTCCCTCTTGTAACCGTTTCTCTTATAGGGCTTAATATCCTGATATTCCTTTTTACATACCCAATTATGCTTCGAAATAGAACTGCAATATTGGAAAAATATGAACAACTAAATAACTACGAATTAAAAATTTCCGTTAAATATAAATATTTTAAAGAATACCTCGGGAAAGAAGAAGAAATGAGAGAGAAGATAAAAAACAAGGAATTCGGTCTCGCCCAGGAGGAATGGGAAGAATGGTGGAAGAAATACGAGGAATATAAAAAAGCTCTTGATTCAAGGTTTACGAAACGCTTTGGTTTTACCCCCACTAATTTCAAACCAATTACACTCATAAGCTCTCTATTTCTTCACGCAAGTATAGGCCATCTTCTTTTTAATATGTGGTTTCTCTGGCTTGTCGGTTGCAATATTGAAGATAAATGGGGAAGGCCGTTTTTCCTTGGTTTTTACATTATATCGGGGATCCTTGCATCCATTGTCTTTGCATTGATTTCCCAATCTACCTATCCTCTAATAGGAGCTTCAGGTGCAATTGCAGGGGTTATGGGCGCATTTGCCGTTCAGTATTATAATTCAAAGATATATTTCTTACTCATATGGCTCTTTCCTCCAATAATTACAACATTCCCTATTTATGCCGGGATTTTTCTGCCATTCTGGTTCGCACAGCAATTATTTTATGGCTTTTACCTGAGTGAATCATCGAATGTTGCCTTCTGGGCACATGTGGGAGGTTTTGGGTTTGGAGTTCTTGTTGTCCTTTTAATGAAGTTTTATGGTTTAGAAGAGAAATTCTTAAAACCCCTTATGGATGAAACTCTGAATATTGTAGATAAGAATTTCTCAGGAGCTGTTGAAGCAAGAAGTAGAGGGGATATTGAGACTGCAGAGAGATTGTTGAGAGAAAAATTCAGAGAAAATCCCGCTAATCTACAAATATCAGAAGAACTGATCGACATCTACTCTTCAAATAATAGAGAAAAAGAAGCAGGTTCAGTTGTAAAAGAGACTATCTGGGGATTAAGAAAGGGAGAAATCTCTCCAGAATTAATCCTCTCTTTTTATGAGGAAACTGTGAAAGGGAAAAATCTTCTTTCATACCTAAGTCCCTTTGATTTTTATTTCATATCTGATCTATACAGAAAGAAGAAACAATTCAGAAAAGCTTCGATCGTTCTGGCAAAAGCGTATAAGGAATATATGGATACCAATGATGCTCCCTATATCCTGCTCCGGCTTATAAAGGCACTATCCGAAAGTAAAAAAAATAAATTTATAAAAGAAGCATTTCTTGAATTAAAAAAGAAATTTCCAGAAATGGAAGAAAAGGCGATTGCACTAATAAAGGAGGCAGAAAATGAATCACGTTGAGGCATTAGAGCTAGTAAAGTCTAAAGTAAATGATGATAAATTAGTAAAGCATATGCTAGCTGTTGAAAGCTGCATGAAGAGTCTTGCAAAGCATTTGGGTGAGGATGAAGAAAAATGGGGGCTTGCAGGTATCTTACACGACATTGATTATGAAAAGACCAAGAATAATCCAGAAGAGCATGGCCTTGAGGGGGCTATTTTCTTAAAAGAATTCGATATTCCAGAGGATATTTTGAATGCAATAAAAGTTCATGCAGGACACGGAGAACCAGAAACCAAAATGGATATGGCTCTTCTCGCATCCGATGCTCTATCCGGTCTTATAGTTGCTTCAGCTCTTGTCCATCCAGGAGGTCTAAGGGGGATAGATGTAGATTTTGTGATGAGAAAGTTTAAAGAAAAACAGTTTGCAAGGGGTGCCGATCGGGAGATTATAAAAAGCCAATGCGAAAAGATGAATCTTGAACTTGAAGAATTTGTAAGCGTTTGTCTTTCAGGTATGCAAAAAATAGCAGATGTTCTTGCTCTTTAACCTGATTCTTGCATTTTCTCCTCTAATAGAAAAAGATTCAATAAAAACTGTATTAAAAGACCCGTGGTTATCTCAGGATAAGTTCCATCATTTCGCCCACTCAGCTGCAATCTCCTCTTCTCTTTATCTTATAACAAATAGGTTCGGAAGCTTTAATAAAGAAAACTCAGCTTATATTTCCTTTTCCATAACTTCTCTTATTGGTGGAACAAAAGAGTTGATTGATAAAAGCTCAAAAAAGGGTAATGCCTCCGTTAAAGATTTCGTATATGACATCGCTGGTGTGGTAATTGGAATTGTTCTAATTTCTCTGGGAAGTTCGTAATGTTCAGGGTTTATGTTACCTATCCTTTTCCTGAAGGTTGGTTATCCCTTTTAGAAGGAAAGGTTATCCTTGAGGTCCAATCAAAAAAACAATTCCTATCCAGCGGAGAACTGGGAGAAAGGCTGAAAGATAAAGATGCTGCAATTGTTCTTCTTTCTAATAAAATCGATAAAGAAGTTCTTAATAAAGCCCCTGAATTAAAGGTTATATCAAACTATGCAGTTGGATATGATAATATAGATATCAAAGAGGCAAAGAAGAGGGGAATCATTGTCACAAATACACCTGACATCTTGACCAATGCAACAGCAGAACTCACAGTGGCTCTGATTTTTACTCTCATACGCAGGATTATTGAATCTAATGAATTTTTGCAGGATGGAAAATTCACAGGTTGGGAACCCGATCTACTCCTCGGCTTTGAATTAAAGAATAGTCTTGTTGGGATACTTGGAGCAGGAAGGATAGGTTCAGCTGTTGCCAGAAAATTACACTCGTTGGGTGCTGAAATCGTCTATTATGAGCGCTTGAGAAAGAAAGACCTGGAAGAAGAGATAGGCGCAAGAAAGAAAGAACTCAAATGGATACTTGAAAATGCCAATATCATATCAATCCATCTCCCTCTAACAAAAGAAACTCATCATCTTATAGATGAAGAGGAAATTTCCCTGATGAAGAAAGACGCTTTCTTGATAAACACGGGCAGAGGTCCTATTATAAATGAAGCAGCCCTTGCAGACGCTCTCAGAGAGGGAGAACTCAGAGGAGCAGCAATAGATGTCTTTGAGCATGAACCGGGTATAAACCCTCATCTCCTCCGATTGAAAAATGTTGTGGCAACACCCCATATAGGAAGCGCAACCTATAAAGCAAGAAAAGGTATGGCAGAGATAGCTTGTAAGAATCTCCTCGCTGCCCTTCAAGGCAAAGAGCCTCCTTACAGGGTTGCATAATCCACCTCTAAAAGATTAATTAAAAACTAAAAATGGACCCCTTTTATTTATCTATTTCAGAGGAGAGTTTCAGAGAGAAAGTAGAAGAACTATGGAAAACCCTCAGTTGTTGTAAGTTGTGTGGTTGGGAATGTGGAGTAAATCGATTCAAGGAGAAAGGGGCTTGCAGGGCTGGTGTTAAGATGGAGGTATCCTCTGCTTTCCCTCATTTCGGGGAGGAGGAAGTCCTCGTTGGAAGGAATGGGTCGGGAACTATTTTCCTGAGTAATTGTTCATGCAAGTGTGTCTATTGCCAGAATTGGCCAATTTCCCAGGGTGGAGAAGGAAGGGAAGTTACTGAGGAAGAAATCGCCACAACAATGATAAATTTGCAAAAATTAGGCTCTCATAATATAAATTGGGTAAGCCCCACCCATTATGTTCCCCAACTGGTAAAATCTCTTTCCATTGCTAAAGAACTTGGTCTTCGGATCCCAATCGTCTATAATACAGGAGGTTATGATTCCATCCAGACAATTCAAATGCTGGATGGAATTGTGGATATTTATATGCCTGATATAAAGTATGGTTCCAACGAGAATGGCCTAAAATACTCTAAAGTCAAAGATTATTGGGATGTTGTAAGGATTGCAATTAAGGAAATGCACACGCAGGTTGGTGATTTATTAATAAATGATAAAGAAATTGCAGAAAGAGGTCTTCTTATAAGGCATCTTGTTTTACCGAATAAAAAAAGCGAATCAGAGAAGGTTCTTAAATTCATCCTGAATGAAATCTCCCCTGATTCCTATCTGAACATTATGGGCCAATACAGACCCTGTTTTAAAGCTTCAAAATATAAAGAACTAACAAGACCTATAACGAGAAGGGAATATCAAGAAGTAATTGATAAGGCAAGAGAATTGGGTCTCCATAGAGGTTTTTAAATACTTAAGCAAGTAGTACCGCTATAATTCCCACCAGGAAGATACCGTCAAAAACACCT
The DNA here is from genome assembly GCA_002215665.1 of candidate division TA06 bacterium JGI_Cruoil_03_38_101. Lineage (GTDB taxonomy): Bacteria > Hydrothermota > UBA3072 > UBA3072 > UBA3072 > UBA3072. The sequence goes on along the minus strand of NGFL01000058.1, from coordinate 5,781 downwards.
GCGCCTCCAATACTCATAACTCCACATCCGCCCATTCTTGCAATTTCATTAAGATGCAGGACATCAGCTCCAATAAGAGTTCCAAGGACTCCGCTCACATAGGCAAGGGGGGCTGGATTATCTCGAGCGAGTAATAGACCTAAAATCACGCAGATAAGAGGAGGAATAAACGCAGGAATAGTAATACCAATTCCTGCAACTGGCTTTGCAAGGAAATAGGTAAATAGTGTTATAATAGCAATGCCAATAAGACCCTTTATGGGGGAAACAAAATGAAAGAGATAGATAGATAAGAGGACAGGAATTATACAACCTCCCACGTTTACTGCAATTACTTTACAGTTCATTTGTTTTGGAAAACCAAGAAACCTTTCAAAATTTTCTTCCCTTCTAAACCCTCCCTCTACCAGTTCCTTTTTTACCGGGATATTTATAGAAGAACCCAGAAGCGAGAGAAAGTAAATTAAGATGCCAACTGACATTGGAATACCAAGTTTAGAAGAAACGGCTCCAATTATCCCAAACTGTATCATAAAAAATAGAAATGGAAAAAGAAGAATGAAAGCTATGAATAAAATCAGCGAAAAAGGAAGGAAAAACATACTCTCTCTACCTCCTTACGATTTTAACAGTTTAAAGTTAATTTTCTCCATCTACAGTAAATCTGTAAAAAAATATCGAAATGTCAAGACCTATTATTAACCGCTAATAGGTATATTTACAACTAATTACGGTTAATTTTGAATTGCAAACTCAAGAGTTGTGCCCTATAAGCATTATCTCAACTTATAGAGGTCTATACTCCCATTTGAAGTTCCAACTATAATCTTCTTGCCGCCTTTTCCTAATTTCCCTTTCACATAAGTTTTCTGCAACTTCTCAACAGTCAATTCGACATTATGAATTTCAATTTTCCCATTTGAAGTATCCATTTCTATATCTGCATTTAATTCCGGTGAAACATAAAGGTCTATTGAACCATTGCTTGTTTCAATCTCCACCTCATCACCTTTAATTTCTGGTATTTCAACCTCGATTTTCCCATTGGAGGTTTTTGCTTTTCGTAGGCCTCCTGAACCTTTGATATTTATCGCACCATTGCTGGTTCTTGCAGAGACAAAGCCATCCACATTTTTTACCTTAATCTTTCCATTACTTGTTTCTGCTTCTATATTTCCAGTTGTCTCTTCTACCTCAATTGAACCATTTGAAGTTTTTAGTTTTGAAGGCCCCTTTGTCCCTTCAAGTTCAATTGATCCGTTAGAACTCTCAATTTGAGAAACCATCACAACCTCCGGGACTTTAATTTCATAGTTCACAGAAACCTTAGCTCTTTTCTTTAGAAACTCCGTTCTAATCTCCATATTCCCATTCATATTAACCTCAATTTTCACTTTGTCTAATTCGCTCTTACCCCAATTTGTTCCCTTTAAAGCAACAACTGAAACTTCATCTTTATCCCACTTTTTAATCTCTATACTTCCATTCCTGTTATAAACACTAATTTCAGTTCCTGGTTTCACTTTGTAAGTTTCCTGGAATTTTTGAGTGTATCTACGGCTGGAAGCGTTTATAGATAGAAAGAAAAAGATAAGCACAAGAAGCTTTAACAATGGATTCAATTTTTTATTATACATATTCTACCTCCTTTTATTATGTTTGACACAAAAAGTACTCATTTTGTTTCACATCTTGACAATCTTTTTTACTTCTATAAACTCAACACACAATGAGAAATTATAAAAATTATATTTGAGGATAATATGAGCAATGCTTTTATATGGATAGGTTTTATTATATCTCTTGCGTTAATCATTTTCGTAGCCATAAAAAATCTATGGCTCGGTCTCTTTTTAGGGGCTCTAACCCTTGGCTTATTCAATCTCTCTTTCAAAGGATTAATTCAGGTTACAGTTTCCACTCTTATAGACCCTTCAATAGTTCTACTTGCGCTCTCTGTTGCAATTATTCCAATCATTGGAGGTGTAATGGAAGAGTCCCATTTAATGGAGTCTCTGGTCCAGAACCTCAGGGTAGGGAAAAAGGGAATACTTATGTTACCTCCTGCCTTATTTGGTATGCTACCCATGCCCGGTGGAGCTCTTCTCTCTGCCCCAGTGGTTAAAAGGACAGGAAAAGGAGTTAAGAATGAGACAAAAGCGGGGATTAATGTTTGGTTTAGACATCTTTTAATTTTCATATATCCACTTGGTTCATTACTCCCCACAACCAAAATGGCAGGCCTTAACTTATACAGAGAGATTTTATATATACTTCCCTTTTTCTGTGTCATTTTCATAATGGGTTTGTTTTTTCTGATTCGAGGAGTATCAGGAAGTATTGATTACAAAAAGGATTTTGACCTAAAAGAGCTTCTCATACCTCTCGGGATCATCTTAATTGCTCCAATTGTCCATTTATCTTTTATGAGGGTATTCAGAATCTCGGAGATCCCCTTAATTATAGGTGTTAGTTTAAGTCTGATTGTCGCTTTAAAGGCTTCTCGCCTGAGGGTGAGAGAAATCTTTCAAATTGCAAAGAAGATGAAGATTTGGAATTTCGCTTTGATAATATTTGGGATGTTTCTATTCCTCAACATATTTAAAGCATCGAACATTTCTTCTGTGATTGCTGATATTGCCTTTTCCAAAACTTTCCTACTAGTGGGGATTGGGGCTTTCCTTGGATTTGCAACGGGTAGAGTGCAAGTTCCAGTTTCAATAATCATACCCATTTATTTTGCAAAATACGGATTGGATGCAATTTCTCCAGAGGCTTTTGCCATTATGTTTTTCGCCTCCTTTATGGGTTATATAATTTCTCCCATCCATCCCTGTGTTTTAATTTCCATTGAGTTTTTCAATACAACTCTTAAAGATTTTATGAAAAAAATGATTACTCCCACGGTTCTTTCCCTAATCATTGCCGCAATAGTTGGTGTTATTATTTTGTAGAAAAATTATCAAAGCCAGCTCTATACTCTAAATAGATAAGAAAATAAAAAAAGTAACGTGGTCTGACCCTGTTATGACCCTTTAACTACTAACTGATGACTGTAGTTCACTCCTTGGCAAAAATAAATTAGCACCGACCCTATTATCTATAAATTATGTCGCAGTAGATGTCACAGTAATTTATAACATCTTGTAGGGTCTGTTTTACTCTTTGCTATTTCCTTGATTAAGCCTAAATTAACAAATTTTGATAGATCACGCTGAACGGTTCTTCTTACCAAATTAAATCTCTGCCTGATTTCCTCAACAGAAGTCCGATTCCTCTCTAATAAATACATTAAAATCTTTTGCTGCCGCTCGTTTAGATTAAATCTTTTGGCCTTCTCAACGAGAACTTCCTTTTTAATAGCTATCTCTCCTTTTGTTTTAACCTCTATTAGTTGATTTTTTAGACCTTCTGAAAAATATTCAAGCCATCCTGTCATATTCATATCATTGTTTCTCACTGATTGGATAGCGTCATAATACTTTCGCCGATTTTTGTCATAATATTCAGATAAGGAGAAAAGCCGCTTGAAATCATAGCCATTTTGATAAAGAATAAGTGTACATAAAACACGAGCCGTTCTTCCATTTCCATCCAAGAAAGGATGAATGTCAACAAACTGATATTGACTTATCCCTGACAAAAGAACTGGTGACATATTAGATCCTTTATTTAACCACTTAGCAAATTCTTTCATCAAGCGAGGAACACTGGAAGGTGGAGGTGGAGTATAAATTATCTCTTTGGTTATCGAGTTCACTACATAATTTTGAACTTTTCTATATCTCCCTGGTTCAAGACTGCCCCCTCTAACATCTTTAACCAAAATCTTATGTATCTTCTTAATTATACCCTCTGTGATTTCAGTTTTCCTACCAAGATATTCAGAGACAAAGTCCATTGCTTCTTTGTAATTCAGGAGTTCTTGTCGGTCGTCTTTTCTTACACCTTTCACCGATTTACCGGTTAGGATTCTTTGAGCTTGAGATAGAGTGAGTTGAGTCCCTTCGATATGTGTGGAATGGTGTGCTTCAAGGATAAGGGCTTCACTCTGCATCTCTTTTATCCATTCTTCCTTTGACTTCGCTGCTTCCAAAAAACCTCTTGCTCTTTCAATCTCAAGAAGATAATTATTTATTTTATTGGTGATTGTAAATTTTGGCTTAAACATTTATTTTAATATCTCCTGTATTATTTCTAATTTCGGTAAAGCAGAATTCTTAGTCATTTTTTAACTCTATTAAATTTACTTTGCTGTACCCATCTATCAATTTCATCTCTCTTAAATCTCCACTGTCTACCCACTTTATACGCTGGAATATTACCTGCTTGAGCCATCTTGTAAATAGAAGAAGTGCTCATCTGTAAATATTCGGCGATCTGGTCAAGGGTTAACCACCTATCTTCATAAATATTTATTTGTTTATCTTTGTTATTCATTACTAAAATATAATAATAAATAATAATAATTAGTCAAGTCCTTCATCTCCTTCATCAAAAATTGACGGGAAAGTCCAGGTAGATGGTGGTACAGTTCAGTTTCTCCTCAACATAATGCCTTAACTCATTATTCTTAAACAACTTACGCTTCCCTGCCTTCCTCTTACTTGCATTACGCTCCGCTCTTCTTTGTGCACAACCGGCTCGGTATGTGTTTCTGGTACATTCTCCTTTGCTTACCTCCCTTGATATTGTTGATGCATCTCTTCCCAATTCTCTGCCTACCTCTCGTATCTTATACCCCAATGCTAACATCCTGCTTATCTCTTCTCTCTCTTCAAAAGTTAACCTCCTGTACTTCGGCTCCTTCATAATCTAATCGCCTCCTGATCTTTTTATACATTATTATAATCTGTTGCGTTAGATTTTTGAACGTGCCTAATAAATGTATTGACTCAAGGAAGCTATTAAGGGCTCATTCTCAATTTCGCCTAACGTTCCCAGCATAAAAGAAGTTTTTGCAAAGCAAAAATTTGGGTGAGTGCCATAAGGCACGAACCTTTTATGCTGTGTTAGGCGATGCCGACTGTCGTTTCTCCACATCTTTTAATATTATCTCCACAAACCTATCAAGTCGTCTCTTCACTTCAGGGACCTCAATTAAATCACCATTGATTGAACTTCTACCATACTCTCTTGCAGGGAATAGGAGTGTTTCTGGCCAAAAATCAAGGTTCACGAAATTATAGAGAGCCTCATGAAGAGCCATATCACCACCTGCTGAGAGGTTGCCTATAATTATAAAATTAATCTTTTTCAATAGCCTTTCTGCACATTCCCCAAAACTTTTAAAAATTGCTTGCGACCGTTCAGCGAAAGCAAAATATATGGAGGAAAGATGCCCACCGTAAGTCGGGATTGTAAAAATCAGAATGTCAGCAACTCCGCATTTTTTGTAAATTTCTAATACATTATCTTCTATTGGGCATTTTTTACTACTGAAGCATTCATAATTGCAATGACTGCACGGACTAATTTCAACATCGTAAGCATCCACGATTTCTGCCTCAAACCCATGCTCTTTAAACTTATCCAAGCAATACTTTATACATCTTAGGCAATTACCCTCTTTTCTTGCACTAAATGTTATACCCAGGATTTTCATTATATCTCACTCCTTATTCTTACAGTCGGTTTTCGCCTAACGTTTTGCGTGTTTGCGAAGTGCCGTAGGCATTCGGGTGAGCGAAGCGAACTGCAAACACGCTGTTAGGCGACGTCTGCACTAAGAAATTCACCACCATCGATATGAATAGTTGCTCCAGTCATCCAGTTAAAATC
>NGFL01000011.1 GCA_002215665.1 candidate division TA06 bacterium JGI_Cruoil_03_38_101 | reverse complement strand
AGGAGTAGTAAACATTAGTGCAGAGAATGTCAAAACTGATGAAAGTCTACCTCAAAAGGAAGGGAGGTATGTAAAGGTAACTATCCAGGATGAGGGTATAGGTATTCCAAGGGAATTTCTATCAAAGATGTTTGATCCATTTTTCACAACCAAGCAAAAAGCTAGTGGTCTTGGTCTTTCGACTGTTTATTCAATAGTGAAGAGGCATAACGGATATATCACTGTGGATTCAGAAGTTGGGGTTGGCTCTTCATTTTATATCTACCTTCCTACGTTAGTTAAAGAGGCAAAGAAGGAAGAGAAAAAAGCAGAAGAGACATTAAGAGGTAGCGGAAGAGTTCTTGTAATGGATGATATGGAATTCATAAGGAAGGCAGTTTCCAGAGCTCTTTCTCAATTTGGCTATGAAGTTATAGGAACTCCCAATGGAGATGAAACAATAAGATTATACAGAGAGGCAAAGGAATCAAAAGAGCCTTTTGATGTTGTTATCTTGGATCTAACAATTCCAGGAGGTATGGGAGGTTTAAATACAATGAAGGAACTAAAAAAGATAGATCCAGAAGTTAAGGCTATAGTATCAAGTGGTTATTCCAATGATCCTGTAATGTCGGATTATGAGAAGTATGGTTTCAAAGCAGCTGTCTTGAAACCTTATACATCTGAAGAGATGGTTAAGAAAGTGAATGATTTAATTAAAAGAGCTTAATAAAGCATTGTAAATATGCTTTAATTTACGTGTTAAGCGTCTCTATCAAAAAGAACTTTACAGCTTTCTTCAATAGCTAACCCCCAAATCTTAAAAGATATTACCCTATTATATCGTTAATTTCTCCAAGGAGCCATTTAATTTCATCCACGGTGATCTCTCCCATATGTGCGATTCTGAATGTTTTTTCTTTTAGACTCCCATATCCATTTGATATAATAGCTCCCCTTTTACCCAATTCTCTATTGAGGTCGACAACTGAAATTCCCTTTGTGTTTTTGACACAGGTTACAGTTGGAGAAAGATAGTTTTCGTCAGCAAAGAGAGCAAAGTTTTCCCTTGCCCAATTCTGGACAACCTCAGCCATCTCAGTATGTCTCTTGAAATGATTCTTCATACCTTCTTTATTAATAATCTTATCCAGCTGATAATTCAATCCTACAATAAGATTNAGAGCNCCAGTTGTTGGAGGTTGTTTTGCCTTATCCCAGTATTTCTTGAATACCTGGAAATCAAAATAGTAGCCCTTGTCGCTTAATTCNGCTGAACGCTCCATTGCCTTATCACTCACCGAAGCAACAGCAAGACCAGGAGGGAGGGCAAAGCATTTCTGCACTGATGCGAGAATAAAATCTATATTCCAGTCATCCGCCCTTATTTCGGTACCAGCCATTGATGAAACAGCATCTACACAGAGCAGGACATCCGGATATTTCTTCATGACTTCACCAATATCTTTTAAGGAATTCATTACCCCTGTTGAGGTTTCGTTATGTGCAACAAACACCGAGTCATATTTTCCAGTTTTTAGTTTTTCGTCAATATCTTCCGGAGGTATTCCTTTACCCCATTCATATTCCAAAGTATCGATATCTTTATTGCAGGATTTTGAAATTTTTGCCCATCTTTCACTAAAAGCACCACAGGTCAAATGTAGAGCTTTATTTTTTATACAATTTCTGGATGCTGCCTCCATCAAACCAGTACCCGAGGATGTTGAGATTATAATAAAATTATTTGTATAGAGGAGTTTTTGGAGTTTTTCTGCCACATCACCCATCAGCTTGGATGTCTCAGGCATTCTATGTCCAAACATAGGAAAATTCATCACATTCCGGACATCTTCTCGAACTTCTGTTGGCCCAGGTATAAATAATTTCTTGTGCATTATACCTCCTTTCTTCTTTTTCTAAGTTCTGAATATAAGGGGAATTCCTGAGTGAGTTCTTTAACCCCACCCTTTACTTCTTTTATTACCTTCTCATCATCCAGGTTGGTAAGAACCTTATCAATGAGCCGGGTAATCTTCTTCATCTCGCCTTCCTTCATTCCCCTTGTTGTTAAAGCAGGGGTGCCTATTCTTATCCCACTTGCTATAAATGGCTTCTCCTTATCAAAAGGGATTGTATTCTTATTTACCGTAATGTTTGCCTTATCCAGGGCTTCCTCTGCCTGTTTCCCGGTAATTCCCTTGCTCTTAACATCAATAAGAAGCAGGTGAGTATCAGTACCACCTGCGACAAGCCTCCAACCCAATCTTTTGAACTCTTCTTCAAAAGCCTTTGCATTGAGAATGATCTGATGCTGATATTCCTTGAACTCTTCACTCTGTGCTTCCTTGAATGCAACTGCTTTGGCGGCTATAATATGCATATGGGGTCCACCCTGGAGAGATGGGAAAACCGCCTTGTCAATCTGCTTTGCCCATTTTTCTTTGCAAAGTATTATAGCGCCTCTNGGGCCGCGGAGCGTTTTNTGAGTTGTTGTTGTTACTGCATCTGCATAAGGAATAGGTGAAGGATGCTCGCCAGCAACTACGAGTCCTGCTATGTGAGCAATATCCGCTACAAAATAAGCTCCGACTTCATCACAGATTTCTTTAAATTTATCCCAGTGAAGGGTTCTAGGGTAAGCTGAAGCCCCTGTCATTATCAGTTTTGGCTTCTTCTCCCTTGCAAGTTCCAGGAGTTCGTCATAGTTTATCTGTTCTGTTTTAGGATCCACTGTGTATTGAATTGCATTCCAATTTTTGCCGGTAAAACTTACCTTATACCCATGGGAAAGATGTCCTCCATGGGATAGGGAAAGCCCAAAAAATCTATCGCCAGGCTCAAGGAAAGCATCGTAAACAGCAAGGTTTGCTGGGACTCCTGAGAGGGGTTGAACATTGACATGCTCTGCAGAAAAGAGTTCCTTTGCTCTCTGGATTGCAAGATCTTCTACCACATCCACCCACTCACAACCTCCATAATATCGCTTTCCAGGATAACCTTCTGCATATTTATTTGTCATAACAGAACCCATTGCCTGAAGAACAGCAGGGGATGCAAAATTCTCCGAGGCTATCAATTCAAGATTCCGATTTTCTCTCTCTGCCTCATTCATTATAGCATTATAAACCTCTGGATCCGTCTTGTATAATTCTTCCATTCTTTCCTCTACAATTCTTCTTTCAGCATTTCGCCTAATCTTTTGATTCCTTCTCTTATACGATCAGGTGGTGTATTGGAAAAGTTCAATCTCATTGTATTTCTGCCCTTTTCATTTGGATAGAAAGCAAGGCCAGGAACGAAAGCAACATTATTCTTCTTCCCTTTCTCAAACAATACTTCGGTATCTGTTCCCTCTGGAAGCGTTACCCACAGGAAAAGACCGCCCTTTGGATAAGTCCATCTTGCCTCCTTTGGGAAGTATTTCTCAAGTGACTCAAGCATTACATTTCTTCTTTCCTTATAGACTTTTTTGAGTTTCGCTACATGAGCTTTAAGGATTCCTCTTTGGCAGAGATCGTTAACTATATACTGGACGAAAGTCCCTGTATGGAGATCTGCACCCTGTTTTGCCTGGATTATTTTCTTTAAAGTTAATTTTGGTGCAACTATCCATCCGAGTCTGAAACCAGGGCAGAGGGTTTTAGAAAAGGTGGAGAGGTATATTACTCTTTCTTTCTTTAGAACGATGATGGGGGTGATATCTTCACCTTCGTATCGGAGTTCCCCATAGGGGTCATCCTCTACAATGAAGGTGTTGTATTTCTCTGCCAGCTGAACAAGTCTCTTCCTTCTCTCGAGGGATATTGTGACTCCTGCTGGATTATGGAAGTTAGGAAGCATATACATAAACTTTATAGGACCTTCCTTAAGGACATCTTCAACCTCACTTATGATCACACCATCTTCATCCATCCCACAGGTGACGAATTCCGGGCCGTAAAGCCACCAGGCCTGAAGAGCACCGAGATAAGTAGGTTCTGAGACAAGAACCCTATCCCCTTCATTAATAAAAACTTTACCGATCAGATCGAGAGCCTGCTGGGAACCAGAGGTGAGGAGTATATTCTCAGGTTCGGAGGGAACTCCGTATTTCCTCATTTTTTCGGAAAGAAATTCTTTTAATTCCGGTACACCTTCTGTTGCTCCATACTGGAGCATTTTTTCACCATTTCTCGGGATTAGATGTCTGCAAGCTTCCTCGATTTCTCTTTTTGGAAAGAACTCAGGAGCGGGAAGACCTCCTGCAAAGGAAACAACTTCTGGATATTGGGTGACTTTTAAAAGTTCACGAATAACAGAACTTTGAAGACGTTTACTCCTCTTGGATAAAGAGGATAACCACATGTCTTCATATTTTTTCTCCATTTTTCCTCCTTATAAATTTTTAACTTTGATTGATAATAATGTTAAATAGTTTTTCTGTCAAGGTATTATAAATTGGAGTTTCATGATTTTTTTCGTAAGAACAAAAAGATGGTGGATTTTTCAAGCTTTTCAAAACATATGTTATTGTGATACGCTCTTACTAGTAGAGCGGGGTCTTGTACCCCGCATAATTCTGCTGATGTCTTGACAATATAGAGAGGTAGGTTATTGTAACTTTATGAGCAAAGATAATAAATGGGTTGAGCTATTAAGAACTGAACCAATGGAAGGTGAAATAATTCGGGGGAAACTTGAGAGTTCAGGTATCCAGGTACAGCTCAAACAGGAAGGTTTCGGGAAGATTGCAGGCATTACTGTTAACGGACTTGGTGAAGTTAAAATCCTTATCCCGGAAGATAAATTGGATGAGGCAAAGGAGATATTGAAAAATACTTCCTAACTTTTTAGTTCTCGAATTGCAGTTTTTGGGGGCACTGGATTAATAAAAATACCAGAGCCCATCTCAAAGCCTGCTTGAAGGGTCAGCTTTGGCATTATCTGTAGATGATAGTGATAATTTTTACATCGTTTATCTCTTGGAAAAGTATGGATGAAAAAATTAAAAGCAGGAGCTCTGAGAATTTTATTATATCTCTGGAATATCTCTTTTATTATCCTGGATAGCGAGTTTATTTCAACGTCGCTTATTTCTTCAAAATAAGGTTTATGTTCAAGGGGAAAAACGGTAATTTGATAAGGGACTAGAGAAGCGTATGGGGCAAGAGCAATAAAGTCCGAATTCTTGGTTAATATTCTTCTATCTTTCCTGGCTTTCAGGATGAGGTGACAGTAAATGCAATTTAATGAATCACTTATTCTCTTAATTTCCTCTTCTACAAAAGGAGGAATTAGAGGAAGACCCAAAATTTGAGAATGTGAATGGGGAAAAGAAGCACCGGCTATTCTCCCGTAATTCTTGAATATAAAGATGTACTTAAGATTTTTGTCTTCTTTTAGGATTATGGTTCTTTTTCTATACATTTTAAAGATAAGAGATATTTCTTCTTCATCCATATTGTATAGAGTTTTGCTATGAGAAGGGGTTTCTATGATAACCTCGTGAGTCCCGTACCCTTTAATTGACTGGAATAACCCCTTAGAAACCCATCCTATTTTCAATTCCCTTGTGAGCGCAGGATATTTATTTGGAACAACCCTTATCTTCCAACCGGGTTCATTTGCTTTTCCCTTAACTCTAAAAGAGTCGATTTCAGGTGGAGTCTTTTCTTCCCTTCCTTCACAGAAAGGACAGACCTTTCCATCATCCTTTTCTTTTTCCCGGTAAAAAGCGTGGGGTCTTTTTCCTCTCCCGGGAACCATTAATACCCATCTATTATAAAGAGGATCCTTTCTAAAATTGGTCATTTATTATCAGGTTTACGATAAAGAGAAATACCGATAACGCAAGGGTAAATTAAGATTTCTCATTTTCTCTAACTCCTGTGTAAGAAAAATTCAAATTGCCTTGACAAAGGAAGATTATTAGTTATTAAGAATAAGAAGGAGGAGTTATGAAAAAATCTGAAGTTTTTTCTTTGCTAGATTCTGGAGAAGTAAAAGCTGTTCGCTTATGGTTTACTGATATTCTCGGAAAACTCAAAGGATTTTCAATAGGTCTCGATGAGGTAGAAAGGGCGTTTGAAGAGGGGATAAACTTCGATGGATCTTCAATTGAAGGTCTTGTCAGAATTGAGGAGTCGGATCTAACTGCGAAGCCTGATCTTGATTCTACCTATGTCATTCCAGATGAAGAGGGCAAAAGGACTCTGATTTTCATTTGCGACATTTATTATCCAGACGGAAGACCTGTAGAGTCCTCACCCAGGTACGTGTTTAAGCAGATTCTGAAAGAATCAAAGGAAATGGGTTTTGAATTTTTTGTAGGTGGTGAGCTTGAGTTCTTCTATTTTCCTAGTAAGGAAAACATTCAAATTCAGGATACAAAAGGTTATTTTGATGTTTTTCCCTATGATGAGTATGACGGGATATCAGAAGAAATTGTCAAGACATTGAATAGAATAGGAATAGGGGTTGAGATGGGACATCATGAAGCTTCAGAAAACCAGCACGAAATTGATCTTAGATACGAAGAAGCTTTGAAAATGGCAGACCATTTACAGATTGCCCGATATGTGGTAAAAGAGACTGCAAGAGAAAAAGGAGCCTATGCCACTTTTATGCCAAAGCCAGTTTTTGGTGTTAATGGTTCCGGTCTTCACCTACATCAATCTTTTTTCTCGAATCATAAAAATTTGTTCTATGGAAAGGATGAAAATTACCACCTATCACCCATTGCCAAGCATTATATTGGGGGAATACTAAGATATGCAAAAGAGATTACATCTATAACAAACCAATGGGTGAACTCCTATAAGAGGCTCGTTCCGGGTTATGAGGCACCAGCTTATGTGTCATGGGGAAGACAAAATCGTTCAGCTCTAATAAGAGTTCCAGCTTTTAAAAATTCTTCCTCCTGCAGAGTAGAGTATAGGGCTCCAGATTCCGGAGCGAATCCTTATCTCTGTTTTACAGTGATGCTTGGTGCTGGTCTTAAGGGCATTGAAGAAGAACTCATCCCACCTGAACCCATAGAAGAGGACATATATAGAATGTCTGAGGAGAGGAAGAAAAGTTTAAATATAGAAGTTCTTCCAGATTCGCTATATGCGGCTATTCTTGCTACAGAAAATGGCAAATTGGTAAAGGAACTTTTTGGTGAAACTTTCTTTAAGAAGTATATAAGGAATAAAAAGGCAGAATGGGAAAACTATAGAATCCGTGTTACAGACTACGAAATAGAGAAATACTTCTCTCTTTAAAAATTATCAGGAAATCTCTGAAATAAAAGCCATTAGAATCCTGCAGTAAATTTTGTATCCAATATAACTTATAAGGTTCATTCTACATTAAATTCTTTCTTTAATTTTTCAAATAATCTATCTCGATTTTCTCTTGTAAGTTGATAAATTTCTTCACCCTCTCTCGCAATATGGGTCATCTTTCTGTGTACAACAGCGATTAGGTTATTTTCAGATTTCAGAATATTATTGATAGAGGGTATAAAATCAGGGTGTTTCATCTCCATAGGGCCTATCTCATCTATTATGTAGAGATCTCCTTCCCTTCGAATAGCATCAATACCTTTTGCAATCCCTTCTATTTTAACAAAATACCTTCCGAAGGGAATACCGGGAGGTTTGATGGATGCAAGTATGTCTATTTTTCCATCGGGTATCGTTGTAAGTTTAAAGCCTGTTCTTTTTCCGCCTGTTCGCATTTCTTCTGTATAGAAGCCAGTAACCCTGATTTTCTTTTCTAATAAATAGGAAGTTAATTTCCTCACAAGAGTTGTTTTTCCTGAACCTGGCTTTCCAGTTATAAAAATTCTCACCTTTAGAGCTTATATCTCCAATATTATTTCATCAAGTGATCTTTTAGGAACATGATGAATGCCATTTTTATCTCTCCAGTATTTTATACTGCCGCTTTCTCTCACCGGTTCAATCACAACCTTTTCCTTAGGTTTCCCAAGAGCGATAATAAGAAGAATCTTATAAAATTCAGGTATATCAAGGGCCCTGTGTAAGCCCTCCCGATTTATTGAACCAATTATGCAGCCGCCAAGGCCTTTTTCGGTGGCTCCGAGCAGGATGCTCTGGGCTGCTATTCCATGGTCACACCCAAAGGCATCCTTTATTTTTGTATCCTCAAGGATTATGATGTAGGCAGAGGGTCTCTCCCCTTTATAAGGACCACCCCAATCTTGGATATATCCAGCCCAGTGGGTATGAGGAAAAATCTTTTCGTTCTTTTCCGGTTCATTAGATAGTATATACCTTAAAGGTTGGCGATTTGCTGCTGATGCAGAGAGCCTTGCAAGATCAACTAATTCTCTCAGGGTTTCTCGATTGATTTTTACATCCTGATAGAATCTTCGATAACTCCTGTTTCTTTTTATTAAATCCTTTAGCATTTTACCTCCTTTTTTATAAAATATAACATAGAATGATTTTGTCAAATCCTCATTTATTTTTATAGAAAATAGATTGACATTTTTGGAATTTTTCCTATTTTAAAAATATATGAATAAAAAATCTATTGATTTTGAATGTAATTCTCTCCGAGCCAGGAGGGTCGCGATGGCTTTTAATTAATCATAAGCCTCTTCCGTAATCTTTTTCATAAGCGATTTTTAGAAGGAAGATTTTTATGCAATCTCGATGATTTTTACTTTAATATAAGGTTCATTGAGATTAGGAGTTTTATTATGAATAGAATGCTTTTAAATGTTAAAGATGTTTCATTTGCCTATCCAGGTATGGCTGAATATCTGTTTGAAGGGGTAAACTTTTCAATTTATTCGGGCGAAAGGATTGGTTTATTAGGTTACAATGGATCAGGCAAGAGCACTCTTCTGGACACAATAAAAGGGGAAAAGATACAGGATAAAGGAGAAATTGCCAATCTCTCAGAAGGTACATTTTATTTCAGGCAGGAGGATTATGCTCAAGGAGGTATGAATGCACAACAATATCTTCTATCTAGTAGACCAAAACTCTATTGGTTATATGAAAAAATTAAAGAAATGGAGAAATCAGGAATACGCAATCCAATGAAATATTCAGAACTTATCAATGAATTTGGAAGGTTAAGGGGTTATGAATTCATTCAGAAGATAAAAGAAACCATAACTAAATTCGGATTCTTGGAAGAAGTTTTAAGAAGGAGAGTAAATACCCTTTCAGGTGGAGAAAAAAGGCTTTTGAAACTGGCTTCCGGGTTCCTCGGGGATTATGACTTTTTTCTTCTTGACGAACCTACAAACTACCTTGATAGTGAAGGAATTGTATTTCTCATAGGAGCAATTCACTCATCAAAGTCTGCCTATCTTATAGTATCACACGATCGCTGGTTCCTGGATGAGACGGTTGAAAAGATTCTAGAGATTGAAAGGGGAAAAATAAGAGAATATGCTGGGAATTACTCAGTATTCATCCATACAAAAGTGATAGAAAGGAAAGAAAGGATGAGAAAGAAGAAAAAAATCGAATCTGAGATAAAACATCTAAAAGAGGTTGAGAGATCATACAAGGTCTGGGGAAAGAGGAGAGAAAAAGAAAAAATCGGAGCAGGAGATAAAGGTTATGTCTCACACAAGGCTGCGAAATTAATGAAAAGATCAATGATTGCAAAGAAACATATCCAGGAAAAAATTAGGGAACTAAAGAAGACAAAACCCTACATTGAAAAATGGCATGATTTTGAATTTGAACCAGTTAATATACCCACTCAGGCTTGCCTTACAGTGAATAGACTAACTAAATCAATAGGGGATAAATTGCTCTTTAGGGAACTATCCTTTATCATTAATTGGGGGGAGAGAGTTGCATTAATTGGCCCAAACGGAGCAGGAAAAACAACCCTCTTGCAAATTCTCCTGGGGTTGAAAACACCTGAGGAAGGAGATGTAATATGGGATGGGCAGGCAGAAATTGGATACCTCCCCCAAAAATGGGACCCAGTGGAGGATGAGGAAACCCCATCGGAAATTTTCCAAAAGACCCAGTATCAGAAGGCGAGGACACTAATGGGTTGTCTAAAGGTAAGGGGTGAAGAGTTTAATAAAAGATTTGGTGAACTCAGTGAAGGTCAAAAGAGAAAGATTAAACTGGTTCAGCTTTTAATAAGTAAACCCAATGTATTAATTCTGGATGAACCGACAACCCATCTGGACTATGTCACAGTTGAAAAACTTGAAGAGGCTTTGAAGAATTTTAAGGGGACAATTATTCTTGTAAGCCATGATAAATTTCTCCTTGAGAGGGTCTCGAGGAGGGATATAATGATTCAAAAATGAAAAATTACCTTTTTCTTCTATAGTATTCTTTTCTAAGTATTGAAAAAATTTTTAAATCTCGATAACTTCCTTTAGCAAATAACTGCTCTCTTAATGTGCCCTCGTAGGTCATCCCAGCTTTTTCTAGGACTTTTTGAGAGGCTATATTTTCCACAACACACCTTGCTTCAATTCTATTTAACTTCATTTTTTCAAACCCGAATTTAATTACTTCCCTCACGGCCTCAGTCATCAAACCTTTATTCCAATATTTCCTGGACAAAGCATAACCTATTTCTGCCCTGCAGTGAACGGTATCCCACCATCCATAACCGCAGGTTCCTATAAATTTATTGTTTTCTTTATAGACAAGACCCCATACACTTACTTCTCCATTCTTGTATTTTTGAATCATAGATTTTAAAAAGTTTATAGAATCCTCAATTGACTTATGAGATTCCCAGAGAGTATGTCTTGACACTTCAGGATCACTTGCATACTCAAACAAAAAGGAGGCATTACCCAGGGTCATTTTCCTTAAAATTAACCGCTCTGTTTCTAACTGTGGAAGATTTCCAAATATCTCCTTAATTTTCATAGTCTCTCTCTATTCTTGTGAATGGCTTTGAATCCATGATAAGGCATTTTCTTTCATTATTTCTACAATTTTTTTACCTTTTTCTTTTGTGGCAAAAGTTGGGTAACCCTGGCAACCTGGTGAATTAGGAATTGGATTATCTTTTTGGTGATTTAGATAATCCTTAAACACCTCAAAAGCTGTTTCAAAGTCTTCTATTCTTTCTTTTCGAACTTTTTCAGGAAATAAATAAAGCATTACAGATGTTTCTGCCTCTCCTGCATGTTTAGCAGTTTTTTGTTTTTCTAAAACACCTTTCATATTAATATCATAGAGTTCTAAAACAAAAACCCTGCCCTCTCCTGCGGCTCGCAATGCTTTTAAATGAAAAGGGTCTCCATGAGCAGAAATAAGAAAGAAATTTTTGAATCCTTGTAACTCCCACCAATTTATCAGGGATGAAATTGCATTTCTTAAATCTTTATATTGAATGCTGGTTGAGCCAGGATAAAATCTATCACAGGGCAAACCAACTCCATAATTGAA
Source organism: candidate division TA06 bacterium JGI_Cruoil_03_38_101 (assembly GCA_002215665.1). Lineage (GTDB taxonomy): Bacteria > Hydrothermota > UBA3072 > UBA3072 > UBA3072 > UBA3072. The sequence continues at coordinate 397 of NGFL01000011.1, read as the reverse complement.
TGTTGGAGCAACTAAAATTTTTGTCTTTTCGGATAAGTAATCACTGATATACTCTGCAATTAAGGTATCAGTATTTAGTGGAAGATGCTTAGAATGTTGTTCGCACATTCCTATTGGAATTATTAAATCATCTTTTTGTTTTAAATAATCTTTCACTTCTTCCCAGCTAAAATCTGCCAAAAGCATTTTTATCTCCTTTTTGTATTATACAGGTTTTTCTTTAAAGTCAAGAAGCTTTTAAGTAAAATTGTGACTTGATTTTTATTTCCTTTATGAATATTATTGTTCGTTAAACTATATTTTAGGAGGCAAAGTGGATAAGATAAAATGGATAACTTTTTGCTTAATATTCATCGTTTCATTCTCATCTTTAGCAGTGACAAAAGATTTGGATCTT
>NGFL01000070.1 GCA_002215665.1 candidate division TA06 bacterium JGI_Cruoil_03_38_101 | reverse complement strand
TGAGATACATTAGCGAATTCAGGGATAAAGAGATATCTCAGAAACTTTCCAAAAGGATCTTTCAAGTTGTTCAAAATTACGATGATGAAATAGGCCTTATGGAGGTTTGTGGAACTCATACGAATACAATTTTTCGTTCAGGGATAATGAGCCTTCTTCCTTATAATATTTCTCATCTTTCAGGTCCTGGATGTCCTGTCTGCGTTACACCGAACCACTATCTCGATCAGGCGATTTCTTACAGTCGACTTCCAGATGTAATCATAGCTTCCTTTGGAGATATGATTAGGGTTCCTGGTTCCACTTCTTCTTTAGAGAAAGAAAAAGGGAGAGGAGGAGACATAAGAGTTGTTTATTCCCCTCTGGAGAGTGTTGAATTTGCAAAGAAAAATCCCGGTAAAAAAGTTGTCTTCCTTGGAGTTGGGTTTGAAACCACAGCCCCTCTTGTCGCTTCTACAATTATCACTTGTAGAGAAGAGGGGCTCAGTAATTTATTTGTGCTCTCAGGGCATAAACTAATCCCTCCAGCAATGATGGCTCTTCTTGAGAGTAAAGAAGTCAAAATCGACGGTTTTATTTGTCCGGGACATGTAAGTACAATTATAGGTAAGAAACCCTACCAACCTTTGGTTGATAATTTTGGTATCCCTTCGGTTATAATCGGTTTTGAACCTCTTGATCTGCTTGAAGGTTTCTGGATGTTAGCTCGTCAGATTGCCAACAGGGAAAAACCAAAGGTTGAGATCCAGTATAAGAGGGTTGTAAGGGAGGAAGGTAATAGAAGGGCTCTAACTCTTATGAATGAGGTTTTCGAGGTCGGAGATTCAGAGTGGAGAGGGTTGGGGATAGTTCCCGATAGTGGGCTCTTTATAAGGGATAAATATTCCGATTTTGATGCAGATAAGAATATCGATGTGGAAGTTGAACCAACAAGGGAACATCCAGGATGCAGTTGCGGTGAGGTCCTTAGAGGAGTAAAAAAACCTCCAGAGTGTAAACTTTTCAAGAAAGTCTGCACCCCTGAAAATCCAATAGGACCCTGTATGGTATCCTCCGAGGGAACCTGTGCAGCCTATTATAAATATGGAGAGATGATAATGAATTTAAGAGGAAGGAGGGTTAATTGAAGATTATAAAACTTGAAGAATCGGCTTTAAGGAAAGGAAGGGACCTTGCAAGAGAGAATAAAAAACTTCTTGATGAAAAGGGAGTCTATGCTTTTGATGTAATGGGTTCTGTAGGCTCTGGCAAAACCTCTATCATCTATTGGCTGGTGAAAAAACTAAAAGACAGATATGATATAGGCGTAATTGCGGGAGATCTGACCACAGAGGTTGATGCTGAAAGGATTGAAAAAGAGAATATACCTGTAGTCCAGGCGCATACAGGGAGGGTATGTCACCTGGATTCCTCTCTCGTTAGAATGGCGATGGAAAGTCTTCCTCTTGAGGATATTAACATTCTTTTCATCGAGAATGTTGGTAATTTGATATGTCCTGCAGCATTCCCTCTCGGAATTCATAGTGAATTAGTGGTGACTTCTGTAACTGAGGGTCCTTATATAGTAAAGAAACATCCATATACTTTTCAGAGAGCTGATCTCGTTGCAATAAATAAAATTGACCTCAGAGATGCTATGAAGGTCTCCATTGAGAGTCTAAAAGAAGATCTAAAAGAACTAAATCCTGATGCACGGATGATTGGGACAAACGGCATAACAGGAGAAGGAGTGGATAAACTTATCCAGTGCATGAATTTACCACGGTAAAGAATATTGTCCAAAGGGTCATTGAGGTCTCCCAGGAAGAAGGAGCTAAAGAGATCCTTCGACTTGAAATAGGTTTGGGGGAATTCACTCTTCTTGAAAAAGAGCAGATGGAGTTCTGGCTTAATCAAATGCTATCTGAAACTGAGCTTGGTAAGTCAACAGAGGTTGTTCTCAACAGAATCCGCGGCTTAATAAAATGCAAAGGATGCGGCTATGAAGGAACTCTTGAGACCTCTGGATTAGATCATTTTTTCCCCATACTTAAATGTCCGAAGTGTGGGAGTCATAATCTTGAAATCTTAAGAGGTGATGATTGTATTATACAAAGACTGGAGATAGATAAATGAAGAAAATATTACTTTCCCATGGGGGTGGTGGAAAGGCAATGGCTTCCCTGATAAAGGAATTAATCGCTAAGAAATTCAGCAATAAGATTCTGAATGAACTTACGGACTCGGCTATCCTATCTTCAACAGGGGATAATAGACTTTGTTTTACAACAGATTCTTATGTTGTAAATCCCTTATTCTTTCCAGGAGGCGACATTGGTAAACTTGCAGTGAATGGTACGGTAAACGACTTATCTGTGATGGGTGCAAAACCTCTATATCTTTCTTGTTCCTTCATTATAGAGGAAGGTTTTGACTGGGAAACCCTTGATAAAGTCACAGCTTCAATGGCAGAGGCTGCTCGAAAAGCAGGGATAAAGATAGTAACAGGTGATACAAAGGTTGTAGGGAGAGGAAGTGCAGATCAATTATTTATCAATACAGCAGGCATTGGAATACTTAATGAAGGGATCAATATATCCACTTCGAATATCCAAATTGGTGATAAAATCATCATAAATGGACCTATTGGTGAACACGGTCTTGCAGTAATGAGCAAGAGGGAGGGTTTTGAAACAGATATCAGAAGTGATTGTGCTCCTTTGTGGGACCTGGTAAGTGAAATTCTTCCTGAAGGGGGGATTAAATTTATGAGGGATCCAACGAGGGGAGGTCTTTCCAGTGTCTTATGCGAAATTACTGAAAGAAGAGATTATGGAATCAAAATTCTCGAGGAAGATATCCCAATTCACGATAATGTATCCGGATTCTGCGAGATACTTGGCTTTGATCCTCTAGTTGTTGCAAATGAAGGCAAGGTTTTGCTGGTAGTTTCACCAGAAACCGCATCGTCAGTCCTTAAGAGGATGAAAAAGCATCCCCTGGGAAGAGAAGCATCTATTATAGGTGAGATAACAAAAGAGAATGAGGGCTTAGTTGTTCTTGAAACAGTCATAGGGGGTTTAAGGATTCTTGATCGTTTGGTTGGAGATCAACTCCCGAGAATATGCTGATTTTTTCAAGGTAATCTTATATCAATAAATTATGATTAAGAGAAAAGATGCAATTGTTCTTAGAAGTTTTGATTATCGTAATTCAAGTAAGATAATCCACATACTTACCCAGGATTCGAAGAGAATTTCTCTTGTAGCAAAAGGGGCTCGGAGAACCAATTCACAGTTTGGTGGGGATATAGAACCTTTGAACCTTTCTCAGGTGGTATATTATATAAAACCCGACAGAGATATTGGGATTCTAAAGGAGGCTACCATGATAGAACCCTATTTATCCCTCAAGAATGATCTTTATAGATTGAATATAGGTTGGGGTTTCGCCTGTGTAGGTGAAAAAATTCCTGATCCTCAGGACGGTCTTTTTGGACTGGAAAAGAGGTCTCTTACCTTCCTTGATAGAGGTTTCAAAGAGGAAGTATTTGTATATTTTCTTCTCTCCCTTTTCCACCTAAGCGGTGTATCTCCCAAGCTTAATTCTTGTGTTTGTTGTGGTTCGAGGGATGTGGAATTCTTCAATATCAGAAAAGGTGGTGCGCAATGCGCTAACTGCATGGGAAAGGACTCTTTCCCATTTGGAGATTTACAGGAATTAATGAATGATCTGAGGAAGGGTAGACTTCGAGTTTGGGAGGAAATAAATGAATCTAAGAAAGGGAAAATCTTACAGATAACTTTCAAATATGGGGTTTATCACCTTGGAGATTGGTTAAATCGCCTGAGGGATATCTTGCCATTTGATATAATTCCAAATGAACGATAATGAAGCCAATCCCCGAGTATCGCAAGGATCTTATCATCCTTTTTGTAAAAATATGGTAGGTGCAGATGTCCCATAAGAATTGCATCAATACCTTCTCTAAATTTCTTTTCTGCGTAGTTTTTGAGTTGACCTGAGTTCAGATTATTTCTTTTTGAGTTGGTCCTTGAAAATCTTGATATCCTTTTTGCAAGAGCAAACCCTGCCTCAGGGTGTATCCAGGAAAAAATAGTCCTTAGAGCTCTATTTTTAAGGAGAACTTTTAGCATGAACTTAGAATCCATTTCATCACCATGCTGAACGAGTATTTTCCTGTTTCCAATATTAATAATTTCAGGTCCTGAGTGAATAATAATGCCTAAATTTCGAACAAAATCGCCCACCCAGAAGTCATGATTCCCTGGCCAGTAATGAATCTCCAACCCTTCTTTTGATGTTTTCTTTAACTCGCAGAAAATTTCGAAAAAACTCTTTGGCAATAGCGATTTGTACTCAAAGTAAAAATCGAAAATGTCACCAAGAAGGAATAACTTATCGCCTTTTTCTCTTACTAGTTCAAGAAATAAGAAGAAATCTTTGATTTCCTGGTTGCTTGAAGTATCACAGAAATGTGTGTCTGTAATCGCAAATATTGAGTTTTTTTCTGGTATATCCAACATTTAAGTATCATAAAAAAGAAAAAGTTAAAAACCGAATTTTGCCTTCATTTCGCTAATAATCTTGATTGCTTCATCAAAGTAGTGGCTTTCTAAGAGATTATCCACAAGATTTCGATATCGGTCTTCCTCGGAATATGCTCCTTCTACACCCTCTTCTATTTTAACTTCTTCCGATTTACCTAAAACATTCTTCTCTTCTTTATCTAGAGCATTCAGAATACTCTCTTCTTCCTTTTTCTTACTTTCTTGTCTCTCCTCTTCCCTTTTAAATATCTCTTCAAACGGAGATTTCTCCTGTGCCATCAACCCTCCTTTCCTTGTACAATGAAAGTTTTTCCTTGATATCAATTATTGTTGGATCCAGATCAAGGGCTTTTTCCCAATTTTCAATTGCTTTATCAATCATCTCTTTCCTTTCGTATGCAAACCCTAAATTTGCATAAGCCGAGGCAAAACTTTCATCCTTTTCACTAACTTGTTTAAACAATTCAATTGCACCGTCTATATCTCCCTGGTTGAATAGGACGAGTCCCATTCCTGTCAATGCTTCCGTCATTTCTGGTTCTTTTTCCAATACCTTGGCAAATGTATCCCGAGCTTCTTCATTTTTACTCTCCCTTGAAAGAGCGATTCCAAGGTTGGTCAATATTTCAAGGGATGAATCATCTAAACGAGAAGCCTCTTTCAATTTGCGAATAGCGAGCTCCTTTCTTCCTGCATAAAAACTCTTGACAGCTAAGTCGTTGAGCCACCGCGCCTCTTCTTTTTTTCTCCTTAATTCAAATTCTTTTCTTTCCTCCTTAAATTCTTGAATATATGTTTGAATCACCTCAGGGATATTTTCCAGTTCATCTGTTAATTTTTTCAAATGCTGATCCATTTTTTTGGTATTTTTCTGTAATTCTCCTTTGATTACAGCCAGATCTTCTCTTAATGAGCCCCCCACATTCTCAAGTGATTCTCCTATATGAGAGACTCCATCGCTAATTACATCGATAGTATCGTCTATTTTTGTGTTTATCAATTCTTGGAGTGAGAGGAGTTTTTCTTTATTAATATTGGATACTTCATCAATCTTTGATAGGAATTCGGATTTTAACGAATCGAAAGACTTGTTAATTTTTTCTGTTAATTCAATAGGTTGATTTTCAAGGAAAGAGGTTATTTTGTTCAAGCTTTGATCGAGCAGAGTCTCGAGTTCGTAATAATCATTATGCCTTGATTGATTGAATTGTTGCAAACCTTTTTTTAAAATTTCTATCTCATTTTTTTCCTCTTCCATCCTCTTACCTCCTGATGAGGGGTTTTATACTTCTATACTTCCTGGCTGAATCCTTAAGTATGGCAGAGATATATTTATTTTTCCGAGCAGGTTCCATTTTTATTCCAGTAAGCAGCCCAAGAGAAATTTCGGGGTTACCACTAAAAAGAGCAGCAAACACTCTGAGTTTTTTCACATCTTCTGTTTGTTCTAATCTTGAGAGTCTTTGATAAGCTCCTGTATAATTGCCTATCTTTAACTGGATCAAGCTCACGAGAATTTCTTTTTTGTCTCCCCTTACTTTCTGGATTTCAATATATGCCTCTTCGTATTTTTCCAATTGTGTGTATAAATAGGCACGTCTCTCAGGAGATTCTGTAATTTTGGCCATATCATTGAGAATTTTTATCCGTAAATCCTCTATTTCCTCAAAGCTTACTTCTCTATCTTCCCCAAGAAACCAGAGGAGAATCTCTTCTCTTCTTTCCGGAGATGGAAGAGAGCTGAGGTAGAATTTTGCCTTATCATAATCTTCTAAGATGAAGTGGAGATAGCCAGCCTCTTTTATTGCTTCCGGGTAATTGGGATTTCGATCGAGGAGTTTTTCGTAGAACTGAAGCCGATCCTTCAAATCCAGTTGTTTTATATAACGAATCATTGCATTCCAATCCGAAAGTTCTAAATTAATCTGAATGAGAAGGGGGAGAAAAGAAGAATCCTCTGGATTAACAATTTCCCTCAGTTTGTAAGCGACTTCTGGAAAACTTTCGAGCAAATCTTTCATCTCTTTTGCACTTTTCTCTTTTTCCCCTATTTGGTATTGTATGGTTGCATGAGCTATCTGGAGTGGAAGAGGTGGATTATCTTTAAAGGATTCTTCTATTTTTCTTATTAGATATTTGCCTCTTTCTTTTGAACCGTCAAAGAAAGAATCAACTAGGTTAGCAAGGCGGTTATTACGTCCTTCATTATGATAGACGCTAAATAGTTTGCTTGCAAGTTCCTTTGTTAATTCAATTGTGGGAAATAGACTTTCAATGCCTTTAATTGCTTTTTCTCTTTTATCTTCATTCTTCCAATATGATTCAATGAAATTTTGAACTGCTTCTTTTTCTCTTCCTAGATCTTTTTGAATCTCTGCTCTCAAAAGGTTTGATTTGCTTTCTATTTCTGGATCTTTTATACCTTCCAGGAGTTCCAGAACAGAGTTTTTGAGTTCTGGATCAAAACGCAATCCCCTTTCTATTTCAGAGATTCCAGATTCGTCACCCATCAAAAGTTTTGTCTTCCCATAATGGATTCTGAGAGGTGCATCTATCGGTGCGATCTCTATCAGTTTTTCGTATTCGTCCGCAATTATATTTGCCATCGATGGTTCTTGGTTTATTACTTCTTCAAGACATGTAATACTCTTTTTTATATTCAACTTTTTCTTGTATAATTCATAAAGTGACATCAGTATATCAGGTTCAAGATGGGCTTTTTCTCTAATTTCTTCAAAGATTGCTATTGCCTTATCTAATAGTGAACTGTCAATGCTTACGGCTTTTCGTGCCAAAATTGAAGATTCTGAATAATTGCCTATCTCAGAGTTCGCCTTCGCAAGAAGAAGTAGTAAATTACTTTGTTCTTCAAGTTCGATGGTCGGAAGAAGCTTTGTTCCCCATTTGATTGCCTCATCGTAGTATTGATTTTGGATAAGGATTTCTGTAAGGGTTTGGATGAGAATTTTGTTATCCTTATTAGATTTAATTTCGTTTATTAGAAAAGTGATAATATCGTTAGAATATCCAGGAAATTGCTTTGCAACACTTTTGATTTCCCTACTTCCCTTTTTGTATTCTCCTCTATGGAAATAAAGAGAAGAAATAATCTTTCTGATTGCCGGTTTTTCTCTATATTTCTGGAGATGGTTTAGGAGAAAATTGAACCTGCCCGGTTCTTCATCTAAAGATTCAATGTAAAGTTTTTCAGCATCCCCAAAACTGCCGACCATCCTATTTAGCTCAGCCAGAGCAAAGGAGTATGCAAATGGTGGGAAATTTTCTTTATCTAAAGATTCATAAAATTTGAGGAATTGTGGAGCAAATTCTGGTTTTGATCTTGCCCAACTGTCGTATGCGGTAAGCATAAAGGGTATAGAGTTAACATCCTGAGAGAGAATTAAGTTTACCTCTCGAGAGGTCTCCTCCAGGTCTTCCGGGATTTGAAGCATTAAAGAAATAAGTTTTGCCTTTGTATTAAGAGGATTCTCATTTTTGAGTTGAACCAATCCCTCTTTTACTTTTTCCAATCCATCCTGTTTTAAAACCAGTTTTTTATATATATTAAGGGCCTGATCAATGTCTCCTTCTTTCGAAAGTAATTTTGCCTTTAACAATAAACCTTCAAAGGATTCTCTCGACTGCTTAAGTATAAGATTCAAATTTTCCAGTATATCAGAAGAGTTAGATGGAAAAGATTCAAAACCTCTCTGCAGGGTTTTAACTGCGTCATCTATCCATCCTATTTCTTTATAAATAGTGGAGAGGCATAGATAGTTATCAAGTTCATGGGGTAAATCATCCTGAATTTCTCTTACTTTCTCCCCTATCCTTTCATCTGGGGATATTTCAACGGATGAGAGAAATTCCTTTAAAGCTTCAGAATACCTTCCCTTTTTAAGATAAGATTCAGCTAATTCCTTGTGGATAACAGGATTGTTGGGATTCTTCTTTACCATCCTATAATATTTTTTTATTGCTTCGTCTGTTCCAATCGTTTCGACAAGCTCTAAGGCTTCTTTTTCCCTTCCTGATTCTATTAATAGTTCACCCAAATAATCAAGGACTTCTCTGGATTCACTCTTGAAAGGTGAAAGAATCAGTATTACTTCTTCCTGCAGATTTTCATTTCTATTCATAGCATCTTTGATCTTTGAAATTCCCTCCTTGTATTTCTTATTTTTAAGCAGAATCTCACCCAAACCGAGGAGAAGCCGTTCATCACCATAGTGTTCTTGATTTGCCCGTCTCATTTCTTGAATAACCCTTTCCGTCTCTGTAGGCTTTTTTTCTATTATCTTTTTAAGGATTTCTACTGTGTGATTGCTATCTTTACCTTCGTTTATAATACTGAAGAGATAAAGATGAGTAAAATCCCTTGGGCTGTATTTCTCCTTATGATTGAGGATGTTATTTACAATATTTTCTTCTCGCTTTAGGAACCCCTTCGTAGATTCTTTACCCATTCCCTCAAATAATTCAGCAACCTCTTCAAATTTGCCTTCCTCAGTTTTTTTCTCCATAAGGTATTCAGCCAATTGATCAGGTTTTCCCCTCCCGTAAAAAAGATCTTCCATTTCGCTTAAGACCTTTCTAGAGGCTTCTTTAGAGAGTTTTTCTGCCTTTTTTGCCCACACAATTACTTCATTCAATTTATCCATTGTATGGTATGTATGCATAATTTCGAGCATTAATGGAAGATCTGATTCCTCATGGGTAAGAGCATCTTTTAGTATTTTTATAGCTTTTGAGGGATCACTTCTGGAAGCGACTCGTCGAGCTTTATCAATTATATTGTATTTATCTTCTAAACTGAACATAATTATTTATAAATAATTATAACAAAAATAAAAATCAAGTCAAGTAAGAGATAGATTCTGTGATATGCCTACCAGCAAGATTAGTTTTCAATATTCAGCAATGACTGCTTGATTCTTTCCCTGTTCCTTTGCAGTATACAAAGCTCGATCTGCGGAAGCCACGAGATTATCTTTGTTGTCTGCATGTACAGGGTATTCAGATACGCCTATGGATGCGGTTACATGGAAATTAATTCCCTCTGGTGAGGTAAATATGGTATTTTCAATCGTTGTTCTTAGAATTTCGGCTAGTTTATAGCCTTTTTCTGCAGAGGTTTTTGGAAGTATAATTGCAAATTCCTCCCCCCCGTATCTTGCTATAATATCGGAAGTTCTTATCCTTTCCTTCATTAACTTTCCAATTTTCTTAAGAACCAAATCTCCGCTCTGGTGTCCAAATCTATCGTTAATTAATTTAAAATTATCTATGTCAAGCATTAGTAGTGAAACGGAATCTTCGTTACGCTTTGCATCTGCGATTTTATTAACCATCATTTCCTGAAAGAATCGGTGGTTATAAGTACCTGTTAGACCATCCCTAATTGCCTTTTCCCTTTCATGGTCGTATAGAATAGCCTTTTCCACGGATGAGGCAGCTACGTCCGAAATTAAGTTGAGGACCATAAGGTCCTTTTTGTCAAATTTACAGCTCTTTCCTGATAGGAGAAGAATACCCCCTTCTACATTGCCTTTAAAAGGTGAAAATAGTAAGGATTTCGCCCCAAAATCTCTTTCCTCAGGGAGCAAAATTGGCCTCTTAATTTCACGAGTGAGATCCTCCTTGCAAAGTGAGATGTTTTTCTTAAGGGCTAAAGCTATAATACTATTTCTGATTGGTCGAGAATATCTCCTTCCATCCTCTTCGGTTATATAGTGTTCGTTCCCTTCCTTTAAAAGGAAAATTGCCCATACATTTTGGAAACTGGTTTTAATGGTTTCGAATATGCTTGCTCTGACTTCCTCCAGTTGGATCTCTCCAGCAACCCTTTCTGTGAGATTTAATAAAGAGTGAAATCTGAAGGCTTCAAGCATTGAAGCATCCATATATCGATAGAGGGAGAATAAGGTTGATAAATTCTTGGAGACGCTTTTGAGTATTTCTTTGTCTTTTTTGTCAAATGGAATTCTTTCTCGTCTGTCTATCACAATGATACCTTTAATCTGGTCGTTAATTTCAATGGAAGTTGCTATGAAGCATTTTATAAATTCATCTGTTTTGTAATAACCAAGATTAGTTGAAGAGTTATTATACTCATTGTTAACAAGTATTCCTGAATTGTTGTAAAACCAAGAAAGAGGACCCTTTTCAATAGAGGCGTTCACCTTAACACTTCCCTTGCTCTTCGCAATTTGCACCTTAAAGCTATCACTTTTATCTTCTTTCATTAGCATAATAGCACTATACGGTTCAAATAGCCCGAATATTAGATCGACTGTTGAGATTAGTGTGTTCTGAAATTTATCTGATAATTCAGATGGAAAATTCCTACTCTCTGTTATGCTTTCCCTGACCCTTTTTTGTTCAAACCCTGTCGCTGTCTCAATTTTATCTTTCTCTTTGGACTTTTTTCTCTTTCTCCCACAATAGTAGGTTAAAAATACCGAACCATAGATTATTAGATATGGTATGAATTGATGATTCGTTATTAGAGGGAATAGAGGTAAAATCAACCACCAGCTCTTTAATCTGAGACCCCTTTCCCTCAGCATAAATACTGCGGGAATATACGATAAGAAAAGAAGTGAAGCTGGACCCCCCGCCATTTGGGCGAAGAATGCCACCCCACAGAGGGATAGATAAAAGGGGATATTTTCAAATTGCGTAATTACTAAAAAGAGAAAGGCTAACAAAATACATGGAATCCATATAGATATGTTAATTGGATAAAATATAAGAGTAATGTAGAAAACCAAAAACAACCCTGTTGTCCATTTATATATTTGCATATAAAATTATAAATTCTTTATGCAGAATTGTCAAGGATGAAGTTAGATTGAGAATATTAAAATCACTATAATCCTGCTGTTAAAAATAGGGTTTAGGGTTGACAAATGAAAGATATTTTATATATTAAATAGGGCAGTAGCTCAATTGGAAGAGCACCTCCCTCGCACGGAGGAGGTCGGCGGTTCAAATCCGCTCTGCTCCAGAGATAAAACGGATAGAAAAGAAACCCTTCGCCAGGATTGAGAAAGGATAGTTTTTTATTATATTAAAACTGTGCTGGTGTAACTCAGGGGTAGAGTGACTGATTTGTAATCAGTTTGTCGGGGGTTCAAATCCCTCCACCAGCTTGTTGAAAGTTTTGGGGAGGTTCCCGAGTGGCCAAAGGGGACGGACTGTAAATCCGTTGGCAAAGCCTTCGGTGGTTCGAATCCGCCCCTCCCCATAAGCGGGAGTAGCTCAGTAGGAAGAGTAACGGCCTTCCAAGCCGTTTGTCGCGGGTTCGAACCCCGTCTCCCGCTCATGCCCATGTAGCTCAGTGGTAGAGCGCATCCTTGGTAAGGATGAGGTCACCGGTTCAAGCCCGGTCGTGGGCTTTTAAAGAAAGGAAAGATAGATTAGAAAATACAGGAGGTAAAAATGGCAAAGAAGAAGTTCGAGAGGACGAAGCCACATGTAAACATAGGGACGATAGGGCATATAGATCATGGGAAGTCCACATTAACTTCA
>NGFL01000027.1 GCA_002215665.1 candidate division TA06 bacterium JGI_Cruoil_03_38_101 | reverse complement strand
CCGTGCATCGGTAGACAGGCAAACTCAAGATCTATTCAATCTCAATTATTCTAAACAAATAAAAATAGCTCAAACATTTGAGCACACAGAGGATAATTTGTGAAAAGCGAAGAGTGAAGGGCGAGAAGCGAACATTCTCATCTCTCATCTCTCTTCCCTCTTCTGTCTTCTTCCCTCCGTGTCCTCTGTGGTATAGTTTCCTATGCAATCAAGAAAAAAATTTAGAGTTACAATAAATTGGACGCAGTTAAACGCAGATTCACACAGAAAGACACGGACAGATTAGAAATAAAAAATTCTGAAATAAAAATAATCAGTAAGTATCAGCGTTCACCCCGTTAAATAGCTGAAAAATAAACGCCAGAGTATCACTATAAAATGATTTTATTTAACGGGGTAAATCTGCGTCCAAAAAAGGAAATGAATGAACTTGTTTCGATAATTGTCCCCGCATACAATGAGGAGGAGAATATAAAACCTCTCGTTGATGCGGTGGATAGTATGATGAAGGAGAGTGGTCTCCACTGTGAGCTCTTAATAGTGGATGACGGAAGCACAGACAAAACTTATCGTATTGCAAATGAAGTCACCGAGGGGAGAAAGAATATAAAGGTCATAAGGCATAGCCGCAACCAGGGAAAAACACGGGCAATTCTCTCAGGGCTCGATGCATCCTCTGGTGAGTATATTGCCATCCTCGATGCAGACCTGCAGTATAGTCCCTCCGATATTCCCCTTATGGTAGAGAAATTGAGACCGGGTTGCGATATAGTTACAGGCTGGAAGGAAGGAAGATACAAAAAAAGATTTGTCTCTTCAACCTACAACTGGTTATCAAGGATTTTATTTCATATTCCAATCCATGACCAGAACTCAATGAAGGTTATGCGAAGAGATGTGATTGAAAATATAAACCTTCGTAAGGACTGGCACAGATATATAGTGGCTCTGGCAGTGGATAAGGGATACAAGGTATCCGAGGTAAGGGTAAAGCTACACCCTCGAAAGTTTGGCAAGGCAAAATATCAGGGTAAGGGTAGGGTAGCAATAGGGGTTCTTGACCTCATTGCAGTGAAGTTCCAAATATCGTTTATGAGGAAACCAATGCTTCTTTTCGGCTCAATTGGCGGGGGATTGCTTCTCGCCGCATCGATCATAGGAATTGTCGCGCTCTACTTGCGGTTCGGGCTTGAGAGAGGTTATCGACCACTTCTCTATTTGGTTATTTTTCTTGGGCTGAGTGGGCTTATACTATTTATTTTTGGGTTCCTTGCCGAGGCAATCGCCGGTATTAGAGACGAAATAAAAACACTGAAAAGGAATAAATGAACAGATTCAAGGTGAGTGGTTACCTGTCTGAAATAGTGGGAGAATGCAATGGGATATAAAAGAAGGAAAATTACTCATAATGTAGCTTCCTTTTTCACAGTGTTAAAAAAGAGCTTAGAAGGGGATAGGGAAGTTCTTTTTGCATATATTTTTGGTTCCTATGGGAGAGGAAAACCATCTCCCCTTTCTGATGTCGATATAGCGGTATATCTTGACGATGATAGCGATTTATTCTCTAAAAAACTGGAACTTATGGGCAATGCCAGTGAAATATTAAAGACAGACGAAGTGGATATTGTGATTTTGAATGAATCACCGTTATCTCTTGCTCACAGTGTGCTCAAAACAGGGAAACTCCTTTTCTGTAAATATGAAAAGAAGCGTGTCGAGTTTGAGACAAGAGCAAATATACTATATTGCGACGCTGAACCCTTGAGAAAAACAGCATCAGAAAGTCTCATAAAAAGGATAAAAGAGGGGAGATATGGAACTTAATAATGTGATACAAAAAAGACTCGAAAAATTGGAGCAACATCCTGTATGGATATATTTCCATGGACATTGAAAAAACCCATGGATATTTGAAGGAGATTGACAAGATAAAAAAGTTCGCATCTTATATAGTAGATTTTCTGCTTAGCAGAAGTAAATGAGGAAAAACTTTTTGTTATAGGCACTCGGGATTTGCCTAATTCGTGGTATTCGTGTTTAGAATTTTATCCGTTAGCTAACGGATTGATATGTCCATACGGATCCCGAGGATAGTTTTGATTTTTTGGGGGTTTTGTAGACTTTTCCACAGGATTCTTCGAAGTGAACTTTGTGGTTCGAAGAATGCTGTGCATTGGTATTTTACATAATAAGATAGGACAGGGGGTGTATGATACGGGCGGCGTACTATCTATATTAACATTGTACAGGGAGATAAAAAGAAACCCATGAAAAAACTTTTTGTCACAGGCACTCCAGTAACAGGTAAAGATCTTGTTGGACGGAAGGAAGAGATAAGAGAGATTAAGCACCTTCTACAAAATGGGCAAGGTGCGGTTTTGATTGCCCCAAGGAGATTTGGCAAAACCTCTGTTGCTTTAACAGCTTTGCAAGAGCTTCAAAAAGATGGTTATCTTATAGCTGATGTTGATCTGTTTACTATTACCAATAAGAGAAGATTAGCCGAAAGTATAGTCGAGAAAACTTTGGAAAATAAAAAGGTATTGGGGATTATCAGGAAGATAAAGAAAAGCGTTTCAGAGGCTTTTAAGAATGTTGAAATCAAACAAGTAATAGAAAATTATGAATTTGTATTAAAGTTTACGGAATCCTCTATAGACACTTACGAAGTCCTGGAATCTTCGCTTGATTTTCCACAAAAATTTGCCCAAAAGGAGGGCAAACCGCTTTGCTTTTTTTATGATGAATTTGGTGATATTGCGAAATTTGATGGTGAAGACATAATAAAGTTAATGAGAGGTAAATTTCAACTTCACTCTAATGTGTGTTACTTATTTGCAGGGAGTCATGAATCTTTGATGAAGGAACTATTTGCAAAAGAGAGGAGCGCTTTTTATAAGTTTTGTAAAATCATCTATCTTGGGGAAATTGCTTTCTCTGATTTTACCCCATACATTAGAAAAAAATTCAAGGAGGAAGGTCTTTTCATAGCAGACAATGTTATAAAAAAGATTCTCGAAAGAACAAAAGGCCACCCTTACTATACACAGCTCCTCTGCAGGTCTATCCATTATTTACTTAAAGGAGAGAAGACTACCATAGAGAACCGTGACATAGAAATGGGATATGAGGATGCTATTGCTTCCGAGAAACCATACTTAGAAAAACTATGGGAAGAGTTAAAAGAAGCTCTTGCACAACTTGAGGTCTTATTAAGAATTGCCTCCGGAGAAAAGAGACTCTACTCAAATAAAAATAAAGTGAATGTTGCAAGATCCATAAATGCCCTTTCCACTAAAGGGCTAATAAGAAAAACAGGCGGGAGAGCTTACAGTATAACCGATCCTTTCTTTGAAGAGTTTTTGAGGAGAAACAGATAGGACAGGGGGTGTATGATACGGGCGGCGTATGCTTAATATATTTTCAAATTTACCTATCGGTAGACAGGATGGAGAATAAAGTCAAGAAAGATTTGAGGTTATAACGACCTTGACTTCTGGGATTAGGTCTATTTCCGTTCGGTGTAAAATTTAACACCAATTATGGGGAATAAGATTAAAAAGATTGTGCAAGAAATTGAGGAGGTGAATCTGGCCTGCCTTTTTGGTTATTTTCCTCGGGTTGTGTGGACTTTCGCTCTTTGCCTTAGGTTTCCTTGCCGAGGCAATCGCCGGTATTAGAGATGAAATAAGACAATTGAGAAGGAGCAAGAGCTCATAAAGGCTTATTTGTTTTCAAGAGAAGTGGGGGAGAATTTTAAAATGAAAGTTTTAGTTGATGTGAATCATCCTGCTCATGTGCATCTTTTTAAAAATCTGTCCTGGGAATTAGAAAAAAGAGGGCATTGTGTTCTCTGGACCGCCAGAACCAGAGATGTTGTTCAAAATCTGCTGGATTATTATGGCTTTAAATACAAAATGCTTACGAAAGCACAAAAGGGAATTGTTAGGCTTGGAAAGGAACTTCTAGAGCGTGATTTTAAGATGCTTAGGTTAGTCAAAGACTTTCAGCCAGATATAATGATGGGAACATCTGTGTGCATAACTCATGTAGGAAAGGCAAAAAATATCCCATCAATTTTTTGGGAGGAGGACAACCAAGACATTAGAAAACTTTCCATAATAGCCTATCCATTTGCAGATGTAATTTGCACACCTGACTGTTTTGAACAAAACTTCGGGGGAAAGCATGTGAAGTACCCCAGTTACCACGAATTAGCATATCTTCACCCCAATCGGTTTTCATCTAATCCCACTGTGCTTAAAAAATTAAAATTAAAAAAATTTGAACCTTATTTTATTTTGCGATTCGTTTCATTTAAAGCAAGCCATGATACAAGAGAATCTGGAATATCTGTTGAAACGGGGCTTAAACTAATTAAACTTCTTTCTAAGTACGGAAAGGTATTTGTCAATTCAGAAATACAACTTCCCGAAGATATAGAAAAATACAGAATTACTGTAGCTCCTCATGAACTTCATGACGCCCTTTATTACGCCACAATGTGCATTGGAGACTCCCAAACGGTAATAGCGGAGGCTGCTGTCTTGGGAACACCCGCAATTAGATGTAATACCTATGTGGGTTATCCGGGAAAGGTTCCCTATCTCGACGAATTGGAATACAAATATGGTTTGACATACGGATTTCGTCCAAGTGACGAAGATAAAATGTTACATAAAATTTTAAAACTCCTGAGTAATCCCAGTTTAAAGCAAGAATGGCAAGAAAAAAGGGAAGAGATGCTGAAGGATAAAATAGATTTAACAGACTGGATGGTAGAGTTTTTAGAGAATTATCCTGAGAGTTTTAAGGACTATAAAAGAAAACTCGAATGAATAGAAAAATAAGAGTACTGTTTGTCTATCGATCTTTGCAGACATTCGTTAAAAGGGACTTAAAGATCCTCAAGAAACATTTTGATGTAAAAGTTATACACTACCTGGGTCCTAAATCACTTCCAATAATTTGGTTTAAGATACTAAAGGGTACTTTATGGGCAGATGTAACATTTTGCTGGTTTGCTAATGTTCATGCCTTTTTGGCTATCGTATTTTCAAAGATGTTCGGGAAGAAATCAATTGTAATAACAGGAGGATACGATGTAGCGAAGGTGCCGGAGATAGGATATGGATTAATGAGTAACCACATAGCTAATTTTCTTCCTAAATGCTCGTTCAATCTCGCCGACAGAGTACTACCTTTTTCTAATTCGGCGAAGGGCGAAGTATTGAGACATAGCCATGCAAATTTTAGAAAAATCAGAACAGTGTACCTTGGCCTTGATTGCGAGAGATATAAACCTGAGGGTAAGAAGGATACCGGCTTGATCATAACAGTTAGCCGTGTAAACAATTCCAATTTGAAAAGAAAGGGATTAGAAACATTTGTCAAATCTGCTAATTTTTTACCAGAAGCCAGATTTGTATTGATCGGAGAACATGCGGATAATTCAATAAATTATTTGAAGTCAATTGCTTGTCCAAATGTTAAATTCACAAATTTCGTTTCTTCCGAGGAACTGTTAAATTATTTTCAAAAAGCGAAGGTATATGTTCAAGTCTCAGCACATGAGGGGTTTGGACTCTCCTTAGCAGAAGCGATGCTTTGTGGGTGTGTACCGGTGGTTTCGAGGAGAGGAGCAATACCAGAAGTAGTCGGTGACACTGGCTTTTATGTCCCTTACGGAAATCCATGGGCAACCGCCGAGGCAATAAGAAAGGCATTAAAATCTGACAAAGGAAAAGAAGCCAAAAAAAGAATTCAAAGCATATTTCCTTTGGAGAGAAGGGAAAGAAAATTGGTTCGGACAATAAAAGACGTATTAAAATAGAACAAATCAGACAGGGTACAATAGGCGAAGTAGTTAACTTGACGTTAACGTCCAAGTAATTGTTTTAAAGCGAATTATTGATAAAATTAACAACCTACAAGGAGGAATTATGATGAGGGTACTGATTACGGGTATTACGGGATTTGTAGGAAGCCATCTTGCAGACCATTTGCTACAAATACCTGGGGTTAACGTCTATGGGATGGCAAGATGGCGTAGTAGGACTGAAAATATTGAACATATAAAAGATAAGATTAGACTGTTTGAATGTGACATTCGAGACGCATCGTCAGTTAAGAGTGTTATTAAGGAAGTAAACCCAGAAAAGATCTTTCACCTTGCTGCTCAAAGCTTTGTTCCTTCCTCCTGGAACGCGCCAGCTGAAACCTTATTCACTAATATCATAGGTGAGTTAAATATTCTTGAAGCAATACGACAGATGGAGATTAATCCTGTGATTCACCTTGCTGGTTCCAGCGAAGAATATGGAATGGCCTATGAAAACGAAGTACCAATAAAGGAAACCAATCCTTTACGGCCGCTAAGTCCCTATGGAGTTAGCAAGGTAGCCCAGGATCTTCTGGGATACCAATATTACAAGAGCTATGGATTAAACATAATTAGGACAAGAGCTTTTAACCATACAGGGCCAAGACGCGGAGAGGTATTTGTGTGCTCAGACTTTGCTAAACAGATAGCGGAGATAGAGAAGGAATTAAAGAAGCCCGTACTGCATGTGGGAAATCTTGAGGCCAAAAGAGATTTTAGTGATGTAAGGGATATTGTAAGAGCATATTGGCTTGCTACAGAACGTTGTACTCCAGGAGAAGTCTATAATATTTGCTCTGGTACATCTTATGCTATAAAGGAAATCTTAGATATATTATTATCTTATGCCAAAGTGAGCATAAAGGTAGTACAAGACCCAGCACGAATGCGGCCCTCTGATGTACCTGTCTTAGGTGGAGATAGCACCAAGTTTAGAGAAAAAACCGGCTGGAAGTCAGAAATACCATTTGAACAAACCTTGAAGGATACCATAGACTACTGGCGGGAAAAGGTTAAAGTTCCCGTTGAATGGAGGAAAACATGAATAAAAAGGAGTTCTATCAAGAAAAGGCGAGGGAGTATTTTGACAGGACGAGTCTTTTAAGATATGAAATGGCAGTTAAGTTAGCCACCATACAGAATAACAGTACAGTATGCGATATTGGTTGCAATTGTGGACAGATGCAGATAATTTTTGAAAAATTAGGGGTCAATTGCAAATATTACGGTATAGATATTGCCAAAGAAGTAGTAAAGGAAGCAAAAATATGTGGAAATGGCAATTTTGTAGTTTGCGACATAATGCAAGAACTTCCCTTCTCTAAAGCCCAGTTTGATTATGTATTTTGCTTGGAGGTGATTGAACATGTTGAAAATCCCAGTTTATTAATAAGGGAAATAAGAAGAATTCTGAAGGATAAAGGAATGCTAATCCTGTCAACTCCCAACCCATACCGGTGGAGTGAAATACTTGCCAATTTACTGAAGTTGCCCGAAAGAGCAGGGCATATTTCGTCCTTTACTTTTCAGACCCTACGCGGTCTGTTGGGATTCTGTAACTTTGAGATAGTGAGTAGTCGTGGAACGTATGCTTTATTCCCTCCTGTTAGACGGTATCTTAAAGCAAATAAGTATTTCATTATTAGAACTAATAGATTTTTCCTCACAAACTCTTCTATCTATAAGATACGCAAGCGTAAATGAATGCCCCAAGAGCCACTCTCACAAAGCAGACGATCTGGATAGGTGGAGCAACAGCTTTTACGGCACTATCAGAATTCATATTTGTGCCCATCTTCACTAAACTGTTCGGCAGCGAAACTTATGGAGTATGGGTTACCTATATTACGATTGTTCAACTAATAACCCCAATAACTTTATTAGGCTTAAATGGCGCTTTTATAAGGTTCACTGCAGGAGTTGAGGATAAGGAGGAGATAAGAGAAAATTTTTACTCGGCATTTGTAATAATATTTGCTTTTTCTCTCGTTGTATCTATATTGCTCTCGTTAATCTCAAGTCACTTACCTCCAAGGCTCTTTGGCAAAGAATCGGGAGCTCATGAACTCATCAAAGTGGGCAGCTTCTTGATATTCTCATGGGCGCTTCAGCTTCTTGTTCTAAGCTATTATCGGGCTTTTCTCAGAATGAGGAAATACGCTCTTTTGATAATGGCTCAGACTTCCCTTGAGATATTGGCAGTTTTATTTTTGGCACTGCATGGGTACAAACTAATCACGATTGTCTCTTCCTTCATAGCAATTAGATTTGCTATCTTTATTCTATGCTATACGGGAATCGTAAAAGAAATTGGAATTAAAGCTCCTGATTTTAGTAATATAAAGCCTTATTTGTACTATGGATTACCACTGATAGTCTCCTCAGCCCTTGTATGGATCGTTAAACTTAGCGATAGATTAATTATTAAATATTTTTTAGATTTCTCCGCAGTAGGAATATACTCTGCGGCTTATAACATTGCGAGTATCGTAACCTTATACTCAGTGACCTTGCAGGGGGGCTTGGCTCCCACTCTAGCGACCCTTTGGAATCAAAACAAAATCGAAAAAGCAAGAGAGAAGTTATCCCTTTCATTAAAATATTTTCTTCTTTTCGCAATTCCTTCATGCTTTGGCTTACTTGCACTCTCAAAAGAAATTCTCAGGGTATTTACAAGACCAGAATTTATTGAAAAAGGCTACCTAATAATTCCTATAGTGGGTTTTGCGATAACTTGCTATGGTATTTATTTTCTGTCAGCAAACGTATTAGGCTTAGTAAAGAAGACATACCTTATAACGATAATTTTGGGAGTAGGAGCACTGATAAATGTCGTATTAAACTTTTTATTGATACCGAGGATCAATATCTTAGGCGCAGCAATCGCAACCTTAATTGCTTTTATCTTTATGGCATTTGTCATGGTATTGACTGCCCATAAGTATTTAGAATTTGGCTTAAATCCAAATTTTATTGTAAAGTCTATACTCGCGTCAGGGATTATGGCTTTTATAATCAGCCAGTTATATGTCTCAAATCTCTCGACACTCATCTTTGCTGTGCTTGTAGGAGTTGTGGTTTATGGGATTTTGATTTTTTTGTTAAGGGGAATAACTAAAGAAGAGATAATGAATCTGAAGAGTAGTTTTTTAAAATGAAGATTAAGCGTATAAAGGAATAGATTATGAAGAAAGCGGTAAAGAAAAGAACAACTGAAGAGTCCTTTAAGGTTATCGGTGATAAATTCTCCGAAGCTACTTTAAATAAGATAGCCATCGCAATTCTTTTCATCCTGCCCCTTATATATTTTGCTCCGTTTCTGTCGGGGAGCAAGATGATAGCGGGTTCAGATTGGCTTCTCGGTGCTCCAAATGCCTCCTGGGCTGCTTCGTACATAAAATCCTATCACAGTATCCCCATGTGGCGTCCACACTTCTTTGGTGGATTACCGGCAATATCGTCGCCTTCGGGAGGGCCGTTTGGTCTTACACCTCTATTAAGACTCATCTTTCCCATACACATTACTCTTACCTACAGTTTCGTCATCTATCTTTTTCTTGCCGGTCTTGGGACTTATCTATATCTGAAGGAACTGAAAATGTCAACCTATGTCGCCCTTTTAGGTGGAATTATTTATATGTTTGCAGGAAATCTTATGTCCACACCTTACGGAGGACACCCGTCAAGATGCGGTGCCGCCGCCCTTTTCCCGCTGTCTTTGCTATTCCTACACAAGGGACTTTCTTATAAACGGCTCCCGTATTTCCTCTTTGCGGGTGCTATCGTTGGATTCTCTTTCCACGAGACCCATTTCCAGATGGTGTATTACTCACTGATATTCGCGGGATTCTATACACTCTTCTGGCTCATCTGGCACAGGAAAAAGAATGGCTGGAAGCAGAATTCCAAACTCATTGGCTTTGGTGCATTGGGTATAATTCTTATGGTTGGTCTCGTCGCAGTACTGTGGCTTCCCGTTTACAAAACACTCTCCACCGGAGGGAGGGGAATTACGAAGGGATACGAGTATGCAACTTCCTGGGCAATGCCAACCTCTGAACTTCTAGATTTGCTCGTGCCAGATTTCTCCGGATTATTGAATAACTACTGGGGAGGGAATTATTTCAAACTTCATACAGAATACCTCGGTATACTTCCACTCCTTTTGTTCGGAATTGCAATTATCTGGAGATGGAAAAAAGACAAATTCGTAAGATTTTTTACGGGCACCACTATAGTTACCGTTATATTTGCACTTGGAGAACATACCCCCCTATATCGTATACCCTACTATTTACTTCCGGGTATAAAGAAATTCAGGGGACCATCGATGGTTTTTTACCTTACCGCTTTTGGTATCGCCGTCCTTGCAGCCCTTGGAATACAGGCGCTCCTTGAAATGCAAAACGCAAAACGCAAAATGAAAAATGAAAAAGGGAATCTTGCCATCTATTTGTCGGCAGTATTTTGTGCTGTCGCCATCTTTGCGATTTATTGCTCGGTCGGAAGAGAATCTGTACTTTCATTTCTGAAGGGACATTTCCAGCCCACTCTTCTGGCAAATTATGGCCCCGGACTTACCCAGCAGAAATTGCAGAACCTCTATCAGAATTATCCAAACTTCATCGGGGGATTGGGTAAAGCTCTCCTGTTAATAGCTATAAATTCTGTGCTCATTCTCCTTCTTTTTACAAAGAAATTAAAACTCGGTATCTTCACTTTAATTGCCATCTCAGTCCTTCTCCTTGATACCTGGAGCATTGAAAAAAAATTTCTAAAGGATGTTCCACCCCCCAATAAGTACTACGCCGCCGATGGCGTGGCAAACTTTCTCAAAAGAGATAAATCTCATTACAGGGTATTTCCCCTCTATTATGAACACGCACAGGACTCCTACCTTATATATTATAATATTTACAGCCTTGGGGGTTATGTCCCCAATCCACTTCAGCGATATCAGGATTTGATTGGTGCTGGAACGAGTGTTATGTTCACCCCACCAAACCTGGTGAAATATAGAAATATACTCGATATTTTAAACGCTAAATATGTCATAGATGTATGGATACCGGAAGATTTATCACAATACGATGAGAAAACACAAAAAAAGATAGAAAACTTTAAAATTAATTTTGAGAGGCGATGGAATATCAATTGGGAAGATGCCCATAAGGGATTGGAGCTTGCTTATAAAGATAGATACGGTCACGCCGTGTATAAAAACAATACTGCCTTTTCAAGGGCATGGATAGCCCACGAGTTCGAGGTTTTACCCAAAGAACAGGTAATTGAAGAATTAAAAAAAACAGATTTTAATCCCAGAACCACTGTACTTCTCGAAGAAAAGCCGGGTCTCGAAATCCGAAATCCGAAATCCGAAATCCGAAATCATGAAGGGGTAAGGATCGTTGAATACACCGCCAATAAAATAATATGTGAGGCGATACTTACTTCTCCGGGATTTCTCGTCCTTTCTGAAAACTGGCATCCGGACTGGAAGGCTTATGTTGATGGCAAGGAGACCAAAATATATATTGCAGACTACACCCTGAGGTCTGTTTATCTTGATAAGGGAAAGCACACGGTTGAATTCGTATACAAATCCCGTCCGTTTGAAATGGGTGCGGTAATTTCGTTTTTGTCATTTCTCCTTTTACTTGGCACAATCGTTTTTTGGGTTAAAAGCCAAAAAATAGAAGACCACACTAAAGATTGAATTATAAGACTTACCAAAAATGTTTGAGGTGAAGAAAACCATCCTGCCAAAATAGGAGAATATGATGGGAATATTGAATCTCTTCATAGGGGTATTTCTCCTGGGTTCGGGAGCGGGCACTCCGGCTTTCGATAACCCGAGAGTAGCCTGGCACTATAATACTGGCGCAGTCATAATGGGTTCTCCGGCGGTAGCTAACATGGATGACGCTCATCCCGGCTCAGAAATTGTGATCGGAAATACTGCGGGAGAAGTATTCTGTCTCAGTAGTTATGGGACCTTAATATGGAGAAAATCTTTTATGTCTTACTATAGGTTCATTCATCCTGCCATAGTAGACATAGACGATGACGGCATCCCGGAGGTGTTGATTTACAGTCGAACGGATGATAGTCAAGGGTGTCTCTTTTGTTTAAACAATGATGGTTCTGAAAGATGGAGATTGAACACTCATAATTATTACTATCATGTCGGTTTAGCTGTAGCCAATATAGATACACTGGGCACCCCAGAGATTTTAGTTGGGAGCAGCAATGGCATTGTTTACTGTCTGAACGACAGCGGTGGTATCAAATGGACATATTCAGCCGGGGGTTGTATAGCAGCTCCAATGGTAGCTAATATTGATGGACAAGAAACACCAGAAGTGATATTTGGAAGTAATGATGGAAAATTATGCTGTTTAGATTGCCAGGGTAATCTTGAATGGGAAACGCGGCTTGATATTGGCATAAGTGGCACCGCAATAGCCGATGTAGACCTCGATGGAGAGCCAGAACTTATAGTGATTACTGAGAGTCATCTTGGTAATAGTGGTGTATGTTGTATCAAACCTGACGGCAGTATAAAATGGAGCAAAGAAATCATCACATACAACGCATCGGGATTATCTATGGCAGCTATAGATGACATCAACAACGATTCCTATCCG
>NGFL01000033.1 GCA_002215665.1 candidate division TA06 bacterium JGI_Cruoil_03_38_101 | reverse complement strand
ATGTTTACCCCGGCAGGTGATTCAACTGGTCCACAGAGAACGGTAAACGATACCAGTTATAACAATCGTTATTTTCCATCCATTGATATGGATGCGCCGGGTAACTTTGTAATAAGTTGGTTTGATTACAGGGATGGAGATGTAAATATCTATGCGCAGAGATTCGATTCATTGGGTGACACAATAGGTGTAAACTTCAGGGTAAATGATGATGTGGGGACTGCATCTCAGGAGTACCCAGTGGTTGCCGTATCTCCTTCGGGTAGATTTCTCATAACATGGTATGATTACAGGAATGGAGATTATGATATCTATGGACAGTTATATGATGCGAGCGGTAGTCCGGTTAGCACAAATTTCAGAATAGATGATGATGCTGGAATAAATGGTCAATATGAACCATCCTGTGCGATGGACAGTGCAGGCAATTTCATTGTTGCATGGCGGGATCATCGTTCTTCTATGGGCATCTACGCTCAGGTTATTGATTCGCTTGGTGTTCCTGTTGGAGTGAATTTCAAGGTGAGTGATGTAATTGGATATTATCCCTCAGTAAGTGCATCCCCGACAGGTGGATTCGTAGTAACATGGTATTGTCGTCAGGGTAGTAACCCTACAAATATCTTTGCCCAGAGATACAACCCTGACTACAGTCCTGATTTAACTAACTATAAGGTGAATAATGAGATTGAGGGATTGAATACATATCAGTTTGAGCCTGATGTTGCAACAGATGGAACGAATATCATCTTCACTTGGCAGGACCCAAAATGGCAGAAAGGTTATGATATTGCAGCAAAGGTTGTTGAATGGAATTTCACTTCTATTGATGAGGTTGAATCTATAAAAGATAATATAAGACTCCTTCCCAACAGACCCAATCCATTCATCAACTCTACCCTGATTCGTTACAGTGTAGATAAAAGACAAAGAATCAGGATAAAGATCTACGATCTTTCAGGAAGGGAGATTAGAACCCTCGTTGATGGTGAAGTAGAAAAAGGTATTCATAGTATTCAATGGGATGGTAAAAATGGAGAGAGTAGAAGAGTTCCAGCAGGTATCTATTTCTGCCGGATGAAGTCAAAAGACAGGACTCAATCCCTGAAGATGGTGCTATTTAGATAGTAAATAGATAGTTTGATTATTCACATAATTACTTATGGAGCGTTATCCAACGCCCCATAGATTAATTTTTGAAGAATAAAGCGAAAAAATGTGCTCTAATATTTCATAACTTGATTCTTGAATAATTTTGCCTATATTTTAATATGTTCATTTAAAAGGGGGTTTTTTATGAATAACAAGTTTTTTTATTCTTTTATAACAATTCTACTGGCTACTTTTGTTATGCTTGTAGGAAGCTGTAACAAAGCCCAAAAGCTTAAGCCACCACCAGAGAAAGAAGGTTCTGAGAAAGTAAAAGGACCCGGAGAATTGATGAATGTTATAGAAATAAAAGCAGAGGGAGAAATTTTGCACTATCAAAAAGAATCTCTTTGGGGTGAAAGTGGTTTTTCCGAAATCTTAGAATCAAAAGAAGAATTTAAATCTAAAGAGATCAATTCTTTTGAAAAAGATTTAGAAAGATATAAAAGATATATTCAAAATCCCAGAGTTGAATTTAATGAAACAAGAAAATCAACTGTGTTAATATGCGATATAAAAGGTGCAATGTATGGTGGTGATTCTTATGAATTTCATTGGCTTTTGGGAGATTTGCCTTTTGACTTATACCAATTCAAACAGTCCGAGAAAGAGCTTTATTATAAAGGAAAAGTAAACAATATTCCTACAACAATCAGACTTGTTTTTCCTTATACTATAGCTCATTGCCATGAACATGTTTGGCCAGGATAATATTGATAACAGTAAAGTGTGCTAAATGTAAAAGGAAAATCTTTAAATATCAAAAGATCGGAAAAGGTCGATTATGGCACTGCTGGAAAGATCGAATAATCAAGGATTATAGTATTAGAGATGGAAATAAAGTTAAATGCCAGTGTGGTAATATAATTGGAATTGTTGAACCCAGATGGATTAAAATGAAACAGCATTCTTTTATATATTCTGCGTAATATTAAAAAGTAGGAGGAAAAGATGAAAATCACACTAATTTATGACAATGAGGTCTACAAAGAGGGCCTTGTATCTGATTGGGGGTTTTCCTGTTTGGTTGAGGTAGAAAATGTTCCAAAAATTCTCTTTGATACTGGAGCAAATGGCTCTATACTTCTTTCTAATATGAAAAAACTTAATATAGACCCTGCTATAATTGATGAAATCTTTATCTCTCATTCTCACTGGGACCATACAGGAGGTCTTTCAGATTTTCTTAAGATAAAACCCGTCAATGTTTATATCCCAGCATCCTGTTCAGAACCAGGGGGTGCAAAAGAGGTGATAAAGGTAAGAGAACCTTTTAAAATCCATGAGAATATCTTTTCAACTGGCGAACTTAAAGGTATAGAACAATCTCTCATTGTTAAAACGGAAAAAGGATTGGTTATAATCGCCGGGTGTTCTCATCCAGGAGTTAAAGACATTCTAAAGAGAGCATCAGAACTTGGAAAGCCCTATGCAATTATCGGAGGATTACATGGTTTCAATGAATTCGAGGTAGTTAAAGATCTGGAAATTATATGCCCCACTCATTGCACCCAATTCAAATCGAAAATAAAGACCCTATACCCTAAAAAGTATATTGACGGAGGAGTGGGTAAAGTTATAGAAATATAAAGTTTATATTGAACCTCTTCTAATTCAAAGAATTCTTTTACTTTTAAAAGAAAGTGTTAGTGACTTCTCTCTCAATTAGTTACTTAATTTTTTCTTTAGATATACTTCAATTAGTTTGTTTGCCTCTTTTATTTCTGAAAACACCCTTTGATAGATTTCAATCCCCCCTCCGATAGGATCTTCTATCTCACAGGGTTTAGAAGGTTCTTTAAAATTCCTGAGAAAAGCGATTTTACCTCTGCTTTCAGGGGAAAAATCGATTAGTTGCTTTTTATGTCTTTCCTCCATTACAAAAATTAAATCCGCCCATTCAAGTATTGGTTTTGCAATAGATATGGATTGATGGTGAGTTTCAAGGCCCTCCTCTTCCAGTAGATTTTTAGCCCCTATTGACATTGGAGTGCCTCTTATTGCCCTCGTCCCTGCAGAGCGGACCTTTACTCTCTTTAAATCTCGAGTCAGATACTTCAGGTGTGCTTCAGCCATTGGACTCCTGCACATATTTGCAGAGCAAACGAAAAGAATGTTAATAGATACGCCTTCTCCAAGAAGAACTTCTTTTCCTGTGGCGTTTTCTATCTCAAGAATGGATATCTCACCAGGTCTTTTGAGGACGGGAATATCCCCTGAGATATCCAGAACTGTGGAGACCTTTCCGGATCCAAATTCTCCGGGAACAACGCGATCATATTCCAATTTTACATCATCTACATGAAGAGGGCATGGCTCCCCTGAGAGATTGGCACTGGTTGTAATAAGAGGAACTCCTGCATCTCGAATAATATCTCTGAGAGGCTCATAGTTTGGAATCCTAATCCCTACTTTACCCTCTTTTGATATGACTCCTTCGGGTAAGTTAGATTTCCCTTTAAAAATAAGGGTAAGCCCCCCCGGTAAAAATCTACTCAATTTCTGATATATATCAGGAACTTCGCGAACCCATTCTCTTATAGCCTCCTTGTCGGAAAGAAGCAGGGCAAAGGGTTTATCCTTTGGACGCTTTTTTGTCTCTCTTAATCTCCTCACACATTCCCCTGATAGAAAACAACCAATGCCAGGGATGGTGTCTGTTGGGAATAAAATGACTTCTGTTTTTCTGTGCTTATTCATCCAATTTGAATTGGCCTAGGAATAAAGGTCAGAATGAATATTAATAAGGAAATATACCCTATCATCTGATTCTTTGGGGTAAGATTTGAAATGCTATCCAGGGGGGGTGGGTGTCGGAAACCAATCACCAAAAGAAGAACTCCCCAGATTAACCATCCAAGCCAGAGAAAACTTAATATTAGAATCGCACCAAAGGCAATATAACCTATGAAACGATGCTTCTTTTCTATTAAAGCATAAGAGATATGACCTCCATCAAGTTGACCTACTGGAAGAAGATTCATCGCAGTAACAAAATAACCAATCCATCCGGCAAAACCAATTGGGTGTAAGAAAACTTCCCTACCTTCCGGAATCGTAGGAAAATACAATTTTGTTAAAAGATGGGTCAGAATAGAGTCACCGAGAATTAATCCTTCAGTTGAAGGAACAGTTATTACTTTTGAAAGAGAAAAACCTATAAGGAGGGCAAATGTTGAAAGAATAAAACCCACTATAGGCCCAGCAGCGCCTATTTCAACCAGGGAATCTCTGTCGGCGATTGGGGATCTCATTATTATGACAGCTCCGAAGGTTCCGATGAGATGAGGAGCAGGGATAAAATATGGGAGTGTAGCCTC
The DNA here is from genome assembly GCA_002215665.1 of candidate division TA06 bacterium JGI_Cruoil_03_38_101. Lineage (GTDB taxonomy): Bacteria > Hydrothermota > UBA3072 > UBA3072 > UBA3072 > UBA3072. The sequence continues at coordinate 8,997 of NGFL01000033.1, read as the reverse complement.
GACCCCGTTCCTCTTTGCTGCAAAATAGTGCCCCAGTTCGTGGCTTCCAAGTATAAGCATTATAGCGACAGAAAAGGGTAGACCCTGAAGAAGGTTGCTTATCGGAGATACTGGATTTAAGCCCTGTTGTAAAGCCCCGGCTGCAAGGGTGGTGCCAAATGTTGCGAAAAGGAGAGCTAAATTGACCCATCTTTTGGATTTTGTTTTTTCTCTTTCTGGAATAAAGGCAATTTTGACGATTTCTCCATACTTTTTAAACATCGGCAAAAGGTCTAAAGAATCTGCTTTCTCCTTGACGTATTTTATAGCCCTATTCTCATCTATAAGGAATTTTCCACTCCAGACCAATTTAAAATGCTCTAATTCATTAGATTTAATTTCCATTACTTCATTTAAGAAATTTTCTATCCGAGTATGAAGATCGTCCATTACATTCTCTCTGGTGTGGTTACTCCAAGTAGCTCCAGACCTTCTTTCAGAACATTTTTGACCGCATTGGAGAGGAAAAGACGGGGTTCAATCAATTCTTCTTCTCCACCAATGATTCTCACTCTCTGATAAAAATTATGATAGAGTTTCGATAGATCCAGGAGATAATATGCAAGAAGATGGGGTTCTCTAATCTCTACAGCGTCTTCAAGCACTTCTTTGAATTCTGGTATTTTTTTGATTAGTTTCCATTCTTCTTCTCGCGATAGGAGAGCGAGCCCTTCTTTTAAATCCACTGGATAACCCTTTTCTCTGGCTAAGTCAAGGAGGCTTGAAATTCTTGCGTAACCATACTGAACGTAATACACAGGGTTTCTTTCCGATTCTTCCTTTGCCAGTTCCAGGTCAAAGTCCATTGGAACCGAGGATTTTCTCATAAGATAGAAGAATCTTGCGGCGTCAACTCCAATTTCATCGAGTAGTTCATCTATGGTTATAAACTCCCCACTCCTTTTGGACATTTTTATTACCTCATTTCCCCGTTTTAAGGTAACCCATTGGATGATTTTTATTTCAAGATCCTTTGATGGATATCCAAGGAGGTCAAGGCTTTTTTTAAGTTCGGGTATATGATCTATATGATCGGGTCCGAGAAGATCAATCAATTTGTCATAACCGCGATCAAACTTGTATCGGTGATATGCAATGTCAGGAACGATGTAGGTATAACTTCTATCACTTTTGGTAAAAACCCTTCCTCTTTCCCCGGGAGTGAACCAGAGAGCCCCTTCTTTCTCCTCAAAGGGATAGGGTTCTACCTTCTTTAGATCTTCAATTATCCGATCTGCCTTTCCACTTTCTTTAATTTTCGATTCACTTACCCAATTATCAAATCTAACTCTGAATCTTTTAAGGGTTTTCTTAATTATTTTAAGAATTTCTTCAACTCCGAAGTTCTTGTAATCGGTGATGCCTCGTTCCTTAGCTTTCTTTGCAAGATCCTCGATGTAATCTCCCTTATAGGTGTCACGGGAATATTGGACCGTTTCACCCTGTAATTCCTTTATTTTGAGTTGAAGGGATTCCCCAAGATTTTTAATCTGGCTACCGCTGTCATTGATGTAATATTCTCTGTCAACATCAACCCCTTGAGATTCAAAGATCCTGGCGAGGGAATCACCAAAGGCAGCAGCGCGAGCATGTGCTAAGGTTAAAGGACCGGTTGGATTGGCAGAAACGAATTCAATGAGAATTCTCTCTCCCTTTTTCCAATTCTTATAGCCATATTCAGGACTTATCGCCTTTTCTAATTCCTTAATCCAGTCTTCCTTTTTAATCTTTATATTTACAAAACCGGAAGAGTTTGTAGCCGATTCAATTACTCCATAATTGATCTCATTTGCGATCTTATTGGCGATTTCCTGGNGATTATTTTTAACTTTTTTTGCCAGGAGGAAGGCTATATTCGTGCTGTAATCCCCCATATTCTGAGAAGGAGGATGCTGAATTTCGACCTCAACAACCATCCCATATAAATCGTGAACAGCTTTTTTTACANTTTGTTCAATCTTGCTTCTCATCGGAATATTCTTCCTTTGGAACATCCCCCCATAGGCGTTCAAGGCCATAATATGCCCGTTGTTTGGGAAGAAAAATATGTATGACAAAGTCAAGATAATCTAAGAGCACCCATCTTCCCAATTCATAACCTTCCAGATGGTGTGCAGAAACTCCTTTATTCTCTAACTCTTCTAAAATCGCATCGGCTAAAGCCCTTGAGTGAACATCGGATTGAGAGGTACAGATAATGAAAGAGTCAGTAATTTCAGTAACTTCGCCAACTTTTAATTTAACGATGTCAGAAGCTTTTTTCTCCTTAATTGTCTGAACTACAGTGTTTATTAAATCATCATTTGATACCAATTAACCTCCCATTTAAAATTTCTTTTGGCAAAACCTCATTATAATCCATTCCAAGAATTACAAGGACATTAATACAACGGGCAGAATCAACCTGTGCAGAAATTCTGGACATTCCGAGAACAGATTTCACTTTCTTTGCCCATTTTTTATCGGGGGATAGTTTATCAACCACGACAGTTTTCTTTTGAGGCTCCGCCGCATTGCCATAAAATGTAACATCAAACCCCTTTTTTCTCAAGAATCTTGCGGTTTCATTTGCAAGGTTTTGTACTCCACAACCATTCAACACTTCAACCTTGATCCTGTGGTAATCCATAGGATGAACGATTTTATATCCAAAAGAAAAGATAAAAGCACTCAGGATTATTAATAAGAAAATAGAAAGGGTGCAGTGTTCCTTTTTTTTCACTAATTCTGGATGATTGAGCCAGAGGGGATTTTTTCATCCATAAGATGGACAAAAGGTCCTATAATACATTCGGATCCAATAAACGTGTCTCCTCTAATCACTGTATTGGGATAGATTATAGTATCTTTCCCTATTTCTACCTGTGGTTCTATATAGACAGTCTCTGGTAGAAGTATGGTGACTCATTTTTCTTGAACATCAGCGATTTTTCTTCTTCGAAGAATCTCAATCACTTTTGAAAGATCCTCTCTTGTATTTATTCCCTGTAATTCCCAGGGCCTACAAGTTTTAATTCCTTCTATCCTGCTTCCATCCTTTTGAATTAAAGATATGACATCTGTTAAGTAATATTCGCTCTGATTATTATCAGTGGATAAGGATTTAAGAGCCTTTCTTAAGTGTTTTAAGGAGAAAATATAGATTCCCCCATTCACTTCTCTTATCTTCTTTTGATCACTTGTTGCATCCTTTTCCTCTACGATTGCCATAATTTCTCCTCCATCTCTTATAATCCGTCCGTAACCAGTGGGCTCAGGAGAGGAGAAAGTCAGTAAAGTGGCATCACATTTATTTTCTTTATGATGGGTTATTAGTTCCCTTAATGTTTTCTCACTCAAAAGTGGAACATCTCCGGATAAAACAATAACATCACCTTCTTCATCATGTATTTCTTTAAGAGCAATTGAAACGGCATTGCCCGTCCCAATAGGTTCAGGTTGTAAGACATAATCTATTTCCTGGAATAGGTCTTTAACTTCTCTGTTGTTTTTGCCATATACAAGAATGATATGGTTTGAGGAGAAAGACTTTGCCAGATCTACAACCCATTCAACGATAGGTTTACCCATCAATTCATGCATTACTTTGGCTTTCCTGGATTTCATCCTTACCCCCTCACCACCAGCAAGAATAACGATGTAAGGGAACATCTATTTTTGATCCTCAATATTAATTTTGAGCTCTGGCATTACAATTTTTGCAGCTTCATCAATTCTATTTACAAAGAAGAACTTCAAGCCCTTCTTTTGAGCATTAGAGATTTCAACCAGATCCCTTTCATTTTCAGCAGGGAGAATCAGGTTTCTTATCCCTGCTCTTTTTGCTGCAAGAACTTTTTCTTTCACTCCTCCAATGGGAAGGAGCTTCCCTCTAAGTGTTATTTCACCTGTCATCCCATAGTCCGGGGATACAGGTTGATTTGTAAACAGAGATATAAGTGCTACAGAGAGGGTAATTCCTGCAGAGGGTCCATCCTTTGGAATTGCACCTTCTGGTATATGAATGTGAATATCTTTATTGAATAATTCGTCCGGATCTATACCAAAGATAAAAGCGTTGGATTTAATGTACGAAAGAGCAGCCCTTGCTGATTCTTTGAGGACTTCTCCTAATTTTCCGGTCAGGATAAGCTCTCCCTTTCCTTTCATCATTGTTGCTTCAACAAAGTGGATCACACCTCCGGCAGCTGTCCAGGCAAGACCTGTTGCGACACCAACAGCTGGAGTTTTTTCCTTTTCTTCTGTTCTGAATCTTATAGGACCAAGATAATCTTCAATAACATCTTCTGCTATCTCAAACTTCTTACTCTCTTCCATTGCAACCTTCTTTGCTACCTTTCTGCATATTGAGCCTATCTCTCTCTCCAGGTTTCTAACGCCTGCTTCCCTTGTGTAGTTATTTATAATCTTGTTTATAGCACCTTTAGTAAAACTAATTCGATTCTCAGTCAAGCCAGTCTCCTCGATTCTTCTCGGGACCAGATAACGCGTTGCTATCTTGAACTTATCTTCTACTGTATAACCAGGTATTCTTATCACTTCCATTCGATCCAAGAGGGCTGGAGGTATTGTATCGGTGATGTTTCCCGTTGTTATAAACATTATCGAAGAGAGATCAAAGGTAACATCTAAGAAATTATCCCTGAAGGAATTGTTCTGCTCTGGATCAAGAACTTCAAGAAGTGCCGATGCAGGATCTCCTCTAAAATCTCTACCTATTTTATCTATTTCATCCAGCATAAAAACAGGGTTTCTTGTTCCCAATCTTTTTAAGTTCTGGATGATACGTCCTGGAAGAGCCCCAACATAGGTCCTTCTGTGACCTCTAATCTCCGCCTCATCATGGATACCACCAAGAGAGGTGCGGGTAAATTTCCTGCCAAGAGCTCTTGCGATAGATTGTCCAAGGGAGGTTTTTCCAACTCCTGGAGGGCCAACGAAACAGAGGATTGGACCTTTAGCGTCCTTTTTTAACTTTCTAACAGAGAGAAATTCGACTATTCTCTCCTTAACATCTTCAAGGTCATGATGGTCTTCATTAAGGATCTTTTCCGCCTTTTTTATATCAAGATTGTCCTTTGTCATCTTCTGCCAGGGGAGATCACAGAGCCAATCAAGGTAGTTACGAATAACATTGTATTCTGGTGACTGTGGAGGTATTATTTTAAGCCTTTCAAGTTCTCCCATTGAAGCCTTCTCTGCCTCTTCAGACATACCGATTTCCTTTATCTTTTCTTGGTATTCTTTAACCTGAACAGCCACTGGATTCTCTTCACCCAATTCCTCCTTGATCGCTCTTAGTTGCTCACGGAGAATCGCCTTTCTTTGAATCTCGGTTAATTCCTTCTGGACCTTTCCTGTTATTTCTCCCTGGACTTTAGCTTTGGCGAGGTTATCGGATAAAATATTAATGAGGTCTTCATAACGTTTTTTTACATCCCTTGCTTCAAGAAGTTTATATCTCTCTTTTGGGGTAATTCTTAGATTTCCACTTATGAAATCGACAAGATTTGACGCATTATCAATGTTTAAAGCCACGGTTGTTATTTCATCTGGAAGATAAGGTGAATACTCAACAAATTCCTTAAATATATTGAGTAGTTTGTTCTTGAGAGGCTCAATCTCATCCTTCCTTGCCAGGATCTCTTTTACTTTAGAGACGGATGCAATAAAATAGGGTTCCTTCTGGGTTATACTTTCTAATTTTATTCGTGTCAGTCCCTGAACAAGAATTCTCAAAGTGCCATCAGGAACCTTAACCATCCTGATAATTGACCCCATTGTTCCGTATTTTTCGATTTCTTCAGGAGATGGATTTTTCTCAACCTTGCTTAAGAAAACCCCGATAAATTTATCCTTATTAAGAGCATCCTCTATTAATTTTACGTGATGTTTTTTTTCTACTGCAACTGGTAAAACCATTGCAGGGAATAAAACTACCTTTTTCAAGGGAAAAACTGGAAGAGTTGTTGGTACTTTAATACCAACTTCATCTAAAGATATATCGGCTACTTCACTCATTTTTTCCTCTCATTCTATTTCTATTATTTTTTCTTCAGATAGAGCCTTTAGTAAAATAATTTGAATAAATCCATCTTCATTCTTAACCACAGTCTTCTCAGCATCTACATCGTATGGCAGGTTTATCCTCCTTTCAAATGTTCCAAAGGGTATTTCCATTGAATAGAAATCCCTTGTTTCACGAGAGAAAGGGTCCTCTCTTTTTCCGGAGATGGTAAGTATATTCTTATCAAGTATGATCTTGAGACTATCAGGGTTAACCCCGGCAGCTTCTATCAGAATAATGAGAGAGTTATCCTTTTCAAAGATGTTAATGGGAGGTCTCCATCCCCCGCTATAAGGAATTCCTCGACTGGAGTTCATAAAATTACTCAAGAGAATATCCATTTCTCTTTCGAATCTTTTTATTTCATCAAAAATATCACTCATCCTTCCTCCTTATGACAATTCTTCCACCCTTGTTGCAATTTAAAAAAGATGCCGCACTTCCTTTATATAAAGAAACCTCAAGCATCCCAAATCCAGCATTTATAAGCCCTATGAGTCTTCCATCTTTACCTTCTTTGTAGCTTCTGGACAATCCATTAATTTTATTCCCTTTTATCTCAATCTCAATATCTCCTTTGGGTATTAGGTCTCCTTCGATGTTTGATATGAGATTGCCAAAATTATCTATATGAATTATCTCACCAATTATTCTATCTTCTTCTACTTCAGGGATTGGAAGGCCTATTCTTACAGGATCATCGATTCGAACTCCTAAACTCTCTGGATCTTCGCCAATTGCAAGGTGTGCTGCGACCGGTGCAAGTACATCCCTTCCCTCAAAGGTATTTGATACAGTTCCTGTTTTTTTTCTTATCTTGAAAACCTCAGACAAAGTGGGGGAGAGGACTCCGTTATCTGGCCCTACGAAAAAATGTCCGCAATGGTAAGAGAATATCGCTCTTCGCTTGCTTCCCACAGTTGGATCTACAACAACAAGATGGACACTTCCCTTTGGAAAATACTGATAGGACTCTTTAAGGATCAAGGAAGCAGTTTGAATATCACCACACTCGATATCATGAGTTATGTCAACGCAATTAATTCCAGAATGGATCGATAAAATCCTGCCTTTCATCATTGCAATATACGGATCTTTTAAACCAAAATCAGTTATGAATGTTATTATCGGCATATTTTTTATATTATACATTCTAAAATCTCTTACGCAAGGGATATAAATGAAACAAACTTGTTGTTAATCTTCAAGTAACTAAATATAAAATTTATGTTAACCTGTTTATTTTCAATGATAAAATCTCNAAAATTCAGGCATGAGTTATTAGCGAAATCGCAATTCCTATATCTTCAGCGTGTGAGAGAGAAAGGTATATTCCATATCCTCGCATCTCTTTTTTAAGTCTCTCATCCAGTATTTGGATGGAAGGCTTTCCCCCATAGATTACCTCGATTGCCTTCCATCCATAAGGATGATTGTGAGCTTTATAAAAGGATTCCTTTGCAGCGAATCTAACTGCGTAGCACTGATTTTTATTATTCTGATGATCACAATATTCCCTTTCTCGACTACTGAACACTCTATCTAAGAAACTCTCACCCCACCGATCAATTATCTCTTCAATCCTTCTTATTTTTACAATGTCCACTCCGACCATCTATTTATCATCCATAAGAATGACTGTATCTCCAGGCATTATCATACCCAACTTTTCCCTTGCAATTTTCTCAAGGAGAAAAGTATCGTTTTTTACCATTTTAATGGAATCAGCCAGGGCTACTCTTTCTTCAATGAGTTTCTTCTTCTGTTGTCTTAGATTGAGTTCTTTTCTCTTAAGCCGGGTAATATTTAACAAACCATAGGATCCGACGAGCAGATAAAAGAGATATCCAAAAATGACAATTGTTATGGTTATCTTCTTAATATGTCTTTTCAAGCGCTTTTTATAGGGATTTGAACCTCGCAGCATCTCCTAAATCCTCTTCAATCCTTAGCAATTCATTATACTTTTCAACCCTTTCACTCCTTGAAACGGAACCGCTTTTTATTTGATGGGTATTCAATCCTACTGCAAGATGGGATATAAACACATCAGCGGTTTCACCTGAACGATGGGAAACCACAGTTTTCCATCCATTCTCTTTTGCCATCTGAATGCCTTCTATTGTCTCTGTAACGGTTCCAATTTGGTTGAGTTTTATAAGAACTGAATTGGCGGCGTTCCTTCTTATTCCTTCTTCAATTAAGGAAGTATTGGTAACAAAAATATCATCCCCAACTAACTGGATTCTACCTCCTAATTCTCTTGTAAGATTTTCCCATCCATCCCAATCAGACTCAGCTAGACCATCTTCAATAGCAAGAATCGGGTATTTATCAATCCAGCCTTTATAAATAGATATTAAATCACTGGTTGACAGAGTTTCTCCTTCGAATTTGTATGCCCCATCGTTGCTGAATTCAGAGGCAGCAGCATCGATTGCAATACCAACTTCTTCCCCCAACTGATATTCTGCATCTTTAATTGCTTCAACAATTAAAGCGAGAGCTTCCTCATTTGAAGAAAGGTTAGGAGCAAAACCTCCCTCATCTCCGACTCCTGTTCTATAACTTTTATCAGAAAGAATTTTTTTAAGAGAGTGAAAGGTTTCACTGGCAGCTCGAATCGCTTCCTTATATGTTGGCAGTCCATGCGGCACTATCATAAATTCTTGAATATCTAAATTATTATCTGCGTGCTTTCCTCCATTCAGGATGTTACAAAAGGGCACAGGTAATAGGGAAGCATTTGTGCCACCCAAATATCTATACAGAGGTAAACTCAGGAATTTACTTGCTGCCCGGGCAACTGCCATGGATACAGAAAGGATTGCATTAGCACCGAGTTTAGTTTTATTTTCAGTCCCATCCAATTCACACATTATTTTATCGAT
>NGFL01000012.1 GCA_002215665.1 candidate division TA06 bacterium JGI_Cruoil_03_38_101 | reverse complement strand
GCTCGAGACGGTATAGGTCACTTTATTGAATATTACAATCACAGGAGACCGCATCAGGGTATTGGATTTGTAACACCGTATGAGAGGTTAACCGGCCAGGATGAACATATCAAGAAAGAAAGGAAGATAAATTCTCTCTATGCTCAAAGAATACGGATGTCAAAGAACAAAGGTTTATTTTTAATTTGTCCCGAGGAGACTATGTCCTTGATAAGTCTAAACAAAAATATTTGAAATCACTGTCAAAAACCCTGAAACAATATATATTGCTGCAACACATAACAAAGATTTTGGTTCCGTGGCGTGGGGCTCACATCCATCCATTGATAATAATATTTCTTGGGCAAATGTAAAGGTTTTTCATGATGGTTATGAATTGAGTAGGCAAGAAAAAATAAGATATGTTATAAAGAATTATATAAGAGAAACAGGAAGTTATCCACTCATAAGAGTTTGCACCAAGAAAATAACAAATCAATTTAATTGTAGTAAATGTGAGAAATGTTATAGAACGATAATTGGTTTGCTTTTGGGAGGCATTGATCCTAACAAATGTGGTTTCAATATAGATAGTAGGACTTTCCGTTTCATCAGGCAGAAACTTATAAAAAGGAAAATCATGTTAGGTAAAGATGAAGTTTTTATGTGGAAAGATATTCAAGAACACACCCCTGCTACAATCAATCACAATTTAAATGATTCTAAAGAATTCTTTGGATGGTTTAAAGATTTTGATATTGTTGAGAATGAGAAGTTACCATACTCAATTTATTTTAATCTTCCCGAAAATGCCAAAAATGTACTATCAGCACAAAAATTTTACAAGTAGTTGCAGCACTTCGTAGAATGTTTATTCGATAGACACGTAGATGGGTTTTCTCAATGATAGAAAATGAATAAAAATATCAATGAGAAAAAATTAATGGGCCAAGGGACAATCTATCTCATGTTTGCCCAGACGATTTTTCTTGGAGCAGGCTATGTAATCCATGTTGGATTAGGGAGAATATTAGGTCCTGAGAAATATGGGCTTTTCGGTGTAATACTTTCGTTATTAATGGTTGTTGAGATATTTTTGATAAAAGGAGTAACAGATGCAGTATCAAAATATGTATCAGAATTCCCATTAAAAGCAAATAGCATTAAAAAGAAAGGAATAAAGATTCAAGTAGTCGTATCATTGATTGTTTTTTGTTTATATTTTTTTTCTGCTAAATATATAGCGATATTACTGAAAGATCAAAACCTAATAAATTATATTAAACTATCGGCACTAATTCTTCCGATAATGTCTATTTATTCTGCATATATTGGGTATCTTAATGGAAAAAGAAAGTTCAAGAAACAGGCTATGTCAATAATTTCTAACTCTATAGGAAAAGTTTTCGGTGTATTTTTATTTGTCCTGTTAGGCTTTGGTATCTTTGGAGCAATTAGTGGCTATATTTTTGGAGTTGGAATTGGGTTAGTAGCTGCAACATGTTTTTCAATTGAAGGCTCTAAAGAGTCAAATGACTTTCCCTCAACAAAATTAATAAATTTTGCAATACCATTGGTGATATTTTCTGGAATTACGGTTTTGCTTAGGAATTTAGACCTATTGTATGTAAAAGCGTTAATTGAGGATAGTAAAGCGGCCGGTTTCTATACTGCGGCTATTGCATTTGCGCGAGCCCCATATTTTTTATTTTATGCTCTTTCTGCAACCTTGTTGCCCTCAATATCAAAATCCTTCGCAGAAAATGATATATTGCTTACTAAAAAATATATCAGACAGTCACTACGATATCTATTGCTCATCCTGCTACCTTTGGCTGCAATAATTAGTGCTACTTCGACTAACTTGATAACTTTATTTTATACAACAAAATACGTTGCAGCTGGGAGCCCGCTTAGCATAGTTATTTGGGGTATGTCTTTTTTGATTATGACTGTTATTTTGACTACAATAATTAACGGAATAGGGAGACCTAAAGTATCTATGTTTATTATGCTGCCGATGGTCCCAATTGATATTGTGCTTAACTATATTTTGATCCCAAGGTACGGACTGCAAGGAGCTGCGGCTGCAACAACAATTACCACATTAATAGGTGTCACTGTGGCTGCTGTATATGTATACCGAGAATTCAGGGTATTGGTGAATCCTATTTCATTTGCTAAAATAGTAATCGCTTCAGTGGTTATTTTTCTGATAGCAAAAAGTTTCTCAACTCACGGTATATTTTTGATTGCAGAATATTTCGGGCTTCTTTTACTCTATAGTGGGTTGATGTTTGCTTTCAGGGAAATAAATAAGGAAGATATAGAAGTGGTAAAAGGTATATTTGGTAAGGCAAAGCCATTGGAAGAAAGAATTGAGCCCTTCTGATGTTTGCAAATAAATACAGAACACAGAGGATTATCGCTCTCTCCCTTATAATAGCTCTATTTTGCGTTTACAGCCTGTCTTTTATCTATGAATTAACTCGTTTTTTACCTGGCTGAGTACAAATTCTGTTGTATTTATGCTAATGGCCACTTTTTATAAAACGAGCTAAAGCGATGCTCGGTTGATTTAACTAATTTCTTTTATCGTAACACTTTGGGACAACATCCAAAAGTATAGCAATGAATATTAAAGATTATCTATTTGAAATATTTCCCAAAACGATTAATTATCGGTTAGCAAGACAAGGAATAGTAAAGGCATGTCGTCCCATTACTCTCACTTTCTCTGCTACGGGAATGTGTCAATCAAACTGTAAAACCTGCTATATCGGCAGGGAATTTAGAAAAAACCCAGAAAAAATTAAGAAGCTCGATTTAAAAATTGATGAAATTGAGAAATTTTTCAAAAGTTTAGGGTATACTTATTTCTTAAATATAAGTGGTGGTGAGCCTTATCTCAGGGATGATTTGGTAGAAATTGTTGAATTGGCAATGAGATATTTGAAACCCGGGATAGTGCATATTCCCACCAATGCTTTTCTGCCCGAGAAAACAGAAAGGATTACAAGAGAGATACTGGATGTAATTAAAAAATATAATCCCAGGGTCCCCTTAACTGTGAAGCCTTCTGTTGATGGAATTGGAGAAAAACACGATGAGATTAGAGGATTAAAAGGAAATTTCGAAAGATTGGAGGATACTATCCAAAGATTGAAAACAGTTGAGAAAGATTATCCAAATTTTCATCTTGAATTGGGCACGGTAGTCTCAAATTTTAACATCAATGATTTGGACGAGATAGAAGATTGGGTTCACAAGCAAAATGTTCAAAGCTATCGGAATGAGATTGCCGAACAACGAGAGGAGTTCTTCAATATCGGGGAAAATATAACCCCTTCCGAGGAAGTTTATGAAAAATTGATGATAAATTTTAAGGAAAAGGTTAAGGAAAACCTGAAAGATAAAAAGACACTAGCAAAGATGACTGAATCGATGAGATTGGTTTATTACGATTTGGTAGTAAAAATTCTCAAAGAGAAAAGACAGGTTGTCCCCTGTTATGCGGGTATTTCCAATATTCACTTGAATTATGATGGAGATATTTGGCCCTGCTGCGTTTTAGGTTACGCACATTCGATGGGAAATATTAGAGACTATGATTTTGATTATGATGCTTTATATAATTCCTTAAAAGCAAAAGAAGTACGTAAATATATAAGAGATGGAAATTGCTATTGTCCTCTGGCAAATCAGGCGTATTCAAATATGCTAATAAGTTTGCCATATTTAGTGAAAATATTTAATAACTATTTGAAGTATATTTAACAGTATAGGAAACTATATATTAACAGGGATTTCCTGCCTGACGCCTGCCTGCCGGTAGGCAGGGCAGGCAGGAAAGAGATCGTCCCGCCAAAGCGGGATCTCCCGCATTTTGCGGGAACCCGCCCTCTGGCGGGTCGACGGCCGTCTAAAAGCGGGAAAAGAGATTCTTTTTTTCTGAAAGATTTTTAATTTATATTTATCTGTGTTTTTCTGCGTCCATCTGCGTCCAACTTTCTTTTTTCTTGACAGTTTCAAATTTTTATGGTATAATTACCCCTGACGAAAGGAGAATATTTGACGGAAAATAAGTATATATTCTCCATTCTACCTGTCGCCTGCCCGTTGGTAGGCAAGGCAGACAGACACATTGGGTGTGGGAATTCGCTTATGTCTGAGGTCCAGGCCCCACTAACTAATTTCATCTCGCACCCCTTTTATTAATTGTCATGTAAAATATCAACCACAGAGTTCACAGAGAAAAACAGAGTTTTTTATCTTCTCTGTGTTCTCTCTTAAATCTCGTAATTCTTTGAACTCTGTAGAAGTGTCCCGCCAAGGCGGGATAGATATCAGAGGTAAACCACTGCCTGCGGTAGGCAGGTATCGGGGTGTCCTCTGTGGGAGAAAAAAGTAGCCTATCCCCTTTTTGGAGAATAGAACAAACTCCCGATTATCCGGGCTTTACCCAAAATTCATTTTTATCCTTAAAATAAGGATGAAATGGGTATAATGTGGTCTTGTGTAAAGGATAAAGACGAAAGATTATGATAAGCAAAGAGATTTTAAAAGAGAAAGGATTTCTTTCCCCGAAAAATTAAATAAAGATTTGAGGACAAAATCAACTTAGACAAAAGTATTTTGAATATAAAAAATATAGTCGTAAAAGCTTTGAAAAATAGGAGAAAATGTCAAACATTGAGACCTGCCCCCATTTTGACTATCAACTATGACCTATCAACTATCAACTATGAGCTATGACCTATCAGCTATGAGCTATTTGAAAGGTCAAATAAATCATAGAGACTAAGTAGTGTCCCCTGAAAAACTAAAATCAGGGGACACTAACTAAATGAATACACTATGCGAAATTTTAAAATCGCGAAAAAAATAACTCTACCGGTTTCAATTTAGCAATAAAAATTTCGTGCTTTCTATACTTCGTGCTTTTCCCGATAGGGATCCCGTCGGGACGGGGCGTGATAAATCAGTAGTTTTTGCACGGCCTGTTTAGCCTTGAAACCATCAACCCTATGAGGGTTGAGTTATATCTTCATATATACCATAAGATTCACTGTTTCAGATTAAAATATTTTTTTCTTGACAAAATCATAAAAATGTGTTATATTATATGTACAGGTAGCTAAATATCTGGTGGGATAAATTTGTAGAAGGTAGGTAAAGGTATGGCATTAGGACAGAAGGAAATCAAGGTAGTTAGCTCTAAGGCTGAAAGCTCACCTCATAATTCATTGGAGCTAAGCATCGGCAGTATCGCGACGCTTATCTCCTCGAGAAGCCAGGAGTTTATGGTTCAAACAAAGGAGAGGTATGCCAATTTTATCGCTGATGGGATAGACCCATCAATAAAGATAGAGGTGGAGATCTTGCCACCTCAGAATTTGAAAACAAACCCCACTCCGACTGTGGAAAACCCTGATGTAAGGTTCGATAACTCAAAGGGACGATGGACTATCATCTGGCAGGGACTTTCTGGTGAATTTGATTTGAAAAGCGGTGAGGGAAGGATGGGTTGTGGCTTAAGTCCTGTGGTACTCAATTCGTTTCTCCGCTTTATCTATTCCCTTATTCTGCTACGAGAGCCGGGATTTCTGGTTCATGCCTCAAGCCTTATTAAGAATGGTAAGGGGTATATTTTCCCAGGCAAATCAGGTGCAGGTAAGACGACTATCACTCAGCTGAGTCCTGATAGCACACTGCTTAGCGATGACATTTCCCTTATCAAAATGCTGAATGGCACGCCAGTTGCCTTTGGCACACCCTTTTGGGGAGCGTTGGCTGTAGGCGGGGAGAACACTTCTACTCCAATAACGGAGATTTATTTCCCCATAAAAGGCAAAACAAATTACATGAAAAGGCTTAACCCCAGGCAGGCACTGGAAAAGCTCCTGCCCAATGTGGTATTTTTTGCCAGGGAGGAGGAATTCTCTAAGCAGTTATTCAATCTATGTTCTGATTTTGTAACTATGGTTCCCGCTTATGAACTCCATTTTTTGCCGAAGCCAACATTTTGGAGGTGTATTGATGCTAAATAAGTATGTGGTTAAGGACCCCAAGACCGCTTTTAGAATAATAGACGGAGAGGCGGTAGTGGTAACCCCTCAGGATAGCCTTTTTCATACACTGAATGAGGTAGCTACTAAAATCTGGGAGTGGATAGATGGGAAGAGCAAAGTAAGAGAGATCATCGAAAAGGTTTATCAAGAATTTGAAGTTGACCGGGACACTGCGGAGAAGGACTGCCTGGAGTTTATCAATGAGGCTGTCAATAAAGGTATGCTCATCCTGTTAGATGAGCCTGCGGAGGTATGAGCACTATGAGCCTTGCTGAGAAGATACTCAGGAAGAAGATACCTATGTTTGTTCACTTTGACCTCACTTACCACTGTAATCTCAAATGCGTCCATTGCTATGTGGTTCCTCAAGAGCGTCCCGAGCTTTCCACAGAAGAGATAAAGGGTATTCTAAGGCAGTTAGCAAAGGCAGGCACCTTATGTCTTTCTCTATCCGGTGGAGAGCCCCTTGTTCGCCGCGACTTTTTTGAGATTGCCGAATATGCTCGAGGCCTAAATTTAGTTCCCACGCTCCTTACTAATGCCACCCTAATAGATGGACGAATAGCCGATAGAATTGCCGCCTTGAATCCTTTAGGGGTGCAGATCAGTATTTACGGAGCGAAGCCTGAGATTCACGATGCAGTAAGTACTGTCCCTGGCTCGTTTTCTAAGTCTATTAATGCTGCCCGGATGCTGGTAGAAAGAGGAGTTAAGGTTACTCTTGCTTATATAGTGATGAAGGGAAATGTTGATTACTATCAAGAGGTAATGGCTTTAGTAGAAGAGATGGAGGCAGACTTCACAGTGGATGAGAACATCACCCCCAGAATGGATGGCAACAGGGGTCCCCTTGCCTTCCAGATTAACGAGGATGAGTTACTGAAGATTTATCGGGACCCTAAGATTAATCCAATAAGAGAAATAACTGCTTCTGCTAAGTTATCTGGAGCAAACGAGCTGCGTGCTGATGTCGGGTGCAAGGCTTCTCATAGTTATTGCAGCATCTCCCCCTATGGAGATGTATATCCCTGTGGTCAACTGCTTCTGCCCTGTGGTAACCTGAGGGAGGAGTCATTTGAACATATCTGGCAACACTCATCTAATATGCACCGGGCACGCTCGGCGACCACATACCTTCCACCGGTTTGTTCTGAGTGTGAGTTGTTAAAATACTGCCAACGCTGTCCTGGTCTTGCCCTTGCTGAAGACGGGGACCTTTGGGGACCCTCCTCCAGGGCTTGCCGGAATGCCAGAATAAAGAAGAGGGCTGCAGAAGAACAGCAGTTTGCTAACCTGTATGAAAAGAACAAGAAAGGAGGTGACAAAAATGGAGAAAAAGCCTAAAAGAGAGGGAAGAAAACCTTACCAGAAGCCAGCATTTAGCTCTGAGGAGCTGTTTGAGAGCAATGTGCTCGCATGTGACAAGCTTCCTGGGCCGCCAGGGTCGCCGTGCACAGCGGGGCATGCGAATCCGCATAGTACGTAGAAAAGAGCACTTTATTTTTTCGCCCTTCTACGTACTGTATCCTTTCTTCACCTGCTAGGTGGGGGTTAAAAGTGTGTATGCCATTGAGCAAGGCGAGGTGATAGAAGGCGTCAAGGAGATAGGTAAAGCCAATGGTTTGGAGGCGACTGAGGCAGAACTGCTGGGTTTCACGATTGACGCCCGCGAGCGTTTCCTCTGGTGGCAGGCTGAACCCCATCATGTCAAAATGTTCGTTGTTGCCCTGGTGCAATCGGAGGAGATTTATTCCAAAGTCAACTTCTGGAATGAGGATGTTTTATCAAAAAGGCCCAAAACAAAGTTATTGGGACTTTGAGAGGAAAAGTAAGCATTAAAGGGAGGTTGAGCGAATATGGTGCAACGTTGGGAAAGTGATAGAGAAGGGAGAGCCTCTTTCCGTATGGTGAAGGTCTTCTGTGCCCCAAGCTATGTGGTAAAGATGTGAGAGTGCTTAACTATGGATAAAGAATGTGGGATTGAGCTTCTCCATGGAGGCCTGGAAAGGGGCAATAATTTGCGGTTTCGAGCCCTGGGGAGCAGCAAATGAGCAGTAAAGGCAAAGATGACTTATGGATAGAAGTCCTGAACAAGTCAGGAACTGTCATGGTAAATGTTGCTGGTGGGAGCATGTCACCAGCTTTAAATGTCGGAAATAAGGTATATGTTGAGCTTAGCCACAGGGCATCTTATAGGATAGGAGATATCGTTGTCTTTCCTGTAGCTGATTCACTGATGATTCACCGCATAGTGAGTAGTCTCCCTACTCCAAAGGGAAAACTCTTTGTTCACAAGGGAGATAAAGCCCGTGTTATGGCATTTGGCTTGGTCAGACAGGAGCAAGTCCTGGGAAAAGCTGTTAGAGTAAAGAGAGGCAGCAAGGAAATACCGGTCTCATCTCTCCCCCAGCCCGGGGTAATTAGATTGCTAAGCCCCCTTTATTCTCTGCTGGCTTTAGAAAGATATGTTGCTATCTGGCTTAAAAAGTGCTTATTCCGGAGCTTGTTGCTATGCCACAGGATTCGAACATAGACCAAATATTGGAGGGGGGAGGAGAAAGATACCTCCCCCTCTTTCAATATGTTCTGAAAAGGTCAAATCCAGAGTTTGCTTTTCCTGACAATGGAAGGATAAGAAAGCTTCGGCAGATGATTGCTGCCAGAAACGCCTTTCTCTTTGAGGAACTCAAGAAGTTACTGCAAGCCTTTGATGAAGCCGGAATAGAAGTTATCCTTCTCAAAGGAGTGATGATGGAGGGAATTTACCCGCCAGGCTTAAGACCTTTTACCGATATGGACCTTCTAATTCGCAGGAGAAGGTTACCGCAAGTAATAGAAATCATCTTCGCTTTAGGCTATAGACCTTATGCTCCTCAATTGCGTCCCGGGGCGGAGGATTTCCAAGGCGCCGTGAACTATGTCAAAGAGGGAGAAATTCCCATTATGATAGAGCCCCACTGGACGCTTGGGCCGCCATATCCCTACCCCGGCAGGCTGGATATGGAGGGCCTGCGGGAAAGAGTAAGGAAGGCTGATGTAGCTGGCGTTGATGCTTTAATTTTGTCTCCTGAAGATTGTCTCCTCCATTCCTGTCTTCACCTCTTCCAGCATTACCGAAATGCTTGGCTTACCTCTTCCTGTGATATTGCTGAGCTGGTTTATCACTATGAGGATAAGTTAGACTGGGAAGATTTTTTAAGCCGCATATTCGAATACAAACTTTGCCTTCCTGTGCAATACAGTCTTGAAAAAACCTTTGACCTATTCAAATATGCCATCCCCCCCTTTGTTTTAGAGAGGCTTGGGAGATATAAGCCAGGCGGAGTGGAGAGACAGGTTTTCGCTTTGCTTACCAGACCGGGGAGCGAGGACTCTGGGAGTGGGGTTTTAGCCCGGTTTTTGACTATGCCTGTTGCCTTGAAGTTCCGCTATCTCTGGCTTAGACTCTTCCCTCAAAGAGAATTCATGTTATGGCATTATAACATCACCAGAACAAAACTCTTGCCCTTTTATTATCTCCTTCGCTTAAAGGATGCCTTTTTGACGGCTCTCAAGACTCTTTATTTTTACTTTTCTGAAAAAAGGTAGCTAAACTTGGCTTACGCTATAGAGACCCTCAATCTCAGTAAAAGGTTCCCCATAAGGAGGGGACTTGTTGATTTCCTCCCTTGGCAGAATAAGTGGCTGACCGCCCTGGACAAGGTAAATATTAGCGTTGCCCCAGGAGAGATCTTCGGTCTGGTAGGACCCAATGGCGGTGGCAAGACCACCTTGATCAAGATGTTATGCACCTTGCTCCTGCCGGACGAAGGGAAAGCCTATGTAAATCGATACGATGTTGCCAGCCAACCTGCCGAGGTGAAGAAAAGTATCGGCTATTTCCTTGAAGGAGAAAGGAGCTTCTACTTCAGGCTCAGCGGTAGACAGAATTTAACCTTTTTTGCTACCCTGCAAAATATCAATGGGCATTACGCTAAAAACAGAATTGAAGAGGTGCTTGAGCTATTAGAGCTTTCCCCCCATGCCGATAGGTTATTTATGGATTATTCCGGCGGCATGCGACAAAGGCTCAGTCTGGCACGGGCTTTGCTTCATGAACCAGTTATCCTCTTTCTGGATGAGCCTACCAAGAGCCTGGACCCTGTGGCAGCTCACAACTTCAGAAAATTCCTCAAAGAGGAGTTAGCCAAGGGGAGAGGCACGACGCTTTTCATCGCCACTCATAGTCTGGAGGAGGCAAAATACCTCTGCGACCGTATCGCCTTCCTCGACCAGGGCAGCATCAAAGCTTTAGGGGATTTTGAGAGAATAGAAAACTTTTTGTCTTATAAATTTGTCTTATAAAGATGAGATTCCGTAAGCCATTAGCCTTCTTGAAGAGAGATTTCATTATTGCCCTGAATTATAAGTTCTCCTTCGTCCTGCAACTTTTGGGAGTATTTTTCTCCACCGCTATGTTTTACTTTCTATCTCAAGTCTTTGGAAAAGGAGTATCCACCTATCTTGAGCCCTATGGCGGGGATTATTTTGCCTTTGTTCTCATCGGCATTGCCTTCTCCAGTTATCTTAGTTTCTCTCTAAGGAGCTTCTCGGCACAGCTCAGGGAGTCTCAGCTTCAGGGAACGCTGGAGGCGCTTCTCGCCACACCCACCTCCCTCAGCACCATCATGCTTTCATCCTCCCTGTATCCTTTCCTCTTTACTTCCTTCAGCGTGATAGTATATTTTGTCTTCGGTGCCGCCGTATTCGGATTCCCTATGGGAAATGCCAATATTCCGGTTGCAGTGCTGATTCTCATCTTATCTATCGTTTCCTTCTCTGGCCTGGGGATATTATCTGCCGCCTTTACCATGGTGTTTAAAAAAGGCAGCCCTATAAGCTGGCTTTTGAGCAGCTTATCTATGTTCTTATGCGGCACCTTTTACCCTGTTTCAGTATTACCATCCTGGCTCCAGAAGTTTTCCTGCCTCCTGCCCTTAACCTATTCTCTCCACGGCATGAGATATGCCTTACTCCAGAATTATTCCTTAACTCAGCTTTTACCTGACATAGGCGCTCTATTGCTTTTCAGCCTGGTTCTCTTACCTCTGGGGTTGGTGGCATTTAGCTATGCTACCAAAAGGGCAAAGATAGAGGGAAGTCTGGCACAGTATTAATTCGACTATTATCTACTAAGACGAATGAGCATCTTAATAGCTTTTCCCGTGGAAGATAGCATAAAATTCTTGACATTTTATGATTTTTGCGGTATAATTTTATTTGTAATTTGGGGTGATACATTTTTTAAAGCCAGGCAAGGGCACAATATTCTATCCTTAATACAAGGATAGAATTGGTACAATATGGTTTTATATAAAGGATAAAGAAAGATTATGATAAGCAAAGAGATTTTGAAGGAAATTATTGTATCTAATGAAGAATTTATTCTTCAGGAGATAGGGAAAATTGTAAAAAGGGAAAGGATTTATTTTCCTGTAAAATTAAATAAGGTAGTGATACTTTACGGAGTGAGGAGGAGTGGCAAAACCTATGTCTTATTTGACTTATTTAAGAAGTATAAAGATCACGCATTATATATAGATTTTGAAGATGAAAGATTAAGCGGTTTCGAAGCAAGTGATTTTGAGGCATTGAAGGAAGCTTTCTTGGAATTAAAACCCCATCTTGTAGGCAAAGAAACGGTATTTCTATTTGATGAGGTTCAGAATGTTAATGGCTGGGAAAGATTCTGCCGGAGAATTGCGGAACGGGAAAACATAAAAGTGTTTGTAAGCGGTTCCTCCTCGAAAATAATGCCTATCGAAATCCATACTTCTCTCAGAGGAAGAGCATGGAGTATAGAAACAACGCCCTTTTCTTTTAGAGAATATTTATCTCTAAAGGGTATCGATACGAGCGAGAAATCCTTTATCTATGGGCCGAGGAAGGCTTTGGTTAAAAAATATTTTTCCGAATACATAAAATGGGGCGGTTTCCCAGAAGTTTCTCTTCTGAAATCTAATCTTGAGAAAAGAAAGGTTATCAAAGAATATCTTGAGGCGATGTTTTTTAAGGATTTAGTGGAGAGATTTAATATTACAAATATTCATCTTTTGAAAATGCTAACAGAAAAACTTTTTTCTTCATTTTCCCTGAAATTCTCTTTGACTGCATTCTACAAACAGTATAAGGAGAAATTTCCCTTTTCAAAGGACACCCTGTATTCTTATTACAGCCACTTCCTGGAAAGCATGCTTATTTTTGAAGTTAGAAAATTTTCTGAATCCTCTTACAAGAGACTCAGAAATCCTGCAAAGATTTATCTTGTGGATACGGGTATCTGTAAGAAAGTTACATCCGCTGATTCAGGAAGGATATTAGAGAATATAGTTTTTTTAGAATTAAGGAAGAATGGAAATGAGATATTTTATTTTGAAGAGGAAGGAGAATGTGATTTTATAGTGAAGGCTCATAACGGTAAGTTTTTGCCCTGTCAGGTAACCTTGGAGTTGAGGGAAGAAAATAGGAAAAGGGAAATAAATGGATTGGTTGAAGCCTGTAAAAGGCTGAATATAAAGAGGGGTAAACTCTTTACCTATGACGAAGAGGGTAGTAAAGTTGTTGAAGGGATAAATATTCAAATATTACCTGTGTGGAAATGGTTATTAGAGAAGTGAGAGTATAATGACCAAGAAAAACATATATAATAAGGAAAAAGGTCTTCAGTCTGCTTGCCCCGTAGAAGCGTAGCTATTCAACGGGGCTTGCCCCGTAGAAGCGTAGCTATTCAACGGGGCTTGTCCCCATATTTTACATAACAATGTAAAGGGAGGATGGAACAATGAGAAAGAGCTATAAAAAGCGGATAGTGATCGACCATAAGGTCCACTTTGGCAAACCATGTGTGGCCGGTACCAGAATCCCGGTGGAGGATGTGCTGGAGCTGGTGCAGGAAGGTATTCCATTTAAGGAAATTGTGCAGAGGTATTATCCGGATCTGGAGATAGAAGATATAAAAATCTGCCTCCAGTACGCTGTGGACATAGTTCGTTCGGAAGAGGTCCACTTGGAAGTAGCATAATGCATATCCTTACGGATCAAGATGTCTACAAAGTGACGATTGATGAACTGAGAGAATGGGGACACGATGTCCTCACAGCCAAAGATCTGGGGTTGGAGAGAGCTTCGGATGAAATTCTTCTGAGCAAGGCTAAAGAGATGAAGCGACTACTGGTGACAAGGGATAAGGATTTCGGAGCCCTGGTATTCCTCAGGGAGGAGTTATCTACTGGGGTCATCCTTTTGCGAATCACCCCAAAAACGGTTGAAGATGTCCATCGTGAACTCAGCCGTCTTTTTCGGGAACATTCTGAGGATGTGTTGAAGTGTTTGTTCTGCGTGGTTGAACCCTATCGATATCGTATCCGCCGACTATAATTAGCTTCAGCACACCGCAACGGTCGAAAGAGGATATAGGGTTTGGGAAAAACCCTACAAGTGGATTGAGAGGATGATAAAAAGAAACCCATTTGCCGCCAATAGCGGCTCGATTTTCCCTTTATGTTCAATAACTTAATTATTTATCCCGTTTACCCCGTGGAATTGCAGTTATTCAATGGGGTGAAATGCGACCTGTCCCGTTGGATGCATCTTGCCCCGTGTGGTGAGAAATTTACTCCACGGGGAGCTATCCCATCGGGAAGCAATATTTAATGGGAAACGACCGCCTGCCTGACGGTAGGCAGGTATCGGGGTGTCCTTCCTGCCTGACGGCAGGCAGGCGTGGGAGGAAAAATTAAATTCGCAATTTGAAATTGTTTTTCCGCAATCCGAAAAGAGCAATGAAAGATACTAACCATTTCATACACATCAAGAGAATCTTTTCTAATAGTTTCCAAAGATCAGAATAATGCATAAAATCTGGGTGAATAAAACAGAATCATTTAAATCTGCTGAGAAATCTGACACGGGTTACTATTTGAATATGACAAGTTCGGAAAGATTGGAAATGATGCAATATCTAAGGGAAATATATTTTAAGTTCAGGAAGGGCAAAAGGAATGAAAGTAGAAAAGGACTACGAGGATCTGTTAAGGTTATTCAACAAATATAATGTGAAGTATTGTATTGTTGGTGCCTTTGCAGTTGCATTCCATGCCAGACCGAGGTATACAAAAGATATGGATATTTTAGTAGCCCCCGACCTGAACAATAGTAAAGGTATTATTAAGGCACTAAATGAATTTGGATTTCAGTGTTTAGATTTAAGTGCAGAGGATTTTATTGAAGAAGGCAAAATAATCCAGCTCGGGTATGAACCTGTAAGAATTGATATTTTAACCTCTATAGATGGCTGTTCTTTTGATAGAGTCTGGAGAAACAAAGAAAGCGGAAAGTATGGTAAACAAAAGGTCTACTTTATTGGTCTCGGCGAATTGATAAAGAATAAAAAAGTATCAAAGCGAAAGCAGGATAAAGTAGATTTAGATATTTTGTTGCAGGCAAGAAAGCTTAGAAGAACAAAGTGAGTTTGTTTCGTTATATAATCTGTGCTTATCTGTGCCTACCGGTCCCTACGGATCCGCATGGACGGGCAAGCGTGGTTGACTCATATTCCGGAATGATTTTATTAACAAATTGGAATAGTAGAAAAGGAGTCCCGTGAGTCTGAGTACTGGTTAGAACTTTTTGACGAGGCTGATATTGGAGACCAGGACAAGCGCCATTGGTTGCTCAATGAAGTAGGCGAGTTTATCAAAATCTTTACAGCGATCGGCAAGACAGCCAAATCCCGAAGACATTGAATTCGAAATGTACCTGTGTTTTTCGTGTCCTTCGTGGGCAATAATTGTTGATATCCGAAATTCGCAATCCGAAATCCGCAATAAGTTACTCCTTATGTAACTTAAAGGGACGGAGTGTATTCTTTTGCCCACTAAGTACGCGAAGTGCACTAAAAATAATTAAAATAAAAATTCCGTGTTTTCCGCCTACCCCGTAGAAGCGACTTGTCCTGCTTGCCCTGTAGCGATAGCGTTCAGGGCTCGCCATACTTGCCCTGCTTGCCATATGTAATTAGGTTTTTTATATTTCATTATGGTGAGATTTGTAAACTGTCTAGCGGGGTGTAATTAGTTTTTTTCTGTTACATTGTGGCCTGCCCTGTAGAAGCAAAGCTATTCAACAGGGCCTGTCCTGCTTGCCATATGTAACGCGTCTTTACTTTTACATTGTGGTTGAAGCGGAGCTATTCGACAGGGTGAAATGCTTCTCGTCCCGTTGGCCATATGTAATCAGGCTGTTCTATTACATCGTGGTGGAGTGTGTAAACTACTCCATGGGTGAGCTATTTCCTCGGGAAGCTATTCCATCGGGACACTACAACTAATGATGATAAACCAGAAAGACCAGATAAACTAGAGAACTGATATGAAATTATACCTTGATTTATGCATTTATAACAGACCTTTTGATTATCAAGGAGTCGAGAGAGTAGCATTAGAAACGAGTATATTTATAT
The DNA here is from genome assembly GCA_002215665.1 of candidate division TA06 bacterium JGI_Cruoil_03_38_101. Classification (GTDB taxonomy): domain Bacteria; phylum Hydrothermota; class UBA3072; order UBA3072; family UBA3072; genus UBA3072. Next base: position 852 of record NGFL01000012.1, on the reverse strand, counting down.
ATCTAATAGAAAAAATAGAAAAAGGTGCAGATACCTTGGTAGTTTCGGAGGCACTATTATATGAAAATAGCCAAAATCCAGATGAACAAAGAAAGATTAGGGTTGATTCTTATTTTCACTTGGCTAAAGAATTTGTTGAGATGAGTGAATCAGATGTAGAGAGGGCAGAATTTTTGAAAGGATTGGGTTTTTCGGATATCGACGCCTTGCATATTGCCTTGGCCGAAAAGGCTAAGGTAGATTATTTTATTACTTGTGATGACGGTATAATAAATCTTTATAAAAGACATAAGTTTAACAGAGTTTATTGCACTGGAGGTGAAATAAAATGGGAATAACTATACCGGAGATAAAAACCAGAGGATGGAACGCTTTAGTAAAGGAATTGGGCTACTCTGGAGCAACCAAGTTCATTCTTCTTTATGAGACAGGAGCAGGGGACTACACAAAAGAGCGAAAGGAATTATTTAAAGATATTACGATTGAGAGGATAGTTAAAGAAATAAAAGAAAGCAAACTGAAGACCATACACAAGTAAAAGCAAATAAATTTAATAAACCAGATTAACCAGCTAAACCAAACAAAGCAAACAAACCCGAGCTCAATGACTCTCGACCCTATGATTTATCCTGCTTGCCCTGTGAAATATCTATCTAAGAATTCTTGTGATGAAAAATGAAAACATTATTGAACTCTGTTCAAAAAATCTAAGATTTACAACCCATGCTAAGGAGGAAATGAAGTGCGTACTTTGTGGTGGAGACCTCAAGAAAAAAAAGGTCGAAGAGGAGATCAAACTGGGGAAAGACCATGTAATGGTTGAAGTTGAGGCAGAAGTATATGTAAACTGCA
>NGFL01000064.1 GCA_002215665.1 candidate division TA06 bacterium JGI_Cruoil_03_38_101 | reverse complement strand
ACATTTTCTCATTGGTTTCTATTATCTCAAATTCTTCTGCAATTTTCTTTAATTCCTTGTCGAAAGATTCTTTCATCTCCTGGATCATCTTTCTTANTTCTTCACTTAACCCTTCTTCAAGNGAAGCAAGAGAATCGTTTGGTAGAGTTGAGGTGATTTCATCTTGCTTCTTGTAAAGGTCTTCTGCCAGTTTCAAGAATTCATTCAGTTCCATTAAACTTTTCAGGGATTCAAGGCTTTTCCTTGCAAGTTTGAGAGCGTCAAGGATTTTTTCCTGGGAAAGATTTAGTTCCTCCAATTTTTTTATTGAATAGTTTTGATTTTTCTCAATATCTTCTAATTTTTCTAAAATCTCTCTAGTTCCAATTTTATCAAGCAATTCATTAATGCGCTCCAACTCTTTGGTAATCTGAGGGTTCTGTATCTTTTTTGCAAGGCGAGCCATTCTTCCAACATTTTCAAGAAGATTTTTTTGTTCTTCTAGTGTTTTCTCTATTCTGGATCTTAATAGGGGACTAATCTCAGGTTCATGGAGAAATTTTTGGATTTTTTCGGTAATCATCTTTTCTCTTTGCTGAAGTTCAGATGCATAATTCCCAAGAGTATCAGTGAATTCTCTGGAGTTGCTGAACATCTCCCGGAGGCCAGGCATAAAAATTGAGAGAGGAGGTGTAAAACTTCGATTTCCAGCAAGATCAATTGCGGAGGCTTTCACTTTCAGCGTTTCTCCAGGCATAAGATCGCTTATCCTTAGAGTTATCGAATCCTCAATAAATCTTGCTCCCATTGGGTTTCCCAGGTCTTTTTCCATTTCTTTAGAGTTCAGTTTTATTGCAGAAAGCCCGTAATCGTCTTTTGCCTGGAGCGTTATAGGAACCTCCATTGATTCATCTAATTTATAATCCCCTATAGGAGAGATGATCTCGATTGAGGGAGGGTCATCCCTTATCATATTTATCATAAACTGGAGGAGAAAAGAGGAGAATGAGAGTGTATCAATAAGTTTAACTTTTAGCTCCCCGGGTTCCCTTACCCTGAAACTACCTCCGAATTCATTTTTCTCTATTTTTTCTTTAGTAATATTCCCTATAAGGTTTCCTAACTCCACATTCGACCTACCAGAAAACATCACTTCAGTCCCGGAAAGGACTTGTATTGGAATTTTTTTATCAGGATTAAGAATAATATCATGTAAGGGTTCCACTCCAAGGTATGCTGGGAATTGATATTCAAGAGTTAATTCTTCAATGGTTATTCCTGGAACAACTACGAGATTCTTTTTTTGACTCCTCCAACCACGATATCCAACCCGAATTTCCATAGAATGTTCTGGTTTTGTCATTATTCCAAATTTTCCATCTCCAAGATGAACCATCTTCTTTACCTCCTCACTGGAGAAGAGATATAATCTTCTAATAGATGGGCATTTTGCGAGTAACAATGTTGGACACTTTTTTTGAGTGGGGGTCTGGATGTAAAAAATGGCAGGTTCTGGTGAAACTTTGTTTAATCGAAAGCCAACCCGGAAAAAGAACAGAATGAGGATGGGAAGAGGTATAAGATATTTCGAATTAATCCTAAAAGGAAAGAGTTCTTTAGGTTTTTTCTCTTTTAAGATTGAAGAAATTTCCATGATTGCTTTTTCCCTATATTTATTTGAATCAAGAGAGGTGTGGAAAGGGTCCATTACGAGGTATAGTCTTCCCTTGAGTTCCTTGATTCTACTCTCAAGAAAATCAACAGTAACCGAAAGGCTTGGTTTGCCAAAAAAGAAGGGAAGAAAAGTAAAGAGTAGAGTAAATGGCATAATCTTCCATTCAAAGGGATTCATATAAATAAATTGGTTGAAAAGAACCCAGAATAGATAGACCGTTAGGAATAAGGAAAGGGATAGAAAAAAACTGTTAATTATCCATTCAAGTTTTTTTCTTTTATAGACTCTACAGACAAAGGTCTTTACATTATTCAATAGTTTGAAATATTAAAAGTACAGGGGGAACAAAAGCCCTTGTTTACATATATTCTATTTATTTCAAATTCCTGGACTCCAGCCTCGCTTTTTACGCACCACTTTTTGGGATAGTAAGGAAAGCCTTTTATCTCCATCCATTCCTTGTATTGGATTTCTACTTCCCAAAATCTTGAATCTACTTTTACCTTTCTTATAACTCCTTCTTTATCCACCCAGAGGTGAACATTGGCATCTCCTTTCTTCCATTCAAGGAGGGCTAATCCTCCTTTCCACCATTTATGGGAAAAGTCATCCGGGAGGTTGTAAAGCCAATCATAAGCCATGAGATTATAAAGAATATAAAAGGATGTGAGTTTCTTTTTCCTTTTGTAGATCTTCCATAGATTTTCCGAATCATAGATTAGAGAATAATGAGCTCCATTCTTCTTTTTGACATTTATTCTGTACTTGTCAAGCTCATTTTTCCAGAAATAGGAAATTGTAAAGGAGTCGCTTGTGGCAACCCAGATAAGATCGTGAACAGCATCTAAAAACTGTTCTTTTCTATTCTCCATTACAAGATTTGGATTAAACTCTGCAAAAGATAAAAGAAAAAACAGTATCATAACCGATATTTAGTGTTCCAACTTGAAAAGTCAAGGAGCGTGATTTTTTTAGTAATAACGTTGCTCATCTACATTCCGTAACTGAGGCGTTCTGCGAGTATTTCTGGAAGGTTAGCTTCTCTTATCTTCCTCTGAGCCTCAAGGATATCGTATTCAAGACGGATTCTTTGGAGATGGTTCTTCTTGGAATCAAAAATCACAAAGGATGCCCTTGGATCACCATCTCTTGGCTGGCCAACACTACCAGGATTTATTATATATTTACCTTCTGGTTGTAGATTCATCTCTTCTTTTGTTATTGTCTTTACCTTACCTCCCTTATTTTCAAAGACAAGGGGAGTATGAGAATGTCCTATAAAAAGGATGTCTTTCTCCATAATCTGGAAATCTATATGGGTGTCACTTGCACTCAATAAATATCTCCATTCTTCAGGTCTATAAAGGGATGAGTGAACAAAATCCATATTCTCCATTGAAGTTTTGAGAGGAAGGTTTTTAAGGAAGTTTATTTCTCTGTAGTCTAAGACTTCCCTTGTCCAAAGAACAGCTTGTTTTGCAAAGGGATTAAAGACCTCAATATTTGTCATCCCGCAAGCTGCAAAATCATGGTTTCCAGCAAGAATAACATCGGAAATCTCTTTCGTAATCTGGATACATTTTTCTGGATCAGCACCATAACCAACAATATCCCCCAGGCATATAACCTTCTCTATTTCTTTATGTGATTTTATCTTTTCTGCGACTTTCAAAAGACTTTCTAAGTTTCCGTGTATATCCGATATGATAGCGTAAATCATAAAATGCCTTTCTTTTTTGCAATAGAATCAAGGATTCCATTTACGAATTTTCCTGATTTTTCTGTAGAATACTCCTTCGCTATCTCTATAGCCTCATTGATAACTACCTTTGGTGGGATTTCTGGTAAGTAGAGGAATTCTGTTACGGCGATTCCTAAGATTGCCTTGTCAAGAGCACACAAGCGCTCCCATTCCCAGTTTTCAAGGACACTTTCAATTAGGCTGTCAACTTCTGGTAGGTGTTTCTGGACTAACTCAACGAGGATTTTTGCGAAATCCACTGCTTCTTTACCGTAATTTCCCCCTTGAATTAGATTTTTAAGATTCATTGAAGGGCCCTTCAGGTTTATTCTCTGGGGGTAAAGGCTCTGGACCGCAAGAACTCTTCCAAGTCTTCTGCTATTTTTCACTCTTTAAATTTTTGTATAGGTCTACCATTTCGAGGACGCTCATAGCTGCATCCCAACCCTTGTTTCCAATTTTCATACCAGATCTACTTAAAGCCTGCTCTTCTGTATCCGAGGTTATTACTCCAAAGGCTATTGGCTTGTTGGATTCTATCGAGATCTTCGCTATCCCTTTAGTAGTCTCTGATGCTAAGAAATCAAAGTGAGGGGTGTCTCCCCTGATGAGGGCACCAAGAACAATAAATCCGTTATAGTTTTTCCTATCAATAATTTTTTTAAGTAGCATTGGTAATTCAAAAGCGCCTGGAGTCCAGTATATATCTATATCTTCTTTTTCCACCTCGTGGCGAAGGAGACAATCCAAAGCTCCTTCTTTTAGTTTGTCAGTTATCCTGCCGTTGAACCGTGAGATGACTATTGCGATTCTTAACCCTTTGCCTTTAATTAGTCCTTTATATTCCATTTTACCTCCTATACATTTTTTAGACAATGCCCTAATTTTTGCTTTTTTGTTCTTAGATAATTAATATTCTCTTCGTTAGGCTCAATTTCGATTGGTACCATTTCTGTAACTTTAAGCCCATAACCTTCAAGGCCCACAACCTTTCTCGGGTTATTTGTCAGCAAACGAATTGTAGATAACCCAAGATCCTTTAATATCTGGGCACCGATCCCATAATCACGAAGATCTGGCTTGAAGCCTAATTTCTCATTAGCCTGGACAGTATCAAGACCTTCATCTTGGAGTTTATACGCTTTCAGTTTATTGAGAATCCCGATGCCTCTTCCCTCTTGTCTCATATAGAGGAAAACCCCTCTACCTTCCTTATTTATTTTCTTCATAGCACTTTCAAGCTGACTCCCACAGTCACATCTAAGAGAACGTAAGGCATCTCCTGTCAGGCATTCGGAATGGACCCTTGTGAGAACATTTTTCTTCCCGGAGACTTCTCCCTTAACAAGGGCTATATGGATCTTATCGTCTATCTTATTTGAGTATGGGATGAGTCGGAATCTACCAAAGTGTGTGGGAAAATCTACCTCATCTTTCCTCTGGACCAATTTCTCCCTTAGCTGTCTGAACTCAATTAGGGATTTAAGGGTGATTATTTTAAGATTATGTTTTTTTGCAATTTCTTTGAGGCGAGGTAGTCTTGCCATCGTCCCATCTTCATCCATTATCTCACAAATGACCCCGGAAGGGTAGAAACCAGCGAGTTTTGCAATGTCCATAGAGGCCTCAGTATGTCCTGCTCTCCTGAGGATTCCACCTTTCTTTGCCTGAAGAGGAAATATATGTCCTGGCCTTGCAAGATCAGAAGGTTTTGTGGTTGGATCAATGAGTTTCTTTACCGTAGCAGCTCGGTCAAAGGCACTTATTCCGGTAGATGTTCCTTCCTTTGCATCCACTGATACGGTAAAGGCAGTTCCATGGCGGGCTGTTATATTTGTTGTCATAAGTGGAAGGCCGAGTTCGATTAATCTTTCCTCGGGGAGTGAAATGCAGATAAGACCTCGACCTTCCTTTGCCATAAAATTTATTGTTTCAGGGGTTGTCTTTTCAGAAGCATTTACAAAATCTCCTTCGTTTTCTCTATCTTCATCGTCCGCAATGATTATGGGTTTACCTTTTCTTATATCATCTAAGGATTCTTCAATTGAACTAAAATCACTCATTCTTCCTCCATTATTTTTTCTATATATCGTGCAATTGGGTCAATTTCTATATTTAGCAAATCTCCAATTCTTTTGTATTGAAGGTTTGTATTGAACATTGTATAGGGTACTATTGTCACCTGAAACTCATTCCCGAATAAACCTGCGACTGTTAGGGATATTCCATCAAGAGCAATACTCCCTTTTTCTGCTATAAATTTTTTTAATTTAAGTGGATATTCTACCAGAAGTTGAATGGATGAGGGAGTTTTTTTTATCTCCTTTATCTTACCCGTTCCATCAATATGTCCAAGGAGTAAATGCCCATGGATTGAGTCTCCAATTCGTAGCGATGGTTCAATATTTACCCAGTCTCCGACCTTTAGCATTGAAAGGTTGGTTCCTCTTAAAGTCTCCTGAACTGCACGGAAAACTGATGTTTTGCCAGAGACCTTAAAAACGGTAAGGCAGACACCATTTACAGAAAAACTATCTCCTTCTTGAGCCTTAAAGGGAAGACGCAAGAAGAGGGAAGCGCCCCTTGTGTTTCTCTTTATCCTATCTGCCTTTATTACCCCTTTAATTATTCCCGTAAACATTATCCCCCTCAATTAGTATATCTTCGCCGATTTTTTTTATTCTGGTATTTAGAAACCTGCGAGGTAGTGAAGTAGAAAGAAAGGGAATGCCTTTGCCAATAAAGGAAGGGGAGTAGAAAAGAAGGTATTTATCCACCACATTTTCTTTTATGAAATGAGTAAAAGTTTTGCTTCCACCTTCTATCAGAATGGATGTTATTTTTTCCTCTCCTGCTCTTTTTAAGATTTCTTCAACCGGGATTGAGCCGTTTTTTTCTTTAAATGTCCATATGGTTGCTTCTGGATATTTCTCTTCTGCTTTTTTATCCAGAGTTGCCAAAATAACTTTGCCCCCCTCCTTGAATATTCTTGCATCCTTGGGAGTGCGAAGATCAGGGTCTATTACCACCTTATAAGGTTGGTGTTTGGATTCAACGAGTCGAACAGTTAGTCGTGGATTATCCAAGAGAAGGGTTCCCACACCGATAAGAATAGCATCTACCTTCTTTCTATAGCGATGGACCTCTTTTAAAGATTCCTTTGATGTAATCTTGGTGATATTTCTTTCTAGATCACCTATTCTTCCGTCAAGGGTAAGGGCTGCTTTCAGGATGGCATAGGGCTTTTTCGTCTTTATATACTTTAGATAAAAGGCGTTGAGTTTCTCTGCCTCCTCCTTTAGGATCCCAGTAACAACCTCTACACCATTCTCTTCTAATATCTTAAAACCCTTTCCATTAACAGGTGGATTGGGGTCCTTTATGGGGGCAACAACTTTCTTAATTTTAGATGAAATGATAAGGTCAGTGCAAGGAGGAGTTCTACCATAATGGCAGCAGGGTTCAAGGGATACATATAGGGTGGAACCCTTTGCATTCTCGCCAGCCTCCAGGATTGCTTCCTTCTCCCCGTGGGGTGTACCACTTCCTCTATGATAACCCCTTCCTACTATAATTCCATCCTTAACCACAATCGCTCCAACCATGGGATTGGGAGAAACAATTCCCTCCCCAAGTTTTGCTAGATTAAAAGTCTCTTTTAGGAAATATTGATCCAAGCTATTCATAATAAAAACAAAAAACCCACTTCGGGGCTTTTTCTCTCTTCTACCATCCAGACTATTACTGTCGGCTTTGGAATTTCACCAAATCAGGTTTTTCCTCGCGGGCTTTTGCCGCCGGTTGGGAATTTCACCCTGTCCCGAAGAGATTGTTTTTGTATAATAAACTCCTTTTAGCATTTGTCAAGGAGGCAGACTGATTTCCTTTAACAGGCCTTTGTTTGATCCTTGACTTTAAAAGGAGGAACATTATTATTGAATTATGGATTTAAAGAAAATAATAAAAGAGAAATATATATGACACGTAGATATATCGTAATGACTGTGGTCTTCTTTATTCTTGGCTCTATAGTTGGAATAAATGCTTGGATTATCCATGAACTTCCCGATGTTGAGTCCCTGGTTCATTATGAGCCAAATCTTTCTACCGAGATTTATGACATAAATGGCGAACTGATCAATGAGGTTTATCAACAGAGAAGAATACCAGTGGTTCTGGATTCTCTTCCGAATTATATACCAAATGCTGCTATTTCAGTTGAAGATAAAGAATTTTACAAACATTTCGGTATAAATGTAGGAAGGATTCTAAAAGCTGCATGGATAAATTTAGTAAGACGCCAATATGCTCAAGGTGCAAGTACAATTACTCAACAACTCTCAAGGAACCTCTTTTTAAGTTTAAAGAAAACCATTTTAAGAAAAATTCAGGAGATATATTTAGCTCTATTAATTGAACGACATTACTCAAAGGATAAAATCCTTGAGATGTATCTAAATCAGATATATTTTGGCTATGGGAATTATGGTATTGGAGCTGCCTCCCGCTACTATTTCAATAAATCTCCTGATAGTATTTCAATTTCTGAAGCTTCGGCTCTAATAGGCATTGCCAGATCCCCTGGAACCTACTCTCCATATATTAAGCGAGAGAGATTCCAAAAGAGAAGGGATTTCGCATTAAAGGAGATGTTCAAGGATAAATATATATCAAAGATTCAACTGGACTCTGCCCTCTCAGAGTCACTTGCAGTTGTAGATCACTCAAATGAGCACACAATAGGTCCTTATTATATCAACGAAGTAAAGCAAAGGATGAACGCCTTATTTGGAAGTGCATACAGAACCTGGGGTGGATACAAAGTCTATACGGCAATGGATAAAGAGAAGCAGATACTTGCAGACAGCCTTATAGAATGGGGGCTCAGGAGGGCTGAAAAATATTGGCACCTCACTCCAAAAGACTCTATCCCTGATTCACTGATTTACTCTGAGAATCTTCCATACCTTCAGGGAGCAATGATGGTAATGAATCCAACCACAGGCTATGTCCTTGCTCTTGTCGGGGGTAGAGATTTCAAGCAGAGTACTTTTAGCAGGGCAACTCAGGCAAAAAGGCTGGGTGGTTCCGCTTTTAAGCCCTTTCTTTACACGGCTGCCATAGATAACGGTTTTTCACCATCTGATTTTGTCTATGACCTTCCAATAATTAAAGAAGTAGCAGGGGAGGTCTATGCTCCTGCTAACTATGATAGTTCTTTTATGGGGAAAATTACCTTAAGAAAGGCGTTATGTAAATCTCGTAACAATGCAGCAATAAGGCTCTGTGAGGAGGTAGGACCTTATACAGTTGTTGATTATGCTCATCGAATGGGGATTGAAAGTCATCTTGAACCTGTGCTTTCAATTCCCCTGGGCACTTCTGGAATATCTCTCCTTGAAATGGTTCGAGCTTATTCCTCGCTGGCTAATCTGGGAGAAAGGGTAAAACCGATATTTATCCTGAAGGTGGTGGATCGATATGGCAATGTAGTCTATGAGAATAGAATTGTGAAGGAGAGAGTTCTTTCAAAGGAAACCGCTTGTATTATGGTAAACATGTTGCAAAGTGTTTTTGATGAGGGGACAGCCTATGGAGCAAGACTGATGGGTTTCAAAGAACCTGCCGCTGGAAAGACGGGAACTACCGATAATTTTACTGATGCCTGGTTTTTAGGCTTTACTCCTGAACTTACTGCTGGGGTTTGGGTTGGATATGATTATCCAAAGAGGATTGGGAATCATGCAAGCGGTGCTGGGGTTGCTTTGCCCATCTGGACAAAATTTATGGAAGTGGTGTGTGACTCAACAATGAATTACAAATTCCCTGAATCTGATAGTATTGTCTACAGAGATATATGTACTGAAAGTGGCGAGCTTGCTACACCAAGGTGTCCAAATGTTAGAAGGGAGATATTCAGAAGAGGAAACGTTCCAAAAAGACTATGCCACCTTCATGGTAAAAGGGAAAAAACCGAGAATGAACCCTTCGAAATGTTGGATGAGTTTGACTTTTAGGAGGAAGTAATGGGAAAAGGTATTACATATCTTTTAATTATTTCTATCTTATTGATAGGGTTTGGATATTTTTATATAAAGGAATACTATCCTTTGCAGAGTAAACTAAATGAGTATAAAGAAGAAAATAGAACTCTCGTATCTGTTATGAATGATTTGAGGAAGGAAAATCCTAAAGTGGATACAGTTAAACCAGAAACAAACGAGAGTTATGTTGCACAGGACATAAGAGATATGATTGAAGGGATAGAAGTTCAACAGGTCAAGGAAGAGATTTCGATTGCTCTTCCCGGCAGCAAATTATTCCCACCCGGGTCTGTGGAGTTGAGTAGAGAGGGAAAAAAGATGCTGTTTAAACTTGCTAACATATTAAAAGGTATAGGAGATAGAAAGATTAGAATAGAGGGGCACACCGATAACACCAAAATTTCCGGAAGCCTTAAACAGAAATATCCCACAAACTGGGATCTCTCAGCAAAGAGAGCAGTAAATGTTGTCAAATATCTAATTTCCGAAGTCGGGATTGATCCACATCGTTTGTCTGCGGTGGCTTATGGGGAGTGTTGTCCTGTTGCTCCAAATGAAACTCCCGAGGGTAGAGCAAAGAACAGAAGAATTGTAATTGATGTTCTCCCGAAATGAAGGCGGTGAGTCTTTTTTCGGGAGGTCTTGATTCTCTCCTTTCCGTAAAGATAATTCAATTTCAGGGTATTGAGGTAATACCTATCACTTTTGTCAGTCACTTCTTTGGTGCTGAAAATGCAAGAAAATGTGCGAAAGCTAATGGTTTAAATCTCGTAATAAAGGACTTATCACATAAACATTTTGAAGTTGTGCTCAATCCAAAGTTTGGTTATGGGAGAGGTATGAACCCCTGTGTGGATTGTCATGCCTTGATGATAAAAGAGGCTTTCAATTTTTCTCGGGAGATAGGAGGGGAGTTTATAATTACCGGTGAAGTTCTTTCTCAAAGACCTAAATCACAGACGATGGAAGGTCTTGTTGGAGTTGATAAATTAACAGCCCTTGGAGATATAACACTGCGTCCACTTTCCAGTAAATTACTTCCTCCTACACGCCCTGAGAGAGAAGGCATCATTGATAGAGAAAAGCTTTATGGAATTTCAGGGAGGAGTAGGAAGAAACAAATAGAACTATCCGTAGAATTTGGAGTTTCTGAATTCACCTCACCTGCAGGTGGTTGTATCCTGACCGATGAGGTTTTTTCAAAAAGGCTATCTTTAGCTGTGAAATTCTGTGAATTTTCCGAATCTTTTGTGGACCTTATTGGGATAGGGCGTCATTTCAGGCTTAACCACTCTCTTTTTATTGTAAGTCGTAATGAAGAGGAAGAGAGAAAATTAAGGGACAATGGGGGTNCTCTATTTGAACTGGTTGGTTGTGTTGGACCTATAGGTCTTTTATTTAAGTGCGGGAAGGAATTCAGAGGACAACAAGTTGTTCCGATTGAAAATGACTCTTTACTTGCAGCAAGGATTCTGGCGAGGTATGCAGGGAAAGATTTCAAAGGAGTTAGAAGACCTTCAGGGGAGACGATCGTAGTAGAACCACTGGATAAGTTTACCACCGAAAAATTGCTTGTAATTTAGCAACTTAATCTCCAAATTGGGTTTTGTGAGCTGTAAGTTATCCTTGACATTCAAGGGTTTTTGGGTAAATTTTTAAAATGGTTCGGATTAAAATAAAAACAAAGGATTTTGATTTCGAGAAAACATTTAAATCTGGTTTATTCTATTTCTTCTATATGGAAAAACCGACAAGGGTTGTTTATTTCGACAAAAAATTTATCTCACTATCTTTTGAACAGAATGGAGAGGATTTGGTTGTGGATATTTCTGAAAAAATAAGGGAAAAAGAGAAAGAATTGCTTAAAAAGAGAATAATTTGTTGTCTGGGTTTAGAGGAAGATTTATCTGGATTTTACGAAATTTGTAAAAGAGATAAAGTTTTGATGAATTATTTGGATAAGATTATCGGGACAAAAATCATTTCCGCCTTTTCAGATTTTGAATCTCTTGTTGGGGCAATAATTTCCCAGAACAATTCTTACAAAAATTACAGAAAACAAATGCAGAGGGTTTATAAGAAGCTGAATTTTGTCCAGGAAAATTATAAAAATGAAAATTTAAAGGTCTTTAGACTTGGATATAAAATTCCATATCTTGTTCACTTGGCAAATAACTTTGGGGAATCTAAAATAAAAGACATTAAAGGTATTGGTAATTATTCAATAAACCTCTATAGGATTTTTCAAAAGAGGGATTACAATTCCTTTTATATGGACTGCCTGACGGAAAAAATTATGAGAGAAGAATACAGGATAGAAAAAGACTTTGAAGAAGGAAGTGTAAAACTCTGGGGAAAATACAGAGGTTTGGCAGAGGCCTATCTTCAGAGGTTCTTTGAGGAGAAGTAGCAAATTTTCCTTTTCAAAAATTTATTATTTTGGAAGTGATTTCTTGACTTTGACTTAAAAGACCTATATATTATATATAGGAGGTGATTTAAATGGCATTTAAAGTTCTCTTTCTTGCTCATGTACCCGATGCAGAACCAGAAAAGCATAGGTGCGTGATTGAAACGCCCATCTATAAACTCTTTGTAGTACTGGTTAAGGATCAAGAAAAGGCAGTTGAAGAATGCAAAAATCTTGTAGAAAAAGAGGGCATTAACTCTATACTCCTCTGCCCTGGATTTACACACAGAGATGTTGCGGAGATTGCAACAGCGGTTGGGGAGAAAGTTGCTGTTGCCGTAGCCAGAGGAGATGGCCCAAGCAGTAGGGTTTCAAAGGAGGTAATGAAAAGAGAAGGCTGGTTTTTATAAAGGAATGAAAATACCGATAGGGATTGAAATAAAATGAAATGGGAATATTTATTAGCAAGTGTAATTATAGTTACTTCAGGGTGTGCTGTTCCTTTTCAATATGCGGAGACGATCAATAGAGGTCAGGCTGAATTAATAGTTGGGTATTCTCCTTTTGCTAATTTCTCTTTCAGATCGAATTTCGGAATAACAGGGATTACTGACTTAGGCTTCGGTTTCGATTTTTCTTACCCTCCAAATGCCAATTCTTTCCTATTCGGGAGGCAAAAAATATTTTCGTATGGGAGATATCCTAACTTTAGTCTCGTAGCTACTGGTTCTTATGGTAAAATTTACGGTTTCGAGGGCGAGCAACCTCCGCCTTACTACCAGTATAATCTATTAGCAGGATTTAAATCCAGTTCTCTTCTAACTATTGGAGGTGGTATCTTACAGGACCCCAGATATTCCTTTGATCCTTTTGGAGGTGGGTTTAGGGAAGAGATTTTTTATAACATTTTATTTGGTGTCGCAAATAAAAAAGGTGTGATTTTTCAGATGCAAGGTATAGTAGATATGAAAAGTAAAAGAATAATAGCCAATTTTGGTATAGGCCTCAGGAAAGGAGGCAAAGATAAATAAATTAATATATCTTGATCATAATGCGACAACCCCTACTGATGAGAGGGTAGTTAAGGCAATGGCTCCCTATTATAATGAATTATACGGTAATCCTTCAAGTATGTACAAATTGGCAAAAGAATCAGAGAAGGCAAAAGAAGGGGCGAGGGAGAAAGTAGCAAAACTTCTTGGTGCTAAACTTGAAGAAATCGTCTTTACAGGAGGGGGGACAGAGTCAGATAATTTTGCGATAAAGGGAGTGGCCTTTGCAAATAAAAAGAAAGGCAACCATATAATAACGTCTAAAATCGAGCATCACGCAGTGCTTAATACATGTAAATATCTTGAAAAGCATGGTTTTGAAGTGGGTTACATTGGGNTTAATACCAAAGGTTTTGTGGATCTAAACGAGCTTGAAGATGCAATAAATGATAAAACGATTCTAATTACGGTTATGCATGCAAATAATGAAGTTGGGACAATTCAGCCGATCCAGGAGATTTCCAGGATTGCAAGAGAGCATAATATTTACTTCCATACCGATGCTGTCCAGACAGTCGGTAAGTTACCCGTAGATGTAAATGAACTCGGAGTTGACCTCCTTTCTCTCTCAGCTCATAAATTTTATGGTCCAAAGGGAGTTGGGGCTCTCTATATCAGGGAAGGGATAAAGATCGATTCTCTCCTCCACGGAGGTCATCATGAGAAAAACAGGAGGGCCGGGACTGAGAATGTCCCTGGTATTGTAGGTCTTGGAGAAGCCTCTGGGATAGCTATGGATGAGAGGGAGGAAGGGGAGAGACTCAAAATCTTGAGAGATAGATTAGAAAAGGGAATTGTTGAGAAAATTCAAGATGTGATCATTAACGGCCATCCAGAAAAGAGACTTCCTGGGACACTTAATCTATGTGTTAAGGGAATCAAGGGTGAATCAATAATACTGCAATTGGATTATCATGGAATAGCCGCTTCCAGCGCTTCTGCCTGCATGGTTGGCTTGGAGAAGCCCTCTCACGTTCTTCTCGCTATGGGTATTCCTCCTGAGGTAGCGTATGGGTCCCTCAGGTTCAGCCTCGGCCGTGGTAATACAGAGGAGGATATTAATAAGGTTTTGGAGGTTCTTCCTCCAATTGTCAGGAGACTTCGAGCGATATCTCCATATAAAAAGATTAAAGGTTGAAAAATGGAATACTCGAATAAGGTTTTAGAGCATTTTATGAACCCCAGAAATGTCGGAGAGATAGAGGATTCTAATGGAGTAGGGAAGGTGAGAAATCCAGTCTGTGGAGATGCTATGACGATCTATATCAAAGTCAAGAACGATGTTATTAAGGATATAAAGTTCAAGACATTTGGATGTGCGGCAGC
Organism: candidate division TA06 bacterium JGI_Cruoil_03_38_101; assembly: GCA_002215665.1. Classification (GTDB taxonomy): domain Bacteria; phylum Hydrothermota; class UBA3072; order UBA3072; family UBA3072; genus UBA3072. The sequence continues at coordinate 3,287 of NGFL01000064.1, read as the reverse complement.
CATTGCAACCTCTTCTATGGTAACGGAAATGGTAAAAGGCAAGAAAATTGAGGAGGCTTTGAAGGTGTCAAATAAAGAGATTATAAAATCTCTGGACGGGCTACCCCCTGAAAAGATACATTGTTCACTTCTTGCTGAAGATGGTCTTAAAGCGGCGATTAAGGATTACAAAAAGAATCAGAAAACCCATGAATAAAAATTGAGGATAAAAAATGAGTCTTGAAGAGGAAATTGTGAGACTAAAGAAAGAGAAGAATGCAATTATTTTGGTTCACAACTACCAGAGACCCGAAGTTCAGGATGTAGGAGATTACCTTGGCGATTCTCTTGAACTATCAAGAAAAGCTTCCAAAACAGATGCAGATATAATTGTCTTTTGTGGAGTGAGTTTTATGGCAGAGACGGCAAAGATACTTTCTCCGGATAAGACCGTTCTCCTTCCCAGAAAGTCGGCTGGTTGTCCAATGGCAAATATGGCGAAAGCTGAAGATGTAAGAAAAATGAAGGAGAGATATCCAGATGCTAAAGTTGTTTCCTATGTGAATACAAATGCGGATGTCAAGGCAGAATCAGATGTCTGCTGCACTTCCGCCAATGCTGTGGAAGTGGTAAAAAATATTGATGCGGATAGAATAATCTTTGTGCCTGATAGGAACCTTGCATCCTATGTCCAGAGGTTCGTGGATAAGGAGATAATTCCCTGGGATGGGTATTGCTATGTTCATGATAGGATAACGAAGGAGGAAGTTCTTAAAGCAAAAGAGGAGTATCCTGATGCACCTCTTATTGTTCATCCTGAGTGCAGAGGAGAAGTTATTAATGTTGCGGTTAAGGCTTTATCCACAGGAGGAATGGTAAAATTTGCAAAGGAGTCAAATGCAAAGAGAATTCTGATAGGAACTGAGGAAGGAATTCTTTACAGATTAAAGAAAGAGAATCCTGAAAAAGAATTTTATCCTTCAGTGAAAGGTAGAATCTGCTGGGATATGAAGTTGACAACTTTAATGGACGTGTATAAAGCCTTAAAGGAAGAGAAATATCCAATTTTACTCCCGGAAGATATAATGACCTCTTCAAGGAAAGCTTTAGAGGCTATGCTTCATTATGCCTGAGGATAGAGTTCTTGTTACGATGAGTGGAGGAGTGGATTCATCTGTTGCCGCTGCTCTACTTAAACAAAAGGGTTATAAGGTTATGGGGATTACGATGAAAATATGGAATGGCGAGATTGATTCTGGAGATAATCCTGAGAACGTCTGTTTTGGGCCAAAAGATATTGAAGATGCAAGAAAAGCGGCGGATAAACTGAATATTCCTTTAGAGGTTATTAATCTACGAGAAGAATATAAAAGCAAAGTGCTCAATTATTTCTATAATGAATACCTTTCTGGAAGAACACCAAACCCCTGTGTTGTATGTAACAAAAGAATAAAACTCGGAGCCCTTATAGAGAAGGCAAAAGAGAGCGGGATCGAGTTTGATTATGTGGCAACGGGTCATTATGTTAGAAAGGGATATGATGAAAAGAGGAAAAGATATCTTCTGAGGAAAGCAAAGGACCGAAGTAAAGACCAGACTTATTTTCTCTACACCCTTTCCCAGAACCAGATCAAGACGTGCCTTTTCCCAATAGGGGAGTATACCAAAGAGGAAGTAAGGAAGAAGGCAAGAGAACTCCATTTGCCTATTGCAGAGAAGAGTGAGAGTCAGGATTTTATTACCGGGGATTTTGCATCCTTTTTTGGAGGCTCTGCAAAACCCGGCCCAATTATGGATAGGAGAGGGGAAATTCTTGGTGAACATAGAGGGATCCAGTATTATACTATTGGACAACGAAGAGGTTTGGGAGTAGCGGTAGGAAAACCCTTATATGTCATTGAGATTCAGAAAAAAAGAAATGCAATTATAGTTGGGTTAAAGGAGGATCTATTTAAAAAGGGACTCATTGCAAAAGGGATGAACTGGATCGCTATAGAGAGATTAAAAGAACCAATAAAAGTTAAAGCAAAGATAAGAGCTCAGCACAAGGAAGCGGAATCATTAGTTTCTCTCTTAGATGAAGATAAGGTTTCTGTAACATTCAAAAAGCCTCAGAATGCAATTACACCTGGGCAAGCAGTTGTCTTTTATGATGAAGATATAGTAGTTGGTGGTGGAACGATAGAAAAAGGAATATTAAATTATGATAAGGAAAGCTCTTCTGATGAGATTAGAAATAGGTAAAGAAATTATGAAAGCAATGAACCAGTAAAATAGGAAAAGAATTGGCTTACTGACTTTTACAGAAAATTTGGAACTCAACCTCCTTTTTAAATTAAATAATGAGGAGTTCTTTATTCAAAGATATTTTCTACATTGCCTTCTTATTTCTAATGCATCCCCTCTTCTAATTTCTGGAGTTCGAATAGTGAGAGCTTCCGATAGCCTTTTGGTACTTTAAACTCAGAATCAGGGATTTGCTTCTTCTCAATCTTTTTCGTCTCAGTTATGGTACTACCTCCTTCATAATAAACTATTGTCTTCATTTCAGCACCGATTTCCATAAGGTGCATATAGTCAGGAGAAGACCCATAAGACTCCTCTGCCTCGAGTCCGCTCATCGCTTTCTGAAACTTTTCCAATTTTTCCAGGTCAATTTCATCTATGATTTTTATCTTTGTGGAGATCCATTTTTCCTCTTTCAGTTCTCCATTAACCCATACCTGATATTTTCGAGTCGGATAGCCAGCTATAGTGGTAGTTTCTGAGGTCTTCTTCACCTCCAATTTGATCTTCTTTTCTTTGGCAGCTTCCTTTGTTTCCTTTTCCGTGCTCTCTTTGTACTTCTTATACTGTTCTTGTTGCTCAGGAGTCAATTTCTGCAGATATGCTTCCTCCATCTTCTTTTGGGTTTCTTCCATCTCCCTTCTCATTTGTTCAGGTATGCCACTCCAGTAGACCTTGTGCTCAGGACTAATCATGTAAAACAGGTTTTTCTCCAGGTCGATTATAATAATCTCTTCGGCTCCCACGGTCTTCACCTTGTTCTGTTGCATATAGTTAATTTCTGTGGTTTCCTTCCCTTCAGAATCCGTAGTCACCTGTTCTCCCACCCAGCCAGCAAAAATGGGTGGAGTTAATAAAAGGGTAACGAGCAGCAGAAGAAATACTTTTGCTATTACTTTCATCTCTTCCTCCTTTTTGAGGGTAAATTTTATTTATCAGGATTAACTTTACTTCTATTTCCCCCTCATTAGAAACAGAAAGTTTAGTTAATCCTCGCTTTGTAGAAATGAGTCACCTCCTTT
>NGFL01000073.1 GCA_002215665.1 candidate division TA06 bacterium JGI_Cruoil_03_38_101 | reverse complement strand
GTGTTTGAGTTTTGTATCTATAATTTTCATCTTGGAGTAATATTCAGGCTCATAAGGTCCTCTGCAAAAATAATCTCTCCTTTGTAGCCCGATGCTCTGACTTCTGATTCCCTTTTTTCCAGAGATAAGTTTCCCACACCTGGATAGAGGTGAGAAAGCAGGAGTTTTTCTACAGAGGATTCCAGAGCGATCTTCCCTGCCTGAAAAGTCGTTAAGTGACCTGGGTTGGGATTATCCTTCCTGAATGAACTCTCGAGGATCAGAAGATTGGCTCCTTCTGCAAGTTCCAGAAGAGCATCACAGAACTGGCTATCAGCACCGTAGACCAGAATGCATCCATCAACCTCCCATCTAAATCCCAGAGTTGGTGACGAATGTTTCAAACTTCTAGAAATCAAAGACCAACCCTCCTGATTTATCATCTTTTTATCCCTTAATTCAACAAATTCTAAAGGAAAATCTCTGCGAAGAGAAATAGAAAATCCTAAGTTTCGTTTGAGATATTCCTTAACCTCCCAGGGACCATAGATAAAAAGGGGTTCTTTTCGCTTAAAGTTAGGTGTATAGTTAAGAGCTTGTAGAAAAGGCAATAAACTACTAATGTGGTCTGGATGCACATGACTTATGAATACGCTTTGGATTTCCTGATAGTTTTCTTTGATCTCTGCAAGGTGCTGTAGGGCTCCTGAACCTAAATCAACGAGCCAGCCCCCAGAGATTCCAGGAGGTTGAATGAAATACGAGGAAGGATATCTATCTGGTTGTGGTACACAACTCCCCGATCCAAGAATTGTAACTTTGAATTGAAAGTTATCTCTCGGATTCATCAGTTAAAACCTGCTAATTTTTAATATAACGTAAATATATTCTCTGGCAAGCCTAATGGATTGTGGGAAGAGCAATGAACTAAAGAGTTCTTTTCTCTTCATTTACTAAATAGTTTTTTATTCCTTCTTCAGGATCTCCCACTCTCCCGAAGCTTCATTCCCCTGCCTATCTCTAAGGTAGACATAAAGGGTATGCCTGCCCTTTATTATTTCTTCCGGGTATTCATAAATCAATCGATTCTTCTGGGGGTCATAACGGAAAACCGTGGGTTTATGATCAATAAGGGTAATTATCCAGTAAAAATCTATCCCTGAAATGGAATCTTGAACATAAATCTGAAGAGGTTCTTTTTCGCTGAAATAACTCCTTTTAAGAGAAATTATGGGTGAAACTGTATCTTTAAGTAAGGCAAAGATTCCAAGATGATCTATAGAGGTAACTAATTTTTCTCCTCTCTTTTCCGTTGGGTAATACTCCCATTTTTTTTCTTTTTGTTCGTAGATAGAATAAAAGGGGCTTTCTTCCGGGGTGGTGATTTCCATCTCAACCTGGTTGTTCAGGGGAATAAAAGGTTCCCAGAACCATTTGGTAAGCTTTCCCTTTCTAACCCTGACAGAGATAATAGAGGTATTAAGAATAGTATTATCGGTTGGATAGATCGTGCACCTTGAATCTGAGGATTGGAAAGATGAAAACACTTTTTTCCCTAAATTAAAGACCAGCATTGAATCACCCGATTTAGAAATTTTACCTAAGCTATTGGATCCAATCCATCTACGGGAATCCTTTATATTTACTAAAAACCCAAAAGGCGTAGTTATTATCCCTCTATTATTAAAATCGGCTCTCCCAAAATCGATTGTCTTATCTACAGAATCAACTAATGAGATATTCAAAACAGCCTTATTCAAAGCTGCATCACCAACAATAATTGAGACAACTCCAGTATCACTCGAAGTTAAAATACCCTCTCTTCCCTCATAAAATGGGAAATCATTCCCAGGAACTGTAAAGAGTCTTCGGAATCTTCTTCCCGTCCTTACTCCGTAGGAATAATCAAACAAAAACCTTGAATCTTTAAAATCAGAATATAAAAAACTGTCAATATACTCCCTTCTTATGAGTTCTCTATCCCTGTATAGATCTATCTCTTTTGGTCCAAGAAGCCCTGAATGTCCATTTACTTTATCATAGGTTTCTATCTCAATGCCAACCCTACCTTTCACATTAACAAAAAGGGTTTCTTTAATCACCGGGACCTCTACACCAAGGTGAGAGCCAAAAACTGTTGAAGAATCATCAAGAGGTACAAATCTGATAGCTCTGATGTCAGGGGAAAAGGTGTCAGGAAATGAAAAACCTCTTACTAAAGGATCTACCACTCTACTCTCTGGGTTCCTCATCTCGAAATGTAAGTGTGGATAGAGACAACCTGAACGTCCGGTATAACCTATTACCTCTCCTTCCTTTACTGGTATTTCTCCCTTCCCAAGCCAAAGATTAACCATATAGGAGAGTCTTTTCAGTTGCTCTCTCCTGATTATTTTTTCTACTTTCTTTGAAAAAGAAGAGAGATGGGCATAGACATTTATATTTCCAAGAGAATCCTTTATATATATACTTTTACCATAACCCCAGGAAGAAGTTCTAACTCTCATAATCCAACCATTTGATACCGAATAAACTTCTTCACCAATTCCCATTGTTGGAAGATCTATACCAGCATGAAGATGTCCATCTCTCCACTCGCCAAAGGTAGAAGTAATACCCCTCTTTTCCCCAAGTGGCCAAGAAGCCGCTATAAATAAAAAGGAAATAGGAAATAAAAAGATTATTCTTCTACGTTTTATCTTCACATTTCTGTTTCATAAGAATGATTGANCCCTCCCCAACCCCAATATCTCTGGCTATCACAGGACATTTAGCTTTCAGGAGAAAGAATATCTCTTTATCTATTTCAGATAGGCTCTCATAATTTCCCTGGCCTTTGGAAATCACAAGATCGGCTCTATTGAATATATTGAGGAACTTTTTACTACAACGAGAAAGAATCGTCCCTGGTGCAGGAGAACCCGAAGAGATAATTTCTGCAACTTCTCCTATACCTGAACGCCTGGCATCTTCAATTATTGCATCATTTATAATTGGTTTTCCACGAACAGCATAGATCACTTTTCCCTTCATCTCTTCTATAAGGACTCTATCAAACACAGTCTCTCCCGCATTATCTCCGATATAAAGAATTTTATCTGCCTCTAAGAGGTCTTGCTTGAAAAATTCATAATCCAGAATTGCAAATTCTTTCCTCATCACATCTTTTAAACTCTCTTCAACATTAAATTCATTTCCAACTCCAAAGTCTATTATATTTCCGGCTATTGCAACACGAATAGCTGCAAGTAATGGATCCTCTGCGTCGTTGACAATTCTCTTCAACTCAGGATAGAGATTAAGGGCTAAACTTATATATTTTTTCTTTATTCTCTTGTATGGATCATTTAATCCTGAAATCTCCCTGACAACCTTATAAACATCCATGGCGATTTCTGGAGGGGAAGATTCAAGGGGAATATCTGGAATAATCTTTGATATATCATCAAGGACCTTTTTCTGGTCATCCTGGCCAAGACCTGCAATCCTGGCTGCAAAAAGCCCCTGTTTTAAAAAACATGGGATACAGTCAAGATAGGTTTTCATATTAAACTGGTGGGTTACTTATCTTATCAACTATATCTTTAAAGGCTTTCGTTACCAAAGAATCAGGATACTCTTTAACATATGGTATACCCGAATCAGTTGCATCAACAACATCTGGATCTATTGGAATTCTACCTAAGAATGGAATATCCATCTCTTTCGCTATCCTTTCCCCACCACCTTTCTTGAATAGCTGGATCTCTGCCCCACAATTTGGACAGATGAGACCACTCATATTTTCTACAATTCCAAGTATCTTGAGACTAAGTTTTTGGGCAAATGTTACCGATTTCCTTACATCAAGGAGGGAAATTTCCTGGGGTGTTGTAACAATTATAGCACCGGTTGCTGGAACCAATTGAGCCATAGATAAGGGTTCATCACCTGTGCCTGGAGGAGCATCTACAATCAACCAATCAAGATCACCCCATTCAATATCCCCAAGGAATTGCTGGATAACTTTCATCTTCAGAGGCCCCCTCCATATAACAGCCTGATTCTCATCTTCGAGAAGGAAAGCCATTGAAACAAGTTTTAGATTATCCGTTATATGAACCGGTTCAATTCTATTATTTGAAGATGCGGTCATCCTTTTTCTACCTACACCAAGGATTTTGGGAAGATTCGGTCCGTGTATATCTATATCAAGAAGACCAACCTTTCTCCCTTTATCTGCAAGGGTAAGGGCAATGTTACTCGCCACTGTGCTCTTTCCAACTCCTCCCTTTCCACTCATTACCATTACAACATGCTCAACACCCTTAAGGTTTTCCTTTATCTTAATATTCTCATCTGTGCTATCTTTCATTTTCTGCATTGAAACCCCCTTTTCTTCTTCGCCTTCTTCTACCCTGGAACCTTATACCCAACGAATAAAGCTTCCCTTCTCCACACTCAGGACATTCCCTTGGGAAAGGGGTTCCAGGCTCTAAAGGAATATTCTTACCGCAGGATCTGCACTGAAGAATGTCTTTTCTAAAATGAACATTCCCTCCATAGATGAAAATCTCTTTCCCAAGAGCAATCGCCTCTCCAATCTTCTTGTGGGCTGAACCAATCAGTCTTGTGAATGTTGGACGGGATATCCCCATCTTTAAAGCTGCCTTCTTGTGAGAATAACCGAGATAATCAGAAAGGCGAATAGCCTCGTATTCATCCAGATGGAGAAAAACCTTCCCTCTTCTGGATTTTATCCCGGGTGAAAAATGTTGCCATAATGGTGGATGCGCTACCTCTCTCTCAATATGAGGTCTACCCATTCCTAATTCCTTTTGTTAACATATGTTCAAAATATATGGAATACCCTTAGAAGTCAAGAGTCTATTTTTATTGATGATTTTAAGGGGAGGAAAAGATGCCCATTGACAAATTAACCCAGAATCTTACAGTAAAGAAGAAATTTTAAGGTGATAAGCAGAAAAATTATCGTATAAATTTGGAGGTTTTTATGATTAAAAGTGGTGTAATAGGCGTTGGGCATATGGGTAAGCACCATACCCGCATCCTTTCAGAATTACCCGAAACTGAATTAGTTGGAATCTCTGATATCAAAGAGGAAAGAGGCCTTGAAATAGCTAATGAGTATAACTGTTCGTACTTTAGGGACTACCCTGAACTACTAAGAAAAACAGAAGCGGTAATAATAGCAACTCCTACAAGCACACATCGTGATATTTCATTAGCTGCATTCAAAAGAGGAAATCATGTCTTTGTGGAAAAGCCCATTTCCCTTGATTTAAAAGAAGCTGACGAAATTATCAACGCAGCAAAAAACTCAAACCTCCTCCTTCAAGTTGGACATATTGAGCGTTTTAATCCTGCAATCATAGCCGCAGAAAAAGTAATTGAAAATCCACTTTTCATTGAAGCCCACCGCCTCTCTCCATTCTATGGAAGGGGTGCTGACGTCTCTGTAGTTTTAGACCTTATGGTTCATGACCTGGATTTAATACTTAAAAAAGTTAAGAGTCCAATTCAACACATATCAGCTGGAGGAGTTCCAGTTCTCACTGACAACATTGATATTGCAAATGCAAGATTGGAATTTGAAAATGGGGCTATCGCAAATATAACTGCATCCCGAATCTCTCTTATGAAAGTAAGAAAAATTCGTTTCTGGCAGAAGTTTTCCTACCTTTCCATTGATTCTCTGAACAAAAAAGTGAATGTATTCCACAGACAAATAAATAATGGACAACCTGAGATAAAAGAAGAGGAACTATCCGTTTCAACTGAGGAACCCTTACGACTTGAAGACCAAGCATTCATTGATGCATGCTTAGGAAAAAAGGAATTACAATTCCCTCCAGAAGAAGCGAGGGAAGCTCTTGCTTTAGCTCATAAGATATTGGACAAAATTCATGAAAGGGCAAACGGTGTAAATATCAAATTCAGGTTAGAAGAAAATCTTTAATGAAAGCTCTTTTCATCGCTGGTGAAGCCTCTGGAGATCTCCATGCTTCCCATCTTATCCATTCATTGAAAAAGATAAAACCCGAGATAAAATTCTCAGGAATTGGTGGAAAAAGGATGAAAAAAGAAGGGGTTAGAATTATCTATCCTGCTGAGAGAATCAGTGTTGTTGGTTTTAGTGAAATCATATCAAAGATTTCTAATTTAAAGGAAGGTAGGAGAGAAATCTCTAAATGCATCAGGAAAAATAGGTTTGATTTTGCTGTCACGGTTGATTTTCCTGGATTTAATATCCCTACTGCAAAATACCTGCACAATAACAACATTCCTGTCTTCTACTTTATAACACCACAGACATGGGCATGGGGAAGATGGAGGGTAAAATATCTGAGTAAATACTACAAGCATCTATTCGTCATCTATCCGTTCGAAGAAAATTTCTTTAGAAAAGAGGGAATAACCGCCACCTATCTTGGGAACCCACTTGTTGATATTGTTAAACCATCAGGAAAACTTACTGAAGAGGATCTGCCGAAAGGAAGACCCTTTGTTGCTATTCTGCCAGGTTCAAGGGAATCGGAAATAAAAAGACTTCTCGTTCCAATACTCAAGGCTTACAGACTTTTTTTAGAGAAACATCCAAAAAGTTCTGCAGGAGTGGCCCTACATGATGAAAAATTGCTCCCGCTGGTTAAAAATACAGGGAAAAACTTACTGGTGGATATCTCTGTATTTTGCGGTAAGACCTATGATATCCTTAACCTCTGCGACCTTGCAATTGTCTCTTCAGGAACTGCGACAATTGAAGCAGGCATTTTCAAAACTCCAATGGTGATCGTTTACAAATTATCTCTTCTCTCCTGGATGATTGCAAAACTACTAGTTAAAGTTAAATATTTTGGTCTTATAAATCTCATATTATCTGAAAAAATAGTCCCAGAATTGATTCAAGAAGAAGTTAATCCAAAAAGAATAGCCAGAGAACTGGAAAAAGTCTATATAAATAGGGATAAAATATCAAAAAGACTTGGTGAATTAAAATCTAAATTGGGCAAGGAGGGTTCTTACGATAGAATCGCTCATTCGCTCCTTTCTATGGTTTAGCGGATCTTCCCTCCTCGCTATCTTGGTTCTAAAATTCGGTTGGACCTGGAGGATCCATTTAAAAGGTTTGGAAAGTATCCGTAAATACAAATCTTCTGTTCTCTACGCTTTATGGCATGAGAATATTTTACCTCTTATATTTACTTATAGGAATAGGAAGGTGGGCGTAATGGTTAGTCTGAGTCCAGATGGAGAACTTGCAAGCAGGGTCCTTAAGATTCTTGGATATAAGGTTTTTCGAGGAGATACAGAGAAAAGAGGTAGAAAAGCAATGATGGAGTTGATCCAATATGGGAAAGAGGGTGGGGAAATCGCAATTACTCCTGACGGGCCAAAGGGCCCGAGGAGAAAGATTAAAAGGGGGGTTTTTGTGATTGCGAGGAGGTCTGGTCTTCCTCTCTTTGCCATCCGGATAAAAGCCAATCCTTGTTTTAGGTTCTCATCCTGGGATGAGCTTATGCTTCCCCTTCCTTTTGCAAGAATTGACATCTCAATAAAAGGGCCCCTTATGAAACTGGATCAAGAAACATTGGAGAAGGCTCTATCTTAAGAGTTTATGAAAACCTACCTTATTGACCCGAGAAATACAACCAAGCCCTACAACTTCTGCTTCCTTTCAGGTTTAAAAAAGAAGAAATATCCTTTTATCTTTTTGGGACATATTCCAAACTCCTGGGGAAAACACTCCCCTGTAAAAGAAAATAATCTATTTCTACCTCTAAGCAGGGGTATCTTTGAAAATAAAAGAGCCCAGAGGTTCATAGCCAACCAAACTCAGACTGCTGAAATGTTCTTCGGGCACCTTCGACTCCGGGCAAGATTAAAAAAAGGGTCTATCCTCCACTTCCTCTGGTTTACTGCACCATCCATAGAACAATATATAATTCCCAGACTCAATAAAGCGAGATTATTACACACAGCTCATAATCTCTTGCCCCACCGAGAGAGAGCAGGGGATTATGAAAAATTCAAAAAATTGTATTCTTTTATGGAATGTGTGGTTGTTCATGATAAAGAAACAAAGAAAAGATTCAAGAAAATGTTTAAATTACCTACACCGGTTAAGGTAATCCCTCATGGGAATCTGGAAGACTTTTACAATACCTTCGATGAAACCAGTGATTATGAATCAGAGGAACTCTATTCAAAAACTTTTATAGGTTTAAAAAGACCCATATTCCTATTTATAGGCTCTATTAAACCCTATAAGGGTTTTGATATACTCCTCGATGCAGTTAAGGAACTTAATAATAAGGGTTATAAATATAGTTTAGTCGTAAAAGACAGGAGAAAAAAGGAACTAAAGAACCTGTACTATCTTCCCATTGAACTTCCCTATTCAAAACTCGGACTCATCTATAGAAATGTTGATGCTGTTCTCCTCCCTCATACAAAGTTATCCCAGAGCGTGACATTGTTCGAAGCAGGCTATTTTGAAAAACCTGTAATTGTATCTTCAGTTGGGGGGTTAAAAGAGACCGTTCGAAACGGGAAAGACGGTTTCATCTTTACCAAAGAAGACCCAAAATCTCTTGCTGAAAAGATGGAAAGATTCATTCAATCATCTTCAAAGGAAATTAGCAATCTTGGGAAAAATTTTAAAGAGCATCTTATAGAAGAATATTCATGGAACAGGATAACAGAAAAATGGATTAAGATATATCTTGGGAATTCACAACCTTAAATTGAAGGTCATAAAGCCTTTTGTATAAACCTCTCTTTCTTAGCAGCTCATTATGATCTCCTTCCTCAATAATCTTACCATTCTCCAGGACTATTATCCGATCAGCATTTCTGACAGTTGAGAGCCGGTGAGCAATTATTATCGCTGTTCTCCCTCGAAGTAACTTTGACATCGCATCCTGAACCAATCTTTCTGATTCAGCATCAAGGGATGAAGTCGCTTCATCAAGAATCATAATCGGAGGATTCTTGAGGATTACCCTGGCAATTGCTATCCGTTGCCTCTCTCCCCCTGAAATTCTGCCTCCCCTTTCACCAATCTCAGTGTCTAATCCATCAGGAAGTCTGTTTACAAAATCCTTGAGATTACTTTTCTTTAACGCATCGTTCAATTCATCCGCCGAGGCCTCGGGTCTTCCGTACAAAATATTATTCCTTATAGAATCATTGAAAAGAATCACATCCTGGGTTACTATCCCGATTTTAGCCCGCAGACTCGAAAGGGTGAAATCTCTTATATCTCTCCCATCAACCTTAATTTTTCCTCTTAAAGGGTCAAAGAATCGGGGTATCAGATTTACAAGGGTGGTTTTCCCTGCACCAGAGGGACCGACAATAGCAAGTGTTCCACCTTTAGTTATTTCAAGGTTTATACCATTTAGGATGGGTTCGGCCCTATCATAACTGAAGAATACATTACTGAATGTAAAAACCTTTTCAAAGGAGTCCAATTTTAATCGCCCATTATCTCTTATGTAGTCTTCTGCTTCAATAACCTCCAGAACACTCTCCATAGATGCAAGTCCATGTTGGAGGTCTCCATAAGCGAGGTTTATTTGACGGGCAGGTTGCTGAAGCATAACAGCACTTCCCAGGAAGATGAGAAATTTATCAGGGGTAATAATCCCCCTAAAAATCAATATTCCACCCACCACAAGTATAACTCCTACAAGAAATGATCCCAAAAACTCAGAGGAAATCGGTAAGAATCCCTTTAATAGATTGCTCTTTACGTAATTTTTTCTATAGTTAGTGGATTCCTCTTCGAATCTTTTTAATTCATAATGTTCCATTCCAAATGACTTGATTATTTTAATTCCCTGAAGCATCTCTGAGGCTATAGTGTTCAAAAATGCCCTCTGCTTTCTAAGGGTTGTGAATTTCCCTCTAACCCTCTTACCTATAAACTGTATAATTAATAGAGTCATCGGGGTAAGAACTATCGATATAAGGAACAACCTCCAGGATGCCCATAAAGCCAAACCGAAGTATACGAGCAGGAGGAATAAATTGCGCGCGAGGTCAATAACGCCTCTCTTGAGGGCAAATCGGATTTTTTCCGTATCATTGGTAATCTTTGAAAGGAGTTCACCTGATTTTATTTTCGAGTGGAATCTATAAGAAAGAGTTGTCAATTTACCAAACATATCCACTCTAATATCCGATATAGTCTTTTGTTCCAGGGTATCTGAAAGATAGTAAAGAAGGAGTGAAAAGGGCGCTTTGATGCCATAGATGAGCACAATAGATATAGCAAGCTTAACTAAAGAATCCATCCTATTCCCCTCTTCAATCCAGTTAAAAAGCCACTGTAAAATCCATGGGCCTTTACTCACATTTGATTTCCCGAAGATAGCGGAGACAATTGGCGTAATCATCCCAATGGTAAAACCGCTGAAGATGGCAACTATCGCCATCACGATAATTAGGCTACACAGTAGACTTTTATATTTAAATAGGTATCCACCAAGTTTCTTTAACATAATTTTAATTTAGGAGAATATGGACATAAATCAAGGCTATTTCTTAACTCCTTCAGAAATAAAAGGGCAGATATAAAATCTGCCCTTTTCAATATTTAATAGTAAATTATGTTTACTCTACTATTCGATAGGGAAATATCCAGGCTTTGGAATCATACTGGTATTCATTATCGTCTATGGTATCTTTATGCAAAATGTCAAAAATTAGGGGTCTTATGCGCAGGTTCCTTAGAGGAGTCCGCCATGTTAATTCCCAGACTCCATCTTCTACTTTCCTAAATCTCCATCTCCACCATCTTCTCAGGCTAAAATTCCGTCCTCTGGCGTGAAGAAATGGATAGATAGAATCTGCAGAATATACGGTTAGAGTAACCTCTTCATCCGGATGAAATGTTAGGATCTCATCCCTCCCAAAAAACTCAAGAGATTGGGTGATAACAGTTTCGCCGTAAGAATCACTCTTGATCCTCACAGAATCGATCTCAACGGTATTTGGGTCGGATGTAATATCGACTCCAGTTACCTTCTCTAGTTTCCAGCCTCTGTATTTGGAAACGTTTGAATAATGTTTAAAGATTGCATAACGGACGAAGTTCTCGTGCATCTCCTTTGGATGGTTAATTATAGTGTCAGGTGGTAATGTATCCCAGACAAGAAGATTGAAAACCCCCGTTACCTCTGCTGAAAAGGTTACAAAGGCAGAGTCATTTTCTATATGAATAGTTATATCCCTTTCTATATCAGTGGGCATTCTCCACCATAGGGTATACCGTTTTTCTCCTTTTGTCTCATTTTCCACAGTTGTGGTATCCTCTAATCCGTAATGATCATCACAGGAAAAGTATCCATCAGGATTATCGATTACATACTGCTGAAGCGCCTCTTCATCAGTGTCAAACTCTATCCCCGTGGGTGACTTTTCACATCCCCAGGCAAGTAGAAGAATCAAACCAGCCAGTCCAATCAACAACCATTTACTTTTCATATAACCTCCTTTGGTTTCCATTTGTTATATTTAGATGGAGAAAAGAAAAATTAGTTCCATCAAGATAGATATTTAAAAGGTGTTGACAAAATTTAACCTATACAATACTCTAAAGAAGGATTTAGCAATGATAGAAATAATTATATCTACGATATTTCTTATCTCACCACAAGATTCAACCTCCATACCCTTTGATATCACCATCGTGGTTGACCCTCCTGTTCCAGAGAAATCCATAATTGTTTTCTTAGATGGAGAAGAGATCAAAGGAGAAAGGGAATCCGACTATTTCTACCAAGAAATAAAGAGCCTTCCCCCAGGGAAACACAGACTTAAGGTAAATACGAATAACGAACTACAAGAATGGGGTTTTGTAGTAACTCAAAAAGAGGAAAATCCTCCCACAATCTTCTCGGGTAATCTATCCATAGGTGGACAGAATTCCTATTACTCTGATACTCTATATTCAGGAGAAACTAATGGTATCTTTGGTGGAGACTTCTCTCTTTACAGAGGGGGAAAATCGCTGAGTTTTTCTCTTTATCATGATCCGGATTACCCCTCTATATGGTATCCACATCTAAGTTACGCTGAAACCTCAATCTACCTTGAAGCAGGTTATATCTATACTTTTCTGGATGAACTTACCATCTACTCGCCTGGAGGTTTTGGTTTGACAGGAAAAATAGATATTGGCTCTTTCTCTTTTACTCCTATTCTTTTATATTCCCAAAGCTATGATTCTTTGTTTGCAGAATATCCTCGCCGTTTTTACGGAGGGAAGATTGGATTTAACAGGAAAGAAATTGATTTGGGCCTAACAGTTTTTTACGCCGAGGATGATACAACGAACCTCAAGGGTTTCCCCATAATGGATCCTCAAAAATCTTATATAATATCTCCTGAGTCAAAATGGCAAATAACAGATAAATTATCTCTGAAAATCCTTGGTGCGATTTCAAACGGAAGTCACAATCTATTCACCGATTCCCCGATCACAGGTAAAGCAATTGAAGGTGAGATAATCTATGAATCTCATCTAAATAGAATTGAAGGAGGGGTCAGAAAAGTATCCGAAAGGTTTTTAACCCTTGGAGATCTATACCTAATTACAGGAAGGTCTTCCACCTTTATAAATGGAATCTATGAAAAAAAAATTTTTTACACAGATTTTGATCACCTTTTATACAAAGAAGAAGGGGTTATTGGTTTCTCCCTTGCCCAGACTTTGAAATTAAACATTTCCGATTATTTCTCACCCCTCCTTGAATATCAATGGGGTAGATACCCCGAATATAAGAATGAAGTTTATCAATATGTTGGTTTGGGTTTTGAATCAAACTTTGATTATATTAGATTCTACAATATCTTTGGAGTCGATAGATATAAGTCAATTGACACAACAACCTCTTTTAAGTTATCCTCATTCATTTCCTTNTATCCTTCTTTTCATAGTATATCTATTGGAAGCTTAATCGCCAATGAAAAAGGAATGATAAGATTTGGCTTTAATCTTGATGCAAACTTGAAGTTATGGGATATCGGATATCTGGATATATCCTACAACCCATTTATAGAGGAAGGCTATGGCAAACATTTACTCAGGATCATCTATGAATACGGATTTTAAGGAACTATTCTGGTATTTTTCAATCTAAATAAAAAAGAAATAAATGATTCAAAGGGAGATTATAGAAAATGAAAAAGAAAAAAAGAGGAGATTCGAGGATATTGTTACCACCAATACTCCGAGGATTTTCAAAATGATATATAATATGATAGATGATTATGAAACTGCAAGGGATCTGACTCAGGATGTATTTATGAATGCTTGGGATGCTTTTAGTGATTTTCGTGGGGAATCTTCTGTCTATACCTGGCTTTATCGAATTGCCCTGAACAGGGTGTTTCAGTATAGAAGGAAGAAAGCTCTGGGGGGTAAAACTGTATCCTTAGACGAAGCTAAATCTTATGAGACTGAAAACAATCCGAAAAAAAATTTCCTGAAGAAAGCCAATTGTAAACTTATAAAGAGATCGATAAGAGAACTCCCGGAGAAATATCAAGCGGTGCTAATTCTACGTTACTATGAGGATTATGACTATGCAGCTATAGCAGAGATACTGAATATACCCATTGGCACTGTGCGTTCAAGATTGCACAGAGGAATTTCAAACCTTACAAACATTATAAGGGGAAAAATATGAAAAACCATAATAAATATGATGATTTAATCCAGGGTTATATTGACGGGGCTCTTGATAAAGAGGAGGAAAGGGAATTAAAAGAACATCTTAAGGAATGCAAAACTTGTAGAGAAAAGTTAAAGGAGAAGGAGAAACTAATACAACTAATAAAAGCATCAAAAAAAGAAGTTCTGCCTCCAAGAAATTTGGCCAGTATAATAATAAAAAGAACAACTCGAAGGAGAATCTACAGAATTAATTGGAAATATATAACTGCTGGTGCCGCTGCAATATTTATCATTTCAATTATCCTATTCTCTTATCAAATGAAAAAAGAAATCCCCATTGCAGAAAAAAGAGAAGAAAGCAAAATAATTGCAGAGCATCCATTACAAGAAAAAAGAGAGGTAGAATCCAAAGAAGAAGCAGGAATAAAACCTAAAAAGGTCTTACAGGAGCAAAAGAAAATAGAGGAAGAAAAAGTAGCGCATCCCCAGAAGCCTTTTGAGGAAACTTGCTTTGTTTTCCCCGAAGAAGGTTCTGTAGTTGGGGATGAATTTGAAGTTGTTATTATTATGAAAGAACCAGAGGAAGAAATCGAATTGAATATAGATGGGGAAAAGAAAAGATATCCCACCAGAGGTTCAAATATCTTATACTTGCATAGTGATTCCCTTCCAGCATTAGAAAGTGGTTTACATTACCTTTCAATTATATCACCAGAAAGTCAAGAGATAACTTTTTATAAGGAGGGATGATGTTTCTCCTGTTTTTATTATCTTTAGAAATCCATATCTCTCCAAACCCGATAGAGGGTAAGGTCGGAGAAAAGATTCCTTTCCTTGTTACGATATTAAACGAAGAAGGAGAGGTCCAAAACGAAAAGATAGATTGCGAGGTAGTTCCCCCAACTCTTGGAAAAGTAGAAAAGAACATTTTCCTGGCAAAAACAGAGGGAAAGGGCATATTGAAATGTAAAAGCACAGTTGGTAAAAAGACGATTACAACCTTCGCTTACATTCGGATAGGAAGAGAAAAAGGAGCAAGAATAAAACCTCCTTCTGCAGTCTTAAATCCAGGAGAAAGGATTCAATTTAGAGTCTCGGATAAGGAGCTTTTAAAGTGGAAATTAATACCAGAAGAATTAGGAGAGATAAGTAACGGAATTTTTATTGCAAAAAA
The DNA here is from genome assembly GCA_002215665.1 of candidate division TA06 bacterium JGI_Cruoil_03_38_101. Lineage (GTDB taxonomy): Bacteria > Hydrothermota > UBA3072 > UBA3072 > UBA3072 > UBA3072. The sequence goes on along the minus strand of NGFL01000073.1, from coordinate 5,397 downwards.
TCCTGGAAAAGGAAGGGTTGTAGCAATACTCGAAAATGGGGAGATCAAAAGTGCTTTCATCAGGGTAAAAGGAAGGATAACGGAAGTTGAAATAGCCCCAAGGTTTAAATGGATGAAAGTGGGAGAGAAAACTCGGTTTTCCNTTAAAGGAAGAGAAAAAGTTCAGTGGGAAGTAAAACCAGAAGGTATTGGAATGNTTGAAGAAAATGGAACTTTTTATGCTAATTCTCCTGGAAGGGCAATTGTTCTTGCAAGAACAAAAAAGAGGGTAGGTAGAGCCATCGTCGTTGTAGCAGGAAAAACCAAATTAAGAATCATACCTGAGAAAGTGATCCTGAAACCAGGAGAAAGGATACATTTTAAGATTAAAATAGGGAGGCTTGGAAATATAAGAAATCTTCCAGTACGCTGGAAGGTAATCCCAAGGCGATGCGGTATCATAAGGCGGGATGGAACCTTTATTGCCGGAAAAATTCCTGTTAGGGGTAGGGTTGTTGCAGTGGTTCCAGAGCGTTTTGGTGGAGGTGCAGTTTCTGCCGGAATTTCGATTGTCCCTGGTGAGAGAAAGTTTTTAACTATAATGCCTCGTTTAAGGGCGTTAGATATTGGTGAAGAATTTGACTTTGATATAAGAGATGAAAATATACAGGTTCACTGGAAAGTCATTCCAGAGGATCTGGGTGTGATAACCCAAAATGGAGAATTTACACCCCAAAGAAACGGTTCGGGAGTCATTATCGTAGAACCTAAAGATAATATAAATATAAGTCCGGGAAGGGCTCTGGTTATTGTTGGAAAGACTCCAAATGTAACTTTAACCCTCCCAACAAGAAATGTTGTTGAGGGCTTCGGTATCCCTATCAAAATAGAAACTGAGCTCAGGGATTACGAAGTGTTCTGGAGAGTAAAACCAGAGAGGGCAGGGAGAATCAGCTCAAATGGGAGATTCTACACAAGTCGACTTCCAGAGAACATGGATATGCAACCGGTAACTATCTATGCCGTCCTCCACAGAGGAAGAAGTATTCTCGGTTGGGGTAGGGCTGTTGTCACTATTGTTAAAAGAAAATAAAAACTCTATCAAAATATGAAGCCTTAATCTTTTTCTATTTCAATTGATCAATATTTAAAGATTGACAAAAGAAAAAAGTTCTATATTATGAATAAAAAGGAGAAATGATGGGAAAGAAATGCGCAATTTGTGGAAAGAGCACACAATTTGGTAATAAAGTTAGTCATTCTAAAAGGAAGACAAGGAGAAGTTTTAAACCAAATTTGCATCTCGTAAAGGCTGAAATCAATGGAAAAGTAAAAAAGGTTTATGTTTGTTCAAAATGCTTAAAGGCAGGCAAGGTTAAGAAAATTGTCTAAAACTTCTCGGAAAACCCCTATTTTTCTTGTATCTGCCTGTCTTGTTGGAATGAAGACTCGATACGATGGAGGGGATTCCCTGCGAGAGGAGATAATTTCTCTATTCGATAAAGGGATAGTTATACCTCTTTGTCCTGAAATTCTGGGGGGTTTAGGGATTCCAAGACCAAAAGCCACCATTAAAGACGGAAGGATTATAAATAAAGAAAAGAAAGATGTTACTTATAATTTTAAGAAGGGTGCAGAAGAGGTTTTAACCTTTGTTAAAAGAATTAATCCTGACAGGATATACCTCAAAGAGTATAGTCCCTCCTGTGGAGTAAAAAAAACTAATATAAACTGGGAAAGAGAGAAAGGAAAGGGTATAACAACAAAGTTGCTTATAGAAAATGGTTACCACAATATCTCTGGAATTGAGTAACACTATTCAAGCATTACAGGCATTAGGAGATAAAAGATTTCTTTTTTCTCTCCTTCAATAATAACAGGCCTATCTTCTTCTCCAAAACTTAATATTGCATTTACTGAATCTATTTGTCTGAGAAAATCGATTAGATAGTTTGAAGAGAGGGCTATATTTAATTCACTACCTTCATATTCAGCATTTATCTCTTCTTTTCCTTCCCCTATTTCTGAAGAAGCTCCAATGGTTAATTCTTTGCCTATGTTCAAAATTACGGTTTTGGGTTTATCATCAGAAAAAACTGAAACCCTTTTTAAAGAAGATATAAACAAATCTTTTTCCACTTTTAAGATGTTTTTGTTGTTCTCAGGTATTGCAGATCTATAATTGGGGAAGTCCACCTTAATCAAATTCGAAACCATAGTAAAGTTATCCCCGATAAAATAAACTCTGCTCTCATCTATCCCAATCCACATTTCTTCACACTCAACAGAAGAAACTTGCTTTAGTATTTTTGGTGGAATAACCATATTAAAAGGTTCCTTTCCAAGGTCTGCCTCTGTATTACTGTATCCAAGGCTGAAACTATCCGTTACCACCATTTTTAATTTCCCCTCTTTATATTCCCATAACATCCCACTCATATTCCTTTTTGCAGAGTCTTCAGGCACTATGAAAACTAATTTATCAATACCTTTTTTAATCTCATTAATATTGACTTTATGGGCACTTTCTTTGCTTATTGTAGGCTCAGAGGGAAAATCTTCTTCTTCCATTAAAGGAAGATAAAAATATCCCTGGTCATATTCAGTCTTTACTCTATTTCCCTCTTGTACAAAAGTAGCTTTCCCTTTTATCTCCCGCATCATAGAATAAAGAGTCTTTGCAGGAACAATCATTACTCCTTCTTCTTCCACATCAACAAGATTTGTTGTATAACTCATAGAGGTATCAAGGTCTGTTCCAAAAATATGCATTTTCTCTTCTTTGACTTCTATTCTAATATTAGATAATATCGGAAATATTGTATGTCTTGGAATTACTTGATTTACGAGATTTAACCTATCCAAAAATTCATCGGTTTTTATAGAAAAAAGCATATTTTTCCTCCTATTTTACTATTATTTTAATTCTATAATATTGTAGTTGTAATAAGGGATGTTGAAAATTGGAAAATTTATATAACCCCCTTTTCCCTTGGTCTTCTACGTTCTTCTTTTCCACAATATTGATGATAACCTGTGGATAAATTCTCTTAAACATCTACTTGCCCGTAATTTCACCTTTTATCTTCAGGATATCCTCTTTTATTTCCTTATTTTTTCTTACAAGTTTTTTGATCTTGTTGTAGGAATAAAGAATAGTGGAATGATCCCTTCTCCCGAGATTTTCTCCTATTTCTTTTAGCGAGAGGTTTGTCAACTCCCTAAAGAGGTAAATTACTATCTGACGAGCATATACGACACTCTTCAATCTTCCACTTCCCTTTATTTCTTCCAAAGGTATATTAAAAAATCTAGACACTATATTCAATATTTTTTCTGGAGTTATACGTTGTTGCTTTTCTGTTATAAGGTCTCGTAGAACCCTCTTTGTTAACTCAAGATCAATATCTGTCTTATAAATAGAGGCATGAGCTAACAACTTTATTAAACAACCTTCCAGTTCTCTTATATTAGATTTTACATTTGAAGCTATATATTTAAGGATTTCATCGTTTAGCTGAATATCGTCGTTCTCGGTTTTTGCTCGGAGAATCGCAAGTCGGGTTTCAAAATCAGGGGGTTGAAGATCTACCATTAACCCCCAATGAAAACGTGAAACCAATCTTTCTTCAAGATCAGGAATCTCTTTTGGTGGTCGGTCTGATGTGATAACTATCTGTTTTTTTGCTTCGAATAGAGCGTTAAATGTGTGAAAGAATTCTTCCTGGAGTCTCTCTTTTCCTGAGAGAAAATGAATATCATCCATTAGAAGAAGATCAATCCCTCGATATTTCTTTTTAAACTCCCCGGTTGAATGTTCCTGGATTGATTTGATCATTTCATTAAGAAACTCCTCTGTTTGGGTGTATAGAATAATAAGGTTTGGGAATTGTTCATAGACTTTATTCCCAGTTGCCTGGAGGAGATGGGTTTTCCCAAGCCCAACACCTCCATAGATAAAAAGAGGATTATATTCACGCCCAGGTGCATTGGAAACAGCCCTTGCTGCGGCGTATGCAAATTTGTTGTTATCACCAACAACAAAGGAATCAAAAGTATATTTATCATAGAGGAACGTTTTGCTGCTTTTCTTAATATTAATTTGTTCCTCCCGGCTTTTGGGTTTATGTTTATCTCTTTTCTCTTTTACAAGAAAGTGTACTTTATAATTTTCTCCTGTTGCCTTCTTAATTGCTGAAGTAAAATTGTTCATAAAGTGTTCACCTATCCAGTTCTCTGTAAAAGCATTTGGAATTGTAAAATATACATCTTTATCGCCCACATCTTCAACCTCCATATTAGCAAACCAGGCATTAAAAGCGGATTGATTAATCTCCTGCCGAAGGGATTCTTTAACTTTTCTCCAGTTGAATTTATTAACCGTTCGTTTTTTCTTTTTTATTATTATCTCCTTATAATTTATTATTTATCAAAATTATGATTATGTCAAGAGGTGAGAGGTAACTTTCCTGTTAATTTTTAGATAATTTTTTATATTATTAATTAGGCAGTCCTTGACTTATCTATTTAATAACTCTATATTGAGCTTGGATGAAAGATGGATGTAGAAAAGGCTATAAGAGAAAGAAGAAGCGTTCGAGCTTATAAAGATAAGGAAATCCCGGAAAAAGATTTAAAAAAGGTCCTTGAGGCTGCGCGTCTTGCACCTTCTGCAAGCAACCGCCAATCCTGGAAGTTTGTGGTCGTAAGGGATAAGAGAAGAAAAAGGGAACTTGCCATTGCAGCAGCGGGGCAGGATTTCATAGGAAAAGCACCAATTGTGATTGCTGCTGTAGCCCTTGAGCCTGAACATGTTATGAGATGTGAGGTTCCTGCCTACGCAGTTGATCTTGCTATTGCTATAGACCATATGACGCTTCAAGCGGTTGAACTTGGACTCGGGACATGCTGGATAGGAGCATTCTATCAAGATCAGGTCAAGAAGATCCTTGAGATTCCCGAAAAATATAAGGTGGTCGCACTTCTTCCTATTGGCTATCCTGCAACGGGCAAAGTTTCTAAAATACGAAAATCTCTAAAAGAGATAATTTGTTATGAGACATTTAAGTAAATTACAGGAGGAAAAATGGAAGAAGAGGTTAAAAAGGTTTTAAATAATGATGTAAAGCCTTATCTCAAAAGCCATGGAGGCAGTATAGAACTTATCAGTGTGTCAGAAGATGGTTTAGTTAAAGTAAGGCTTACCGGCGCATGTGGTGGATGCATGCTGGCGAGAGCGACCTTGAAGGGTTTTGTTGAAAAGGTCCTAAAGTCTAAAGTTCCAGGGGTAAAGAAGGTCATAGCATAAGATTGTTTTAATAGTACAGGAAGAAAATAATTTTAACTAAAACGGGAAGCCGAGATAGACATCGTAATGAGTGTCTTTTGAGATTCTGTTCAAATTGGTTCTTTTTGAGA
>NGFL01000018.1 GCA_002215665.1 candidate division TA06 bacterium JGI_Cruoil_03_38_101 | reverse complement strand
CCATTTCTTGCCAGATTTTTAGGGTTTTCATTGCTTCTTCTTCGTTTAGTCTCTCGATTGCAAAACCTGCATGGATAATCAGGTAATCATCTATCTTGAATTCTTCCAGGAGTTTTAGGCTTACTTCTTTTTTTACCCCTGATAACTCAACAATTCCCTTATCCCCTTTGATCTGGATGAGTTTCATTGGTATTGCAAGACACATATTATTTCTGACTAAACTTACTTTCAGCGATGGCAACTTGTCCAACGCTTATTCCGCCGTCATTTGGAGGAATTTTTGAATGGTTGTAGACAAAAAAACCCTCTTCTCTCAGCCGTTGAGTGGCGAACTTTCTAATAAAAAGGTTCAGCAGAACACCGCCAGAAAGGGCAACTTCATTTAAACTCGTCTCTTCTCTTATTAGATTGGAAACTTCTATTATCATTTCAACCAGACCTCTATGGAATCTTGTGGCTATGATTGATGGTTCAATCCCTTTTATAAGATCCTGAACAACCGAACTTATAACGGGAGCTGGATCAATTATGTAGATCTCTTCATCTCTTTCAATATCAAAATGATAAGAACCTTTTTCCTCTTCACCAATAGACATCTCCAGTTCTATTGCTGCCTGCCCGAGATAAGTTATTTTATTTCGAATACCTACGAGGGAAGAGATGGCATCAAAGAGTCTTCCCATACTTGAGGTTAATGGTGAATTTATTTTTTTATCTAACATAATTTTAATGGCCTTCCATTTTTCCCTGTTTAGAGAATGTAGGAAATCCATATCAAGATCAAGGAAGTCTTCACCAAGAACTTCATAAAGATATGCAACAGCCATTCTCCAGGGTTCTCTTACCGCCTTCTCTCCTCCTGGGAGAGGGATGTATTTTAAGTGTGCCTTCCTTTTGTATTCACCAAGGCTGGCTATAAGGAATTCTCCACCCCAAATCGCCCCATCATCACCAAAACCCGTTCCATCCCATGCTATTCCTATCACTTTCCTATTTATCCCATTGTCAACGAGGCAGGAAGCAATATGGGCATGGTGATGCTGGACTTCAACAATAACCTTGTTATTTTCTTTTGCCCATCTTTTACCGAACTTGGTGGATAAATATTCAGGGTGCCTGTCCACCACAACAACATCAGGGTTGGTGTCAAAGAGATGGATAAAGTGTTCGATACCCCTCTGGTAAGCTTTAAATGCCTCTGGACTTTCAAGGTTCCCAATATGATGGCTGATAAAGATTTCATCTTTCCTTGAGAGGGAAAAGGTATTCTTTAGATGGGCTCCACAACCGAGGATGTTTTTCTCTGCATTTACAGGACTCTTTATTGGTTCAGGAACGTAACCCCTTGAGCGTCTTATTAGAAGAGGTCTCTCTTCTTTTGGAAAAATTCTTGCAACAGAGTCATCTGCTTGAATATGAATATCCCTGTTATGCAAAAGGAAGTAATCAGCAATATCTCCCAATTGAGAAAGCGCCTCTTCGTTTTTAAAGATCATTGGGTCTCCCTTCCTGTTTCCCGAAGTCATAATAAGAACCCGGATTTCTTCTGGTTTCTGGAAGAGAAGAATGTGGAGAGGTGTATAGGGCAGCATAAAACCAAGGAATCGATTGTTCGGAGCAATCTCTTCAGGAAGAGAGCAATTTTCTTTCTTCCTAAGGAGGAGTATTGGAGCCTTCGGGCTTTTAAGAAATTCTTCTTCGAAGTTTGAAAGATACGTAAACTTACGAATAACGGAAATTTCTCCTGCCATAAGGGCAAAGGGCTCATGAGGTCTCTTTTTTCTCTCTCTTAAGATTCTTACGGCTTTACTGTCTTCAGCATTAGAGGCAAGGTGGAATCCACCGAGCCCTTTTATTGCGACAATATAACCCCTTTTTAAAAGGTCTATTGCTCTCTCGATTGGATCACCTTCAACCTCCCCTCCTTTATTTTCTATGAGTTGAATGTGAGGTCCACATTCTTCGCAGGCATTGGGTTGAGCGTGAAATCTTCTATCTTCCGGATTCTCATATTCACTTATACACTTTTCACACATCTTGAATTTTTTCATTGTGGTATTCTTCCTGTCGTAGGGAAGTTCCTTTGTTATGGTAAATCTTGGTCCACAGTTTGTGCAGTTTATAAAAGGATAGAGGTATCTCCTGTCATAGGGGTTTAGTAATTCTTCTCTGCAGTCATCACAAGTTGCCATATCCGGGGAAACAAGAGCAATCTTTTTATCCTCTTTTTTACTATCCCTAATTCTAAAATCTTTATAACCCTTTATTGAAAGTGTTTTGCTTTCAATTTTTTTTATCTTTGCAAGAGGTGGAGGTCTCTCTTTTAAATTTTCTATAAATTTCTCTATATCCCTGGTTCTACCTTCGAGGTCAATAATAACTCCCATGGTGTTATTTAGAACAAAACCTTTGAGATTATATCTTTTAGCCAGATGGTATACAAAAGGTCGAAATCCTACACCCTGGACAATCCCTTCTATCTCCAATCTTCTTCGTTCCTTTCTCATTCTAAATTTTCTTCCTATCGTTAATTTCTTCAACTTCTTCGGGTATTTTCCTTTTTACTTCAAAAAATACCACCTCACCCCTTATTGTCAAGGGAAAGAGACTACTTTATATTGCGAATTCCCTGATTTTAAAGTTTAAAAAAAATAAAATCCAAAATAGCCCTTGACATATCAATAAAAATAAATATATATTATATAGATGGCTATCTATATGTTATTTTTCATAATTGAAAATAAAAGGGAGATTTGATGGAAATGTATAAAATCTTAAAATTAGTAAGTGAAAAGACCCGCTTGAATATATTGAGATTACTTAAGGAGGGTGAAAAGAATGTTTCAAAGCTCACTGGGCTGTTGAAACTTTCCCAACCCACAATTTCACACCATCTAAAGAAGTTAGAAGAAGCGGGTCTTGTAATAAAAAGGCAGTATAAAAGAATGGTGTTCTATAAAATAAACAAGAAATTTTTGAAGGATTTCATAAAGAAATTTGGTTCAGAGCTAAAGCTTTAAAAAGGAGGTTACATATGGGTCTATGGGTAATATCAAAGAGACAGTTTGATGTCACAAGATTAAAGAGGTCTTTGAGTTCTAAGTTATCTTTGAGGATTATAAAAGGAGCTCTAAAGGTTCAGAAAAATGGAAAATATCTCTTTGAGGAAATAGTCGATCGTTATTGTGATGGAACATTAACAGGGAATCTGAAGATCAAGTATTTCCCTGTGATAAAACTCCTTAATGTTGTCCGACATTCCTTCGGTTACTCGGAGGAAGAGTTCAAGATTGGTCTCCAGTTAAAATCTACAAAGAAAATATTTGCAAATGCTCTTTCTTCCCTTGATCGCTATGGTTTTGGAACCCCACAGGGATTCGCCGATCCAGTTATGATCGTCTGGAACTTTACAAATAACTGTAATCTCCGATGCAAACATTGCTATCAGAGTGCATATGCTATGAGCCCTGAAGAAAGAAGAGCGAATGAATTGCACCTTGAGGATCGCCTTAAAGTGGTTGATATCATTGCAGAAAGAAATATTCCCTCTCTCTTCTTTTCAGGAGGTGAACCTTTAATCGAAGACGATTTCTGGCCAGTAGCAGAAAGGGCAAAGAAGAAGGGCTTATATTTGTCCATTGCCACCAATGGGACTTTAATAAATAAAAAAATGGCAAAGAGAATCGCCGATATTGGCTTTGGTTACGTTCAGGTCTCAATCGACTCTGCAGACCCGGAAGTTCACGACGAAATAAGAGGAATCCCCGGGGTATGGGAAAGGGCTGTAAGGGGCATAGAAAACCTCATTGACGCAGGTGTAACCACCTGCATCGCCTACACCCATATGAAGAGCACTCATAACCAGATTGAAGGGATTTTCAAACTAAGGAAAGAATTAGGAGCGTATAAGGTGGTAATCTACAATTACATCCCTGTAGGACGAGCTGGCTTTGAGGAAGATCCAACTCCGGAACAAAGGGAAGAACTCCATAAGATAATGTATGATAAGTTAGAGGCTGGAAGACATGTCATTGCAACAACAGACCCTACAATGGGGGTTTACTGCAGGATGCATCAAGCAAATTCTATCCTTCTCGCCCATTATGCAGACCTGAAGGTGAAGGAACTGGGTGTCATTGCGGATATTGTGGGTGGTTGTGGAGCGGGTAGAGCTTACGGAGCTCTTCAACCGAATGGAGACTTTACCCCCTGTGTTTATATGCCCAATACAACAGTGGGAAATATTCTGAAACAACCATTTGATGAAATATGGAACGAACATCCTTTAATGAAGATGTTTAAGACAAGAGAGGGCATCACTTGTAACAAGTGTGGAGCTGAAAATGAACCTGTCTGTGGGGGCTGCCGTGCGAGGGCTTATGAGTATTTCGGTAGTTTTAAATCTCCTGACCCGGGTTGCATTTTTAACAAAGAACTATATTATGACTTTATGGAAAAATATAAAAAAGGTGAAGAATATGAGTTAAAGGAAAAACAACCCGAGGTTAAGGAGGTGGTATGGAATTTGCAAAAAAAATAGCCTTTAAGAGTCTTTCATCTATGACAAACTTCNCAATTAACAATGGACGGCTAAGGCACTGGCTTATCAAAAATATGGAAGGACGGATTTATAAAGACCTTATAAAAGAAAACCCGGATAATAGGCCCTTAAAGGTCCAGGAAGATAAATACTATATGGGGAGAGCAATCTTCAGAAGCATTGATCGAGCTATCGAGAAGGGAAACCTCTCCGGGGAATCTATAAAAGGCCTTCTTCATGTTTTTCTTGGTAATGTTTTCTTCGGTGGGTTCTATCAAAGGATGAATTATCTTAAAAAATATGGGGATCGACCCCCTGTCTTTATGACCTTAAGCCCAGGGAAGCAATGTAATCTCCGGTGCAAAGGTTGTTATGCCGCATCAGGGGCTGAATTCAAGGAGAAATTAAGTTGGGATGTGCTTACCAAAATCATCGACCAGGGACGGGAACTTTGGGGTATGAGATTCTTTGTCATATCAGGCGGGGAGCCCCTCCTGTACAGGGATAATGGGAATACAATTCTTGACCTCTACAAAAAATATGATGATTCATACTTTCTTATGTATACCAATGGAACTCTAATAAATAAAGAAGTTGCAAAAAAGATGGCTGAGTTGGGTAATATTACACCAGCAATTTCTGTTGAAGGAATGAAGAAGGAAACAGATTGGAGAAGAGGAAAAGGTGTTTTTGAAAAAATAATAAGAGCAATGGGTAATCTAAAAGAAGCAGGAGTCCCCTTTGGAATTTCGGTAACCGCTACGAGGAATAATCTTGATGTTATAACCTCCGATAAATTCAGAGATTTCTTCTTCCACAAAATGGGTGCCATCTATGGATGGATATTCCAGTATATGCCAATCGGCCGTGAGTATACTCTTGAGATAATGCCCACTCCAGAAGAAAGAACTAAGTTGTTCGAGTGGGAGTGGCAATTGCTCAGGAAAGAGGACATATTCGTTGCTGACTTCTGGAGCACTGCAACAGCATCAGACGGTTGTATTGCAGGAGCGAGACCCGGCGGATATTTCTATATTGATTGGAATGGTGATGTTATGCCATGCGTTTTTGTACCTTACACTGTGGATAATGTTAACGAGGTGTTCAAGAAAGGAGGCGATCTTAACGATATAATCCATTCAGATTTCTTTAAATCAATAAGGGAATGGCAGTTCGATTACGCATACAAAAAACCCCCTGAAGAACATGGAAACTGGATAATACCTTGCTTTATACGAGATCACCATCGAAAATTCCTTGAAGTGGCAGAGAAATACAATGTCAAGCCAGCAGATGAGGATGCAGCACTGGCCTTAAAGGATCCAGGTTATAATGAAGGTTTGATCAAATATGACAAAGAGATGGAAAACTTGACAGACCCTGTCTGGAACTGTCATTATCTAAAGCCCGATAGAGAAAAAATTAAGAAAGAAAAAACCTCACTTACCCAGAACGATGAATGATCCACTTTCGGTTCTACCAAATCTTGTAAAAGAGAATGACAAAAAGATAGTCCTCCTTGTCCTTGATGGTCTTGGAGGGCTACCTTTTAAAGGCAAGACTTCACTTGAGGTTGCAAGAACCCCAAATTTAGATCTTCTATCTTCTAATAATGCCTGTGGCCTTCTTGACCCTGTATTACCCGGGATAACCCCTGGAAGTGGTCCAGCCCATCTATCCCTTTTTGGTTATGATCCTTTAAAATATCAGATAGGCAGGGGAATCTTAGAGGCACTTGGTGTTGGAATGAAAGTTGAGAAGGGCGACCTTACTGCTCGTGGTAACTTCTGTATAGTCAAAGATGGGATAGTTACCGACAGGAGAGCTGGTAGGATTGCAACTGAGGTTAATAGGAAATTAGTGGAATCTTTAAATAAAGAAATTCAAGAGTTAGAAGGTGTAAAAATTACTTTTAAGAGTGGCAAGGAACATCGTTTTGTGCTCCGTCTTCGGGGTAAAGCCCTGAGTGCTGAGGTTTCTGATACCGATCCCCACAAGAAAGGAGAGCCCCTACTCAAATCAAAATCTAAGAGTAAAGATGAATCTGCAAGAAGAACTGCTGGGATAGTAAATAAGTTGACAGAAAAAGCCGGAAAAGTTCTTGAAGAAATGGATGAACCTCCAAACGGAATAGCCCTTCGAGGTATATCCGGCTATCCTGATTTGCCTCAATTCCCTGAGGTTTACAAACTGAGGGCAAAGTCAATCGCCACTTACCCAATGTACAGGGGTCTTACTGAATTAATTGGTATGGATGTTGACTATAAGCCAAAAACCTCTCAGGATGAAATACAATCTCTTGAAGAATCGTACAATGATTATGATTATTTCTACATACATATAAAGAAAACAGATTCATACGGTGAGGATGGAAATTTTGAAAAGAAAGTTGAGAAGATTGAAGAGGTAGATCGATTTTTACCTCGAATTATGAAGTTATCTCCTGATGTTCTTGCCGTAACTGGCGATCATTCAACCCCTGCCACTTATAAGGCTCACTCCTGGCATCCTGTACCCCTATTAATTTCTTCCCGGTGGACGAGAATAAGCAATGTATCTGCATTTAATGAAAGGGAATGTGCAAGGGGGAATTTAGGAAGAATACCTTCCCTTTATCTAACATCTCTACTCCTTGCCCACTCAGAGAGACTTGATAAGTTCGGCGCATAGAATATATCCTAACTCAATAATATTCAAGTAGTTAATTCCACAATTCTGTAAGGAATTTCATTGATTTATATTAATAAAAAGGAGGAATAATGTCAGTCCGAGATGATAAAAACAAAGAGGGAAGTATTGATAAAGAATTACTTAATAAATGGCAGACCTCTTTTGAGAAGGTTTCCAGAAACAAAATTGCAATGAATGCGCTCACTAAAAACTCAGTAAATGAGATCGCTATGAATTGGGATGTTGTTTCTAAGATTAATCACACCTATTCCCACGAGATCGATACACTGAAGAAGATTACAAACCAGAAGAAAAGTGGGAGATGCTGGCTTTTTGCCGGTCTTAATGTCCTTCGACTTGCAACCGCTAAAAAACTAAATCTTGAGAATTTTGAACTATCACAGAGTTTTTTAATGTTCTGGGACAAGCTTGAAAAATCCAATTACTTCCTTGAAAACATCATCGATACCAGAGATAAGGATATAAGGGACAGAACGGTTATGTGGCTACTTGGCTCACCAATAGGTGACGGTGGACAATGGGATATGTTTGTTGACCTTGTAAATAAATACGGCGTCCTCCCAAAAGATATTGCTCGGGAATCCTACAATAGTAGCAATTCTACCCATATGAATAAATTAATCACGGCAAAACTTAGAGAAGATGCTTGTATCCTAAGGAATTGCACAAAAAGGGTAAAGATCTCTCAACTTTGAGAAGAAAAAAGGAAGAAATGCTTGAGGAAATCTACAGGATGCTGGTAATGTTCCTTGGGAAACCTCCAAGTATTTTCGACTGGGAATACAGAGATAAGGATAAAAACTTCAATAGAATTAAAAATATTACCCCTCAGGAGTTTTTAAAGAAATATGTGCCTGTGGACATAGAAAATATTGTCACCCTGATCAATGCACCTATGAGTGATAAGGAATACAGGAAACTGTATACGGTCAAATATCTTGGCAGCATCAAAGGGAAAAGAGTGATTTACCTCAATCTTGAAATCCAAAGACTAAAAAAGTTCGCTTCCAAGACAATAAAGAATGGAAACCCGGTCTGGTTTGGCTCGGATGTTGGTAAAATGTACCATAGAGATAAGGGAATTCTGGACTCACACCTCTATGACTATGGAAGTTTATTCAACACAAAATTTAACCTGAATAAAGGACAGCGTCTGGACTATGGAGAGAGCAGGTTGACTCATGCCATGGTTTTAAGTGGGGTAGATATAAAGGATAATAAAACTGTAAAATGGAAAGTAGAGAATAGCTGGGGAAAGGATCCAGGGGATAAAGGCTACTTTATAATGAGTGACGAGTGGTTCGATGAATATGTTTATGAAGTTGCAATCAATAAAAAATACTTTGATAATGAATTACTGAATGTCCTAACCACTGAACCTGAAGTCCTACCACCCTGGGATCCTATGGGAGCTGTCGCGAGAGTTTTTTAATCACTTATTCGACTCACCACCAGTCTAACTGTGTCTCCAAAAGTTACTTCAATTCCTGCTAAAGGAGATTGAAGGATAACTTCTTCATTCGCTGACTTTGTCCATTTGACTGGAGCTAATACAAGTTTGTAATCGGCAAGGATTTCAATGGCTTCTTGGAATTTCATTCCAATAAGGTTAGGCATTAAAAAGACTTCTCTTTCTTGTTTTCCAATAAAGATTGTTAGTTTGCCTCCAACCCCCAGGCTATCCTCAATCCTCGGTTTGGTCTTTATAACTTTGCCATCTTCTTCTTTTTCTTCAACAGGTGTATTTATAATAACCCTATTAGTAATGCTATATTTATCCAGGGAATCCAGGGCTTCCTCAAACGGAAGACCAACAATATCAGGCAACTTTACTTTCCTAGGACCTTTGCTGACAATGAGTTTGATAATACTTCCAATTTTTACCTCTTTCTTCCATGGGGGTTCAGTTCTTATAACTTTTCCCTTCTCAACTACACTGGAAAGAATACTATCAGAGACAACACACTTTAGACCCAGAGATGAGATAAAGCTCTTAGACCTCTCAACGCTCATATTTGTAAGATAGGGAACATCTACAGTCTTGCTATGCCTGACTATAACAGGCATCAGGTAATAAAAAGATATAAAACCAATCAGGAATGAACCAGCTATAAGACCTATATAGGTAAAGGCCCTCTTCATTATTGAGACTCGCGGTTAATGGTTATATTCACCTTAGAACCCTTTTCTACCATCTCTCCAGGTTCTGGTTCCTGGGAGATAATTATGTCAAAGGGATATTCGGGGCTAGTTATCCTTCTAACATTACCCAACTCAAGACCTCTATCTTTCAATAAACTCTTAGCCTGATAAAGACTTTTCCTCTTCAGGTTCGGAACCTCAACTTTCCCTGGACCTATGGATATGATAAGTTTTATAGGAATATCTATTGTCACCCTACTCCCGGGCTCAGGCACTGTGGCTATCACAACATCTTTTGGTTTTGAAGAAACTTTCCCCTCCACCTTACCGACATTAAGACCCTTCTCTGCTAGAAATACCTTTGCCTGATTAAGGTCAAAGCCTGTTAAATCTGGTACAACTATCTCTTTTTTTTCTTCCTCTATCGGAGCCTCTGGTCCATTGCTTACAACTATCCTTACAATTGAGCCCTTTTCTACCTTATCTCCAGCCGGAGGTATCTGAGATATCACCCTCCCTTCCTCTATTATCGAATCATTCTTTCTATCTGTCACTACAAGTGAAAGATTCTTTTTATCCACTATCATCTGCGCCTTCTGAAGTTCCAGGTTCTCAACATCAGGGACTTCGATCTTTGCTCCTTTCATCTGTTCTAAAAACCCGGGAGCGAAATATAGTACTGAGAAACTGACTAAACCTGACACAACCAGAGATGTAAAAAAGGATATCCAGAATATCTTTGTCGAACTCTGTTTATAATACATAACTACCTCCTTCTAATGATTGCTCCAAAACCCCCATCTGAGGCCCAACCTCCCGGAAAGTTAATAAAAAAAGGTTTATCTTCTAATGCCCATTCAATCGTAAAATCGGAATTCTCTTTCAGAAAACGGTATATTTGATCTTCATTCTCTTCCGGAAGAATGGAACAGGTTGCATACACCAGAATCCCACCACTCTTCATATTTCGGACTGATGCATTCAATAATTCCATCTGCAGAGTTTTCAATCTCTTGAGCGAATCTAGTGTTATTCTCCATCTTAGAGCACCCCTCTGTGCCATAACCCCAGAACCAGAGCAGGGGACATCAAGGAGAATACGATCTGAGGATCTTACATTAAATCCTCTAACATCGGCCTGGATAGGATAAACACTCTTTATCCCCAATCTTCTACAATTACTGACGACTTTATCCAGATCCTTGATATCGACGGACAAGATCAAACCATCGTCTCCCATTAACTCGGCAATGCCTGTGCTCTTTGTACCCGGTGCGGAACAGAGATCCAGGATAATCTCTCCTTTCTCTGGAGCGAGAATTTCTGTATTGATGGTCTGGGTAACTCCTTGAACTTGAAAAAGACCTTCCCTGAAAGATTTAGTATAAAGAACATTTCCCTCGGTCAACAAATTATAATCACTTTCTTTACACTTTGTAACTCGAATTCCTTCTTCCTTCAATAGCTCAATGAGAGCGGCTGGCGTGGTCTTCAATCGATTAACACGGATAGAAGTTGGGGAAACCTTGTTGCTTGCCTCTAATATCCTTTCCGTATCTTCACCGTATGCATTCATTATCTTCTTAACAAGGAATTCTGGAAATGAATAGAATATTGAGAGGTATTTCAATGGTTCTTCTGGATATTCTACTTGATGGAGATTTCTAAGCACACCGTTTACAAGGGAGGCAGTACCCTTGTGTCCATATTTTTTTGCAAGGTCTACTGATTGGTTAACCACAGCGTAATCTGGATCACGGCTGGAGAGAATTCCATAGGCTCCTTGCCTTAGTATATTTCTGATCGTTACAGGCAGATCAATGAGTTTGTATTTTCTTAGATGTTTTTCCAGGATATAGTCCAGTCTTTTCCTCAACCTGAGGGAGCCATAGAAGTAGTCATAAGCTTTCTGTATCTCTCTGTTCGGGAATTTTCCCTTTTCAACTTCCAGAGAATCCTTCAAGGTCAAACCTCTTTTTTCGAACTGGATCAAAGCCTTTAGAGCTAATTCCCTTCCCTCTATTTTAACCTCCAGATACTCCCTTTCTTTCCATCCTGCACAACAATCCCCACTTTCCCGAGGACAACCCTGATCCTGTCGGCCATCTCATAATCGCCTTTCTTTCGCAACTCAGTCCTTAAATTCAGAANTTCCCTGATGATAGGCTCAAGTTCGACACTTTTTTCTTCCTCCAGATCAAAGCCAAGAGTTTTCAGAATGAAGATTAGAGTTTCTCTATAGGAACCTTTTTCATCCTCTGGTGCCTCTATACCTTTAGAAACGAGAGCAAAGGCAATCGCGATTCCCCCGGGAGTCCCAAGATCATCATTCATCCTCTCTTCAAACTCCTCAATGAATGGTACCTGTATTTTCCCTTTGAGACCCTTTGTGATCTTCAGGAAGATTTTAATCTTCTCCCAACCTGATTCTGCCTGTTGTAGTATTTTTCTATTATAATTCAATTGTTTTCTATAATGAGCCTGGAGGAGGTAGAGCCTTATAACATTGGGGGAAAATTCTTCCATAAGGTCTCTTATGGGGATAAAATTCAATAGTGACTTAGACATCTTTTCCCCTTTTATATTTAGCATTGCATTGTGAATCCAATATCTGGCAAAGGTTTCCCCCGTTGCAGCCTCTGACTGTGCTATTTCATTCTCGTGGTGTGGAAATATTAGATCACTTCCTCCGCCGTGGATGTCAATTGTTTCACCAAGATAGTGAGTGGACATTGCAGAACACTCAATATGCCATCCTGGCCTTCCTTTTCCCCATGGGGAAAACCAATATGGCTCACCTGGCTTTCTTGCCTTCCACAGAGCAAAATCCAGGGGGTCCTTCTTATTTTCATCCACATCTACCCTGACTCCTGATTGTAGATCCTTCAGTTTTCTCCCCGAGAGTTTCCCATAGTCCTTAAACTTCCGAACCCTGAAGAAAACATTTCCCCCTACTTCATAGGCATAACCCTTCTTCTCCAATCTCTGGATTAATTTGATTATCTCTTCAATATGTTGTGTTGCTCTTGGATAAAAATATGGCCTTAAGATATTGAGGTGTTCAACTGTCTTTCTATATTCCCTTTCATAATAGGAAGTAACTTCTCTGCAGTCCTTACCTTCTTCTCTAGCCTTTATGATTACCTTATCATCGACATCAGTAAAATTAATTATTAATTTTACATCATAGCCAAGATAAAGTAAATATCGATGGAGAATATCCGAAGTGAGAGCAGCCCTTATATGCCCTATATGAGGGGATTCCTGGAGGGTCATACCACAATAATAGATTGAAACCTTATCGTCTTTTATGGGTTTGAAAACTTCTTTCTTACCGCTCATTGTATTAAATAACTTCATCAAAATCGCACTCCCAGTTTGATCTCGTCTTCTTTTACTTCAACGCTGACCCTTTCTCCTGCAAGATAGGTTACGAAGAAATTAACCAAACGATTTAATACAGCGAAACCCACCATATTTACTGCTTTCTGACCGAAATCTCTCTTCCTAACTCTAAGCTCATGGTATTTTTTTGCAGCTTCTGTTGATTGCCAGCTCCAGGCATTTTCTCCAGTATAGATATGTTCCTCGATATAATCTCTTCTTTCCTTTAGGATATCTGACGCAGTTGTATCAGGATATAGGTTCCTTGCTTCCTCTTTTACAGACTCGTTATATTCATCACTGGAGATGTAATTCTCTAAAGATTCGAAATAAGACTCATCCTTACCCTGAATATTTGCAGAAGCATAAAGAGCTGCAAAGTTTTCGGAACTGTTGCCCACTTTACCTTCTTCCCAACAAAAACCAAAATAGTATGCCCAGGTTACTGCCTCAGCTGTTAAGAAATACGCTGCCCTTTTTTTCTCTCCGAGCATTAAATCTCCGGATCCAGGGATAAAAAGGGAAGCAAATGCTGCCTTTCCAGGAGTGATTGAAAGGAGTATTGAAAGAATTAACATTTATCCTCCTTTTAGGATTGCAAATTTCTTTTTGTCCAAGAGTTTATTATCCACTTCGATAGTTGCAATATAAACACCGTTAGCTTCCCTAGAGAGGTCAATTGGTATATCATTAATATCAAATAGCCCTGGAGTTTTCCTTTCTGCTACAATCCTTCCTGAGAGGGAATAAATCCTGAGCACCACATTCTTTGAGGGAGCTCCCAATCTGAACCTGATATTTGCTTTTCCATTGGTAACAGGCGAGGGATAAACATAGAATTCTTCCAGGGTTAACTCGCCTTTCTCTCTAAATTCTTTAGGAAGGAGGGAATCAGGATAGACAGACTGATGGTCATTATTAAAGTAGATCTGGTTCCATCCATCATTCCTGTAATAGCCTTTGGTCTTCCAACCGTACAACCAACCATCGTCGGAACCAATGAATAATTCCGAACGACCATCCCCATTTATATCGAATACAAGGGGCGTGGAATAAGTTCTTCTCCCGGTAGTAAGCGGAAAAGGTGCAATCTTTTCTCCTCGTCCGTTATACGCAAGCACACCTCCCTCTGGCGAACCGAATATAATGTCAGGGAGAGAATCACCACTCACATCGGACAGGAGGATAGAGGATTGAGGTTGCCTGGAAAGATTTATTTTAACAGGGAAATTATCAAGGAAATACCCATTTCTATTCAGAGCGTAGAGATTTGAACTGTCAGCAAAGACAATATCAAGATAACCATCCCCATCAATATCCCCAAGAGCAGGGGTTGAAAAATATGTCTTTGCAAGGATTTCCTTCTCCCATTTAACAATTCCAGAAGTATCAACAGAGAAGACCTTTCTTGAACCAACCGAGCAAACTATCTCTTTTACCCCGTCACGGTCTATATCCCCTGATACTGGAGAAGATAAAGTGTAGGAGAGATTCTCTTCCCCTTTCTTCCAGATAACCTCTCCTTTAGAAGAAATCTTCCAGAGTACACCATCTCCAGGAAGGATATATATTGAATTATCGATTACCAAAGGGGTAGAAACCAGCCAATCTCCCACATATAATGGAAAACCATCCATCTCTTTAAGAGAATTACCATCCCATGTAAGTATATGTAACTGGGAGGAAGATGTTCCAAACAAGATTTCCTTGTCACCATCTCCATCAAGATCTGCTGTTGAAGCATTCCCATAGATACAACCCGGGACGGATTCAGTATCAAGGAGGATGTTGCTTGAGATGTCATAAAGGAAGACCTTCCCTTTTATCGTTAAATCACATAAATCAGGATTGCCATCGCCTGTTATATCAGTTATTAGGGGTGTTGTGTAGGTGGAATCTGTATAGATGGAATCTTCTAATGTGATCATTTTAAAGAGGGTATCATCAGGATTTACCCTATATATACCCCCGAATAGATCTCCAATGTATATTGAGGGATATAAAGGTTGCGGAGAGATTACATCCATCCTTTCCCCTAGCTTCTTTGGAAAACCAGAAACATTTCTTTCAAAAGAGAGATCGAAAAACATAATGGTATCCGAACTGGATATATTGAATATCTCAATCCCTGTCCAGTTCCCTGAATTATCCTCTGTAGACGGGTCTGTCTCCGGGCCAAATGTCCAATTAAAACCCTCCTCACTGAAAACATCTAGTATTGAACCATAGAAGGCCGCATTTACATTGCTAACCCTCAAAAAGCTCTCTTCAAAATCCTGTATCCCATCAGCTTCTTCCAGATCAACCCCAAGAGGGTAAGGTGCGTTTATCATATTGAGGGTCTCTGTTTCTGCTATTTTTCGCTCATCGATATGCCAAATTGCAAGACCTCCCGAATTAAGATAAGGCGGGAGCGAAGACTCATAATCGTTAACATCGATTAGAACGTTATCCTTCCAGACTCTAAAACCGTTGGAATCGACTCTTGTTGTGCAGGGATTGACATAATGGAAAGTATCAGGATTCATATAAGTAAATCTATTCTCAATAAGGTAATATTCATCTTTATTTATCGGGATTTTATAAATCTTTGGATAGGTTGTATCCATACTGCCCACCCATTCTATCGGGAGGGAATTAGTATCCTTATTGATCACAACAGATTTATCAAAACCTGCTTCTATTCTGTTGTATGCGCATAACCTTGGAGGAACCAGACCAATTTCATTCCAGTTTCCTGTGCCCATAAGAGCCCAACCTCCAACACCCATCATCTCTCCAGAAGTATCATAGAGGTCGAGAAGCCCGTTTGTTTTTGAGTGAGCAAATTCATGGCATAAACCACCCTGAAGATATGCAGGCATACCGTCTTGGAATCCTGTTTCCGGATAGATGATACCTGAATCAAATGTGTCTCCATCTGCAACAAGATATGAAGAGAAAACGTCGTGGAGTCCATGGACAGATACTGCAGGAAGGTCGTAAGGAGAATCATTCAGGTAGTCGCTTTGATACATAGAGCCTGCATGGAAGATTATAATCTCATCAATGCCTGAAAAGTCCGCATCGTAATCTGCGACTTCAACTGCGTCCCTGAGTAACTTGAACAAGCCGAGAACGTAATTTGATGGGTCTCCATAATAGGTCATCTTATGAGGAAGAGTATAAGCGGTTATCGTTGAATACGGAAGTATCTTCCACTCAATCCATAGTTTATGATAAGAGACCTTCCAGTAGTAGTTATGAAGGAACTCCATCAATCGGTTAAAATATGTGTAATTATGGGGAGGGTCGTAATATAGACTCCTCACAATTGATGTATCAGAACCATCTACAAAGGTATCACAAAGGGACCCGCAGCCTTCGAGTACCATCAACCCATCCCCTGTAGTAAGGGGTGTGGTGTCCGGAAGAAATTGGACTCTAATAGCGGCAACTTGAACCGTCTCTGGCCTGGCTCCTCTGCCCATAAGGGCTTGCATTGACAACTTATTATTTGATTTCTTCGCCCCGAGAGCCTGAAAGGGATTGAAGTAATGTTGATAAATAGGATTACTCTGCAACAGTTCTATTCTTTTTTTAATAAGACGTGGGGTCACAACCTTCTTTAGCGAATCCATCTGTGTTGTATTTATTGCAAGAGATAATAGTAAAAAAATCAATCAGATCTCCTTTCGATTATCCTTTGGCGGAGGGAGAGGGATTTGAACCCCCGTTCCACGATAAAATGGAAACACGATTTCGAATCGTGCGCTTTTGGCCACTCAGCCATCCCTCCTCTTTTTAAAAAATCTTTTAAGTAGCTCCAATGATTTCTCTTCAAGAACACCCGGAACAACTTCAAACTTCCAGTTCCATTTTTTACTTCTTATATCCATCACAGATCCAAGGGATCCGAATTTCTCATCCCTTGCTCCAAATACGACTCCATCCAGCCTTGCTTGTAGGATTGCACCTGCGCACATCAGGCAGGGCTCGACAGTGGTATAAAGGATAGCTCCTTTTAATCTCCAATCATGAATAGAATTGGCAGCTGCAGATATGGCTATAATTTCAGCATGAGCAGTAGGATCCTTTAAGCCCTCTTTTCTATTCCATCCCCTTCCAATGACAGCCCCACCCTTAACAACAACTGCACCAATAGGAACCTCCCCATTTTCCAGAGCATGCTCTGCTTCCTTTAAAGCCTCTCTCATCCATCTTTCATTATCTAATTTTTTCATCTAAATTTTTGTAATTATAATACGCCTGAGAGGATTTGAACCTCCAACCTGCGGATCCGTAGTCCGCCGCTCTTTCCAGTTGAGCTACAGGCGCATTTAAATGTAAAATATGAAAACCTTATTTATTGTCAAGAGGAGTTGGTATTGTTACTCATACCTGAGAGCATCTATGGGATTGAGATTTGAGGCTTTACGGGCAGGGTAGAAGCCAAAAAATATCCCCACAACAGCTGCAAAGGCAAAAGATAATAGAACAATTCCAGGGTTGATTACAGGATTCAGCTCTGTAAATCTGTTTAAGAGAAAAGCT
The DNA here is from genome assembly GCA_002215665.1 of candidate division TA06 bacterium JGI_Cruoil_03_38_101. Taxonomy (GTDB): domain Bacteria; phylum Hydrothermota; class UBA3072; order UBA3072; family UBA3072; genus UBA3072. Next base: position 3,218 of record NGFL01000018.1, on the reverse strand, counting down.
ACGCAATTGGCAAGCATAATTCCAATCAAACCACCGGTCAAGCTGAGTGCAACCGCTTCTGTAAGGAACTGTACAAGAACATCAGTATTCCTGGCTCCAACTGATAGCCTGATCCCAATTTCTCTTGTTCTTTCTGTTACTGAAACTAACATAATATTCATTATGCCAATTCCGCCAACTATCAAGGAAACTGCGGCAACGGCACCTAATAATAATGTCAACGTTCGAGATGTTTCTGTTGCCATCTGAATAATCTCTGTTTGATCTCGAACCCCAAAATCGTCTTCTTCTTTGGGCTCTATTCGATGAGACTCTCGAAGTAGGTTCTCTGCCTCTTTCTTAGCAGCGTCCATTTGGTCTGCAGAGGCTGCCCTGGCAAAAATCATGTTGACCCAACGTCTACCTTTCAAGCGATACAAAACGGTTGTGGATGGGGCAAGTACCAGATCATCTTCATCCATACCTCTTGCATTTTGGCCTTTCTCGCTAAGAACGCCGATCACTTTGAAAGGCGTGTTTCGAATTCTTATCCTCTCTCCGATAGGATCTTGCCCCGGGAAAAGGTTATCAGCTATAGTTTTTCCAAGAACAGCAACTTTCCTCCTTGAGCGAATATCCTGTTCTGTAAAAAATTCTCCAGAAGCAAGCTCCCAATCCCGAATTTTGGGATAATCAATGGAAACGCCATTAATAGAAGTCATCCAATTATTACCACCCCCAATTACTTGAGCACCTGTCATTACCATAGGAGAGACAGCATCGATGTATTTAGCTTCCTCTGCAATTTTTTCAGCGTCATCAAGACTAAGTCGGTTTAGACTGCCAGCTCCCCTGCTAACTCCACCGGCATGACTTATACCAGGGAAAATAATAAGTAGATTCGTGCCAAGTGAATTAATTTGCTCTTTCACCTTTGCCTGAGACCCCTCTCCTATTGCTACCATAACGATTACGGAACAGACACCAATAACAATCCCCAGAGAAGTAAGGAGACTTCTCATCCTATTTTTAAGGATGCTTCTAAAAGCAATCAAAAATATATTCTTCCATTTCATCTTTACTTCTCGTAATCAACTTGAATCTTTTCTTCCTCATCCTGCCAATTTTCTAAATCATTCAAGGCGCTACGCCGTTTTTTTACAATTTTCTTGTTTACAATATAACCATCTCTCAAGTTTATAATTCGTTTTGCATACTCTGCAATATCTTTTTCGTGAGTCACAAGAACAATTGTATTTCCCTGGTCATTTAATTTCTGAAAAACTGACAATAGATCGATTGATGCTCGGGTATCAATATTACCGGTTGGTTCATCCGCTAAAATTATCTCGGGTTGATTTACCAGAGCTCTTGCAATTGCAACACGTTGACGCTGACCCCCTGAAAGTTGATGAGGTTCGTGAGATATACGATCCCCCAATCCAACACGATTCAAAGCCCAGGTGGCCCCTTTCCTGGGATCTTTGGCCAAGCCAGACCGATCATAAAGAAGGGGAAGTTCTACATTTTCTAAAGCAGAAGTCCGAGGAAGTAAATTAAAAACCTGAAATACAAATCCAATCTTTTGATTTCGTATATCAGCTAATTCGTTACTGGAAAGATCATTAATATTTACACCATCAAGATAATAATCACCTGTTGTAGGCTGATCCAAACACCCAATAATATTCATCAGTGTTGATTTACCAGAACCAGAGGCTCCCATAACAGCAACAAACTCCCCTCTTTTTATTTCTATGTTAATGCCCCTTAGTGCATTCACAGCAACATCTCCCAGATCGTAAACTTTTGAAACTTTTTTCATCTCTATTATTGTTTTCATATTAAATCCTAAAACAAACGTCTTGGGGGACCTCTAAAGGTCTCTGTCTTTTGTTTGGTGTTTGAATTAACCTGTTTTAGGATACCACTGATGAATTTCATTCCTTCTTTTATATTGAGGTTTTTTATTTCAGTTTGTTTTCCATCGGTTGCTCCAGTGCGTATTGGCATAACTCTAAGGTTATTTTTCTCATCCAGATACCAGAGTCTTGCAAGGTCTTTTGGCTTTTTTCTTTGAGAATCTGGAAGGGCAGCCATTTCCTTCTTCATATTTTTTAGAAATTCAGCGCTCATCTCAGGAGTTGGCTGAAAATTAATAGCAGAATTAGGGATCAGGAGAACATTTTCCCTCTGTTCAACTATAAAATCGACATCAGCTGTCATCCCTGGGAGAAGTAAACCTTTATCGTTTTTGACATCCACAACAACTGTATAATTAACAACATTCTGAACAGTCGTTGGCTGAAGCCTTATTTCTCTTATAAAACCGCTAAAAGTCTCTTTAGAATAAGTTGGCACCGTAAAACGAACCTTTTGAGATTCCTTTATTTCCCCGATGTCACTTTCATCAACAAGAGCGTGCATTTCCATTTGTGATAGATCTTTTGCAATCAGGAAAAGATTAGGCGTTTGAAAGCTTGCGGCAACTGTTTGGCCGGGTTCAATACTCCGGTTTATAACAGTTCCATCAATAGGCGAAATTACAACCGCATAGTTAAGATTCTGTTCAGCTCGGTCCAAATTTGACTGAGCAGCTAATAGAGACGCATTAGCCTTTTCCTTATCAACCTTGCTCGTATTCATTTCAAAATCGGAAATCAAACCTTTATTATGCAATTTTTGATTATTCTCATATTCTAATAAAGAAAGATCATATTCCGCTTTTGCTCTTCGTAGATTTGCTTTCGCATCTCTAAGATTAGCCGCTAATGAAGTGGTATCCAAAACTGCCAAAACTTGCCCTTTTTTGACTTTATCATTAAAGTCCACGAATATTTTTTCAATGCGTCCAGAGACCTGGGTGCCAACCTGCACTTTTGCTACAGGCTCAAGAGTGCCTGTCCCCAAAACTATTTTTTCCAGATTTCCCCGCTTCACTTGCGCAAACTCAAAATGCCTTTCTGAATTCGAATTTCTTCTTACTCTGAGCAACGAGAGACCAATACCAATAAAAACTACAATAACAATTATAATAAAAAATTTTTTTTTATTTTTCATATAAATTTCCCCCCTTCGTTATTCTTTTTCTTATTTAGACCCCAAAGGAGTGAGAATGGTTCCATCACTTTATAAAAAGAACTACAGGAAGAAAATAATTTTAACTAAAACGGGAAGCCGAGATAGACATCGTAATGAGTGTCTTTTGAGATTCTGTTCAAATTGGTTCTTTTTGAGAT